>CAJKWP010000001.1 GCA_905203645.1 uncultured Christensenella sp.
GGACAGAAACACAGATAAAATAAGAGATTCAACAAAATATCTTATCCATATAAATATTACAAAAAATATTACTAATAACCTGAAAAAAATACTGAATATTGATGATAATTTTACTTTCATATACAAAATTTTTGACACTTTTTATTATTTTATACATTTTGTTTGTTTTTAATTAAATAACAAAAAAGTAAACTCATTGAGAGTTTACTTTTTTTTGTATTATTTTAAGAATTTTGGTTTGCCATTTTTTCCAGTTGCTCATGACGTTTGATTGCATCTTGTGTGGCAAGTTCAAAAAGTTCTTTTGCTTTTTGTTGATCTTTTTTCAAAAGTGCGGAATATCTTGTTTCGCCGAGCAAAAATTCTTCATAACTCATGGATGGTTTTGGACTGTCAAGTTTAAATTGGTCTGTCGTTGGGTTGTATCTGTACAAGTTCCAATATCCACTTGCAACAGCACGTTTTATTTCCTGTTGGCTTTGCTCCATATTGAAGCCATGATTGACACAAGGTGAGTATGCCAAAATCAAACTTGGGCCGTCAAATTCTTCTGCCTCTTTGAATGCTGTTATGGATTGCTGTATGTTTGCACCCAATCCAATGCTTGCAACATAGCAATTTTTGCCTGCAATTGCAATAATTCCCAAATCTTTCTTTTTTGTTTGCTTTCCGCCAAATGCGAATTTTGCAAAACTGCCACGAGGAGTTGATTTTGAGCTTTGACCACCTGTATTTGAATATACTTCTGTGTCCAAAACCAAAATGTTGACGTTTTGTTTTGAATTTAGGACTTGGTCTAAACCGCCATAGCCAATATCATAAGCCCAACCATCTCCGCCAATTATCCAAATACTCTTCTTTGCCAAAAAGTCGGAAAGCGCGATTATTTGTTGTTGCAATTCATCTTTTGGTTGTCCTTGAAGCAAACTGACAATTTTTTCTGCGACGTCGTTTGAACATTGTTTTGTTTGGCACCATTCTGTCAAAAGTTCTTTAAGTTCACCGGATGTATTTGGAAGATAAAGGTTGACAAGATGCAAAAGTCTTTGTTTGTTTGATTGAACAGCAAAACTTATGCCTGCGCCAAATTCGGCATTGTCTTCAAACAAACTGTTTGCCCAAGCGGGACCATAGCCTTTGCAGTTTTTGCTGTATGGGCAAGCAGGCGAAGAACCACCATATATGCTTGAACACCCAGTTGCGTTTGCTATTATCATGTTTTCACCGAAAAGTTGAGATGCAAGTTTGATATATGGTGTTTCTCCGCAACCAGCACATGCATAGTTGTATTCAAAATACGATTTTTCAAATTGCAAACCTTTTGTTGAGTTTTTGTTGAAAGGCGAATTTTCTTTTTCAAGATTTTGAAAATAGTCAAAATTTTGTTTTTCGTCGTCCAAAATTTCGCTTGTATGCTTCATTATTATTGCTTTTTGTTTTGCTGGACATGTATTTGCACAAACACCGCATCCAGTGCAGTCAAGTGGACTGACTTGCAATTTGAATTGTTTGCCGACACAACCCATTGCATTTGCCGTTGCAAACGAAGTTGGTTTATTTTCCAAATTTGCTGGTGATAGTATGGCAGATTTCAAAGCACTGTGAGGACAAACAGCAACACACATGCCACATTGAATACAATTTTCACTTTGCCAGCAGGGAAGTCGAGAAGCAATGCCACGTTTTTCAAATTTTGTCGTATCAGTAGGTACTTTTCCGTCGACAGAAAATTTTGAGACAGGTAAATTGTTGCCCTGAAGACAATTTATTGGTTGAATATATTCACGGAAATATTTGTCATCAGTTTGTTTGTCATAACTTGAACCAGTGGTTTCACTTAAATTGTTCAAATCGACTCTTATCAAATTTTCGCTGCCTTTATCAATAGCCAAAAAGTTTGTTTTGACAACTTGTTCGCCTTTTTTTCCATAAGTTTTTTCAGCGTACTTTTTCATATATTGTTTTGCTTGTTCAAAATCAATTACGTTGCTTATTTTGAAGAATGCCGATTGCATTATGGTGTTTATTTTATTGCCAAGTCCAATTTCTTCTGCAATTTTTTGTGCGTTTATAATGTACAAATTCGCATTTTTTGCTTTCAAATCTTTTTTAAAATTCATTGGCAAGCATGTATCAAGTTCATTTTCAGAACAGGTCGTATTCAAAAGTACAACGCCACCTTTTTTAAGGTCTTTCAGTATGTCATATCTAGCGACAAAATTAAAGTTGTGGATTGCAATGAAATCCGCTTTGCTTATAGTGTAGGTGCTTTTGATAGGATTGTCACTTATGCGAAGATGTGAAATCGTCAAACTACCAGATTTCTTGCTGTCATATTCAAAATATCCTTGAGTGTACTTGTTTGTATTTTCACCAATAATTTTTATAGAATTTTTGTTTGCACTTACTGTGCCGTCTCCGCCAAGTCCATAAAATTTGAGTTGTTTGGCGCAAGTTGGCAATTCGTAATCCATATTGATTGGCAAAGACAAATTTGTAACATCGTCTTCGATACCAACAGTAAAGTGAATTTTTGGATTTTTTGAAAGCATATTGTCAATTATGGCTTTTACACAAGCAGGGTCAAATTCCTTTCCACCAAGACCGTATCTTCCAGCAAGCACTTCGGCTTTGATATTTTTTTGAGAAAGGGCAGAAATAACGTCAAGAGCCAGTGGTTCATATGGACTTCCGCTTTCTTTTGTTCTGTCCAAAACGGTTATTCTTTTGACATTTTTTGGAAAGGTGGAAACAAACGCATCAATATTGAATGGTCTGTAAAGTCTTACATTTACAAGTCCAATATTTGTTGTGTGTTCAAGCGCTTCTTCAATGGTTTCTGCACCACTTCCCATAACAACAATTACATTTTCGGCATTTTTGTCACCAAAGTAATCGAATGGGTGATAAGTCCTTCCTGTTTTTTGTGACAAATCTTCCATTATTTTGCAAACTATATCATATACTTTGTCATAATATTTGTTGCAAGCTTCACGATTTTGGAAAAACACGTCTGGATTTTGTGCTGTTCCCGCTTGTGAAGGGTGAGATGGATTCAGACATCTTTTTTTGAAATTTTGAATTTCTTCAAAAGGTGTCAGTTCTTTGAGTATACTTTCGTCAATCGCTTCAATTTTTTGAACCTCATGAGATGTGCGAAAACCATCAAAAAAATGTAAAAAGGGAAGAGATGATTTGAGCGCGGCAATGTGTGCTACAACAGCCATATCTTGTGCTTGTTGAACGGATGATGAAGCAAGCATACAAAATCCAGTTGCACGACATTGCATAACGTCTGAATGGTCACCAAAAATTGACAGAGCGTGAGTGGCAACTGCTCTTGCAGAAACATGGAAAACAGCAGGTAACAGTTCGCCTGCGATTTTGAGCATATTTGGTATCATAAGCAAAAGCCCTTGGCTTGCAGTAAAAGTTGTGGTAAGTGCACCTGCAATCAAACTTCCATGAACGGCACCAGCGGCACCTGCTTCCGATTGCATCTCTTCAACTTGAACCGGCATGTCAAACAAATTTGTTTTTCCAGTTTGTGACCATTCATCGGCAAGTTCCGCCATAGTTGATGAGGGAGTGATAGGATAGATTGCAGCAACCTCGCTGAAATAGTATGCAATGTTGCTTGTCGCTGTGTTTCCATCGACATTTATATATTTTTTCATAATTTACCTCTTGAAAAAATTTTACTTTTTCTTATATGTTGTTGTCAAATTATTTGTACAACACTTGCAAAATAAGTTTGTGCAAATCAATAACTATTTATTGATTGTTTGTGCTTTTATTTTGAAAAAGTGTTTGAGTTTAATCAAAAAAAATGATATCATAAAAACATGAGAGTGCTTTTACAAATCGAATACGACGGGACAAATTATCACGGTTGGCAATTACAAAAAAATGGAGTTTCTGTTCAACAAACTTTGCAAGAATGTTTGCAAGGCATTTTGTGTCAGCCAATTACACTTGTTGCAAGTGGAAGAACGGATAGTGGTGTGCATGCAAAAAATCAATATGCACATTTTGATTACGATGGAAAATTTGATGTAAAAAAATTGCCATACGCACTTCAAGGATCATTGCCGAATGATATCAGTGTAAAAAATGCATGGGTTGTATCTGATGATTTTCACGCAAGATATAGTGTGAAGTTCAAAACATATCACTATTGCTTGTATGTTGGAGATTCTATTCAACCATTGAAAGAAAGATATCGCGTTTATTTGAAGCATAAGCCAAATTTGCAACTTATGAAAAAGGCGTCAAAGTATTTGGTTGGCATACATGATTTTAGTTCATTCTGCGTTCCAAGGAAAATTGAAAACGAAAATAATACAAGAACAATAAAAAATATAAAGATCTGCAAGAAAAATGAATGTATAACATTAAAGATTTGTGGAAACGGTTTTTTGCACAATATGGTAAGAATAATTGCAGGTACTTTGCTTGATGTTGGCTTTGGCAAAATATCACCAAAACAAATAAAAACAATATTGGAGCAAAAAGATCGAACAAAAGCGGGGAAGACTGCACCTGCAAAAGGACTTGTGTTGTACAACGTCGACTATGGCATAAGATTTAAGTAATACAAATGATGTTGACAAACAATCAGAACAAATTTGTTTGAAATTATCATTTTTTTGCAAAAAATACTTGACATCATTTTTGCCTTAATATATAATTGCTATGTCTTATTCGTGAAGGCAATTTTTTTTGTAAATTAGCCCCTTGCAAAAATGTTATTGTTTTTTCGAATGGTAAAATATTTGGAGGAAAAAATGAAAACATTTATGGCAAAGCCAAACGATGTTGAAAGAAAATGGTTTGTTGTTGATGCAACAAGAATGCCTCTTGGAAGATTGGCAAGCCAAGTTGCTGATATATTAAGCGGAAAAAATAAACCTACTTTCACACCACACGTTGACAGTGGCGACTATGTGATAGTTATAAATAGTGACAAAGTTGTTTTGACAGGAAAAAAATTGGAACAAAAGAAAATGTATCACCACAGCGGTTATGTTGGTGGACTCAAAGAAGTTGATTACAAAACACTTATGTCAAACAAATCTGACCTTGTAGTTATGAACGCAGTAAAGGGAATGCTTCCAAAAACTGTTTTGGGAAGACAAATGCTTACAAGACTCAGAGTATTCAAAGGTGCTGAACATGACCATGAAGCACAAAAACCAGAGTTAATCACTCTTAAAGGAGTAAGATAAAATGGCAGAAGAAAAGAAAACAAAAAAAGCAACAAAGCAAACTGCACAAATTTATTGGGCAACTGGAAGAAGAAAAAGTTCAGTTGCAAGAGTTAGACTTGTTGCAAACGGAAGTGGAATAATTGTTATCAACGACAAAAATATCGATGAATATTTTGGACTTGAAACTTTGAAGCTTATTGTTCGTCAACCACTTGCATTGACAAACACTGCTGAAAAATATGACATAATCGTAAACGTTTATGGTGGTGGACTTACAGGTCAGGCTGGTGCAATTTGTCATGGTATTTCAAGAGCACTTTGCGAAGCAGAAGAAACATTAAAACCTGAACTTAAACAAGGTGGTTTTTTGACAAGGGATGCAAGAAGCAAAGAAAGAAAGAAATACGGCTTGAAAAAAGCAAGAAAAGCATCACAATTCAGCAAAAGATAATTTTTGGAAAGTGCAACCTTTGGTTGTGCTTTTTTTTGCTAAATACTTGACAAAAAATATATATCTATGATAATATTATCGCAGTGCCACATATCCATGGCTTCAAAGTGTAACTTGTTACCGCCTGGGGATAGTGAGATTTGGATAGGAGGAAGAGCGATGTTTGCAATTATACAAACAGGTGGAAAGCAATACAAAGTTGCTGAAAACGACGAAGTTTTGGTTGAAAAACTTGACCAAGAAATTGGAAAAAATATCGAATTTGATGCTTTGTTTGTAAATGACAATGGCAAAATCAAAACTGGAACACCAGTTGTTAAAGGTGTAAAAGTTGTTGCTGAAGTTGTTGAACATGGAAAAGGTGAAAAAATCCTTGTTTACAAATACAAAGCAAAAAAGAACGTAAGAAGCAGACAAGGTCACCGTCAACCTTGGACAAAACTTAAAATTGTTAAAATTGGTTAATTATGACAAAAATAAAGTTTTATGAAAAAAATGGTTTTATTGTAAAGATGGAACTTGATGGACACACTGGTTTGGCTCAAAGTGGAGAAGATGTTTTGTGTGCAGGTATATCTGCCATAAGCCAAAGTGCCGTTTTGGGGCTCAAACAAGTTGTAAAATGCCATTTGCAATTTGAACGCAGGGAAAAACAAGGGTATTTGTGTTGCAAAATTCTTGAATCTGAAAAAAGTATTTTAGAAAAAACGCAAATTATCATGGAAACCGCACTTATTGCATTGCAAGATTTGCAAATTGGCAATGAAAAATTTATGAAAGTGGAGGTTTGTGATGAAATTTATTAACTTACAACTCTTTGCGCATAAGAAAGGTGGCGGAAGCACAAAAAACGGCAGAGATTCACAAGCAAAAAGACTTGGTGTAAAATGTGGAGATGGCCAATTGGTAAGTGCTGGAAGCATTATTATTCGTCAAAGAGGAACAAAATTTTATCCTGGTAAAAATGTTGGCTTAGGAAAAGACTACACAATCTATGCAAAAGTTGACGGCAAAGTTAATTTTGCAGAAAGTGGCAGCAAAAAATATGTCAATGTAATTGAAGGTTAGACTTGAAATTTTTTTGAAAATTTGTTATAAAGGTTTTGTAGAGATACAAAATCTTTTTTTTATAATAACTATGGAAAAAATATTTGAAATTGAAAATAACTTAATAAAAATAAAAAATTGTGATGAGTTTGATATTGAACACATTCTTGAATGTGGTCAAATTTTTACATACGAAAAGAAAGGTGATGATTTTGTTGTGTTTTCAAACGATTATGTCGCAAAAATAACCAAGGTTAAGGATACTTATCTGATTGCGTCAAACAATGCTCAATATTTTGTAAATTTTTTTGATTTGAACACTGACTACAACCAAATCAAACAACAAGTTGCCAAGATTTTGACAGATAACAAATTTGACATTGATATTCAAGAAATGTTCAAGTTTGGAAATGGAATAAGAATTTTGAAGCAGTCCTTTTGTGAAACAGTGATTGGTTTTATGATCTCAGCCAACAACAATATCCCAAGAATCAAAAAAAGTATGCAATATATACGCAAAAACTTGGGTGAAAAAAAGTGTTTTGAAAATACTGAATATTACACATTTCCAAGTTTGCAAACACTTTCAGAGCAAAACGAATATTTTTTTGAAAGTGCAGGCTGTGGGTATAGAGCCAAAAGTTTGGTCAGTACCATAAAAATTCTTCAAAACTCGAATTTTGACGAACTTTCCAAACTAGACACGCCCAGTTTGAAAAATATCTTGTTGTCTTATAGTGGCATTGGTCCAAAAGTTGCTGATTGCATTTTGCTTTTCTGCTTTGGCAGAATGGATGTTTTCCCAGTTGATACTTGGGTGAAAAAAGTTTATTTCGATTTGTACAAACAATGTCCGAATGAAAAAATAATGGCAAAAACACTTGTTGACACATTTGGAAGGTATGCTGGCTACGCTCAGCAGTATATGTTTTATTATAAACGAAACAAAAAAGTATAGTTTTTTAAAATACCATCTATACAAATGTAAAAATATATGATACAATACTTACGCAAAGGAGAAATAAATGTTTTGGGAAGAGGTAACAAAACTTGTAACACAAACGTCCTGGATAGTATTTGGGCTTCTTGGCTTGGGAATTGTGCTTTGTTTGATTGAAGCAGTTATCCCATCCTATGGTTTTGTTGGAATAAGTGGACTTATATCCTTGGTTGCGGGTATTGTTCTTCATGCGTTTTTGTCTGGTTCTGTTCTGCAAGTTGTTATAATGCTTGCTATCGTTCTTTTGATTTTGATACTGATAATTTTGCTGTTTATTCGTTCCGCAAAATATGGACTTTTGGGAAAGTCCGCACTTGTAGAAAATCATACCGCACTTCCAACAAATTACAACGATCATTTTAACAACGTCAATGTAAGTTTGATAGGGCAAGTTGGTGTTGTCGTAACAGATTGCAGACCTGTTGGGAAAATGCAATTTGGGGAAGAAATATTGGATGTCCTTTCACGTGATGACTTTTTGTATGTAGGTGAAAAAGCAAAAGTAATTGATGTTGTTGGAAACAACATTTATGTAGAAAAAATTGTTAAAGGAGTTTTGAAATGAATATTTTATTGGCTGTTCAAACTTGGGAAATTATACTTTATGTATTTTTGGGCTTGTTGGTTGTTGCACTTGGTATTTTGATTGCAATAGTGCCACTTAAAACTTGGTTTGTTGCACTTGTGTCTGGTGCACATGTTTCAATGACAAGATTGGTCGGAATGAAAATGCGTCGTATCAAAGTTGCCGAAATTATTGATGCGTACATTCAAGCAAAAAAAGCCGGCTTGAATATTGAAATCGTTGACCTTGAAACACACTATATGGCAGGTGGTGACGTTCAAAAAGTTGTAAACTCACTCATATCAGCACACAGTGCAAAATTCAATTTGTCACTTGACTTGGCAAAAGCAATTGACCTTGCCGGTCGTGATATCTCTCTTGCTGTAAAGCAAAGCGTAACCCCAAAGGTAATTGAAACGGATTGGATTTCAGCTATTGCAAAAAACGGTATTGAACTTAGAGTTAAGGCAAGAATTACAGTAAGAGCAAATATATCCAGACTTGTTGGTGGTGCAGGTGAAGAAACAATCCTTGCCCGTGTCGGTGAGGGTATCGTTACAACGGTTGGTTCAGCCGAAACTCACACAGTCGTTTTGGAAAATCCTGACTTGATTTCAAAAACGGTACTTGCAAAGGGCTTGGACAGCGGTACATCTTATGAGATTATATCAATAGATATGGCTGACATTGACGTTGGAAAGAACATTGGTGCAAGACTTGTTATGGACCAAGCTGAAGCAGACAAAACAGTTGCACAAGCAAAAGCCGAAGAAAGAAAGGCGATGGCAGTTGCAACAGAACAAGAAATGCGCGCAAGAACGCAAGAAATGAAAGCTATGGTACTTTCGGCAGAAGCAGAAGTTCCAAAAGCGATGGCGGAAGCAATAAAAAACGGAAAAATGGGTGTAATGGATTATTACAAAATTCAAAATCTGAATTCGGACACAGCAATGCGCAATGCGTTGGCAGGTAATGATCAAAACAAGCCTACTTCACGAAGATAATTAAAGGAAAAATATGGCCGGTTGGTTGATTTTGATATTTATAGCGATGGCATTGTTTGTTGGTTTTATAATTTTTGACAAGCGTAAGTTTTTGTTGGAAAAAATAAAAAAGATACTTAAAATTAAGCCCAAAGTAAAGAAGGAAAAAAAAGAAAAATTAAATAAAGAGAAAAAGAAAGAGAAAGTATCCAAAAAAAACAAAAAACAACATGATGCTCACAAAGAAGAAAAACAAGATTATGACACAATGGTCGACCAAGATAATTTGATGGTTGGAAAAGTTTTTGAACCAGAAGTTAATGATACCAATACAGAATTTGTTGATAATTTGCATGAAGACGATATTGACCTTGACAAACTTTTGGCTGAACTTGAAAAAGCTGACCATGAATCAGCTCAAAAGTATAAAGATGACAAATTTAATGAAGATAGCAATTTTTTCAAAAACGCTGACAATTTGTCGCTTGACGAAATGAATGACTTTTTGGAAAACACACTGACAAATGATACATCATCTCGCAACCATCTTGGAAGATATGGTCTAAACACAAACCTGAGTGGGAAAGAACTTGGCGATGCAATAAAAAATCTTCCACCACAAATCAAAGCAATAATCATAAGCGATATACTCAAACCAAAATTTTGATATTGCTTAAAATATTGATAAAAATAATTCATCATAATAAAAATACGAATTTAAAAAAAAATAAAATCACAAAATAATTATTTTCAATTTTTTGTGATTTTTTTTACAGTTTTTTTGTTATTTATCAATATCCTTCGATAAGCATCTTGTCAGCAACAAGTGCAATAAATTCGCCATTTGTTGGCTTTTCATTTGTATCATAAACCTTTATTTTGAATACCGAATTTATATTTTCGATTTTTCCACGGTTCCATGCAACTTCGATGGCGTGTCTTATTGCTCTTTCAACTTTGCTTGCACTTGTTTGAAATTTTGTAGCAATGGCAGGATACAGTTTTTTTGTGATAGAATTTATTATATCAGGATTGTCTATTGCAAGTTTAATTGCTTCACGCAAATATTGATATCCTTTGATGTGGGCAGGGATGCCGACTGTAATAAATATGTTTGTTATTTTTTCTTCCAATGCCTTGTTTTTTGCTGCAGGCGCAGGTGCTTGCTCGGTTTCAAAAAGCTCGACTATCCTTTTTTGAAGTACGTTTTTGTCTACAGGCTTGATCATATAATAATTGGCTCCTTCTGACATGGCTTTTGAAATAAAACCGTCCAATGTCAATGACGAATTGATAATTATTTTTGGTTTGTTTTCAAGTTTGTTGATTTTTGAAAGCAATTCAAATCCATCAATTCCGCCGATAACAACATCTAAGATAAGCAAGTCGACTTTATTGTTTTTCAAATACTCAAATGTTTTTTCTCCGTTGTTTTCTGTGCCGACTACATCATATTTATCTTTAAAAAAATCTTGTAACTCTGCACGATAATTATCGCTATTGTCTGCGATAAAAAGTTTTAATTTTTCCATAAATCCTCCCGATTTCTGCTTTAGGATAGCACACCATTTTTTTTTGTTAAAGCAGAAAAAACGCTATAAATTGGGTATTTTTGAAAGAAAAAAAGATATACGCTAGAAAAATGTCAAATTATTTTCGATAAACTTAAATTAAATTAAAGATTTCAGTAATTTTTTAGAACGAAAAAGCGAATTTTGCGATATTAGTTTTTGCTTGTAATTTGTTGATTGTTTTTGAAAATTGCTGTATTATTATAGATGTAAGTTGAAGAGGGTAATATGAAAAAATTGGTAATCGCAATTGATGGTCCAGCGGGGAGTGGAAAGTCTACAGTCGCTAAGCAATTGGCAAAAAAATACAACATACTCCATTTGAATACGGGAAGTATCTACAGAGCATTTTCTCTGTATTGTTTGGAAAATAATATTGACATTTATGATCAAAATTCAGTTGAACAAGTTTTACAGAATATTGATTTACAAATCAAATTTGAAAATAACGAGCAAATTGATATTTTGAATGGCAGAGTGGTTACGCCATTTCTTAGACAAGAAAAAATTTCCAATGCCAGTTCGGTTGTTTCACAATACGCATATGTAAGACACAAAGCTGTCGAATTGCAAAGAAAAATTGCCAGCAAAATGAGTGTTATTGTTGAAGGAAGGGATATAACAAGCGTTGTTTTGCCAGATGCGAACTTCAAGTTTTTTATTACTGCCAGTCCACAAATTCGTGCAAAACGTAGATATGATGAAAATATTCAAAAAGGCATTTTGTGTGATTATGAAACAATACTTCAAGATATAAAAGAACGCGACCTGCGTGACGAAACACGAAAAAATTCACCACTTGTCATCGTCAAAGACGCTGTTGTAATTGATACGTCAAACATGAATATTGATCAAGTGGTGTCCGAATTTGAAAAAGTTATAGACAAGGGATAATTTTTTAAAAAAACACTTGCTATTTGTGCAAAGAAATGATATATTATGTGTAAAGTTTTTTTACTTGACAGGTGATTATGGGCGAACTTAACAAAAATGTGTATATTTGCAAGTTGATTGACTGTTATGGTGAACTTTTGAAGCAATCGCAACTTCAACTTTTGAAAGATTATTATTTTGATGATTTTTCGTTGTCAGAACTTGCTTCAAACAACGGCATAACACGTCAGGCGATAAGTGAAAGTTTGAATTTGTCACTTGGAAAACTTGAAAAGTATGAGCAAAAATTGCATCATGTTCAAATTATGGAAATCGTTGATGCAATGGATGAACAAAATTTTCAGCAATCAAAAAAAACTTTGAAAAATCTTTTATAAGGTGGAGAGATGGCTTTATTTTCTGGACTGAGTGAAAAACTTGGGCACGTATTTTCAAAACTTACAAATCGTGGAAGATTGACAGAACTTGAAGTGAAAGAAGCAATGCGAGAAATCAAACTTGCTCTTTTGGAAGCGGACGTCAATTATCTTGTTGTAAAAGATTTTATTGCCAAAACAAGTGAAAAATGTTTGGGTGATGAAGTTTTGAAAAGTCTTACACCATCACAACAGGTTATAAAAATCGTAAATGAAGAACTTGTTGCTTTGATGAGCAGTCCAAATCAAAAACTTGCCGTTTCAAGCAGTTTGCCAACTGTCTACATGATGTGTGGATTGCAAGGTGCGGGCAAAACTACAATGTGTGCAAAACTTGCTGGTTATTTGAAAAAATCTGGCAAAAAGCCTTTGCTTGTCGCTTGTGATATTTACAGACCCGCTGCGATTGATCAACTGAAAATTGTTGGGAAACAGACCAATACACAAGTGTTTGAAAAGGGAACTCAAAACCCGGTAAAAACCGCAAAACAAGCGGTTGACTTTGCATTGAAGCAAGGATTTGACACGGTTATAATTGACACTGCGGGCAGACTTCATATCAACGAAGAATTGATGAACGAACTCAAAAAAATCAAAGCCGAAGTCAAACCAACCGAAATTTTGCTTACAGTTGACGCTATGACTGGACAAGATGCAGTCAACGTTGCAAAGGCATTCAATGACGAACTTGACATCACTGGTGTGATTATCACAAAACTGGATGGTGACACAAGGGGTGGTGCAGCGCTTTCAATAAAAGCGATTTGCAACAAGCCAATCAAATTTTGCGGTGTAGGTGAAAAAATTGGTGATATTGAACCATTCTATCCAGACAGAATTGCAAGTCGTATTTTGGGAATGGGCGATGTACTTTCACTTATTGAAAAAGCGCAAAATGCAGTTGATGAAGAAAGTGCCAAAAAACTTGAACAAAGTTTCAGGCAAAACACTTTTACTTTTGAAGATTACTTGGTTTCGGTTGAACAAATCAAAAAGATGGGCAATTTGAAAGATATTTTGTCTATGTTGCCAGGAGTTTCAAACAAGATTTCAAGTCTTGACATTGATGAAAAACAAATTGTCAGAAACAAAGCAATCATTCAAAGCATGACAAAAAAAGAAAGACTTAATCCTGACCTTATAAAAGCCAGTCAAAAGAAGCGTATCGCACAGGGAAGTGGAACGTCAATTCAGGACGTTAACATGCTTTTGAAACAGTTTGAGCAATCAAAAGAGATGATGAAGCAGCTCAAAGGCAAGAAAGGCTTGAAAGGGATGTTTTGATGCGTCGAATGGCGTATTGATCAAGACGGATATTATTCAACTTGAAGAAATTTGAGTTGTTAATATAAACAAAACAAATTTAGGAGGAAAAAATGGCAGTAAAAATCAGACTTACAAGAATGGGAGATAAAAAATCACCTTTTTATCGTGTAGTTGTTGCTGATTCAAGATCACCAAGAGATGGCAGATTTATCGAAATTCTTGGTACCTACAACCCACTTACAGAACCAGCAGAAATCAAGTTGGATGCTGACAAAGCAAAAAAGTGGATTGCAAATGGCGCTCAACCAACCCAAGTTGCAAAAGATTTGCTTGTAAAGAGTGGCATTATCGAAAAGAAATAGGAGCAAATTGATGAAAGATTTAGTAAATTATATCATTTGTGCTTTGGTAGATAATGCTGACAACATTTCGGTGGACGAAAAAATTGACGCCAATACTGTTGTTATAACTGTAAAAGTTCCAGCTGACCAAATTGGAAAAGTTATCGGCAAAAATGGCAGAATCGCAACAAGTATAAGAAATATAGTAAGAAGCATTTCTGCAAAAGAAAAGAAAAAATATATTGTCAAAATTGGTGAAAATTGATGCAACAAGTTTCCGTTGGCAAAATTGTAAAACCACAAGGTTTGAATGGCGAAGTAAAAATATTGCTTTCGACAGATAACCTTGCGGTTTTTAATAATTTGAAATATCTTTATGTGGGTGTTTCAAAAGCAAAGATTGAAAGCCTAAGGTTGAACGACCAATTTGCATTTGTAAAATTTGCAGGAATTGATGATGTTGACAAAGCCGAAATGTTAAGGGGAAAGTTTGTCAGTGTTGACAAAAACGACTTTTTGTTGCCTGAAGATCAATACTTGATTGAAGACATTTTGGACAGTCAAATATTTGACCAACAAAACAATTTTGTTGGCAAGCTTGTTGATGTTGAGCAATATGGTGCCGCTGATGTTTGGGTTATATTTGCAGATGGCAGAGAGTATCAAGTCCCTTTTTTGAAGGAAATATTTGTAAAAGTTTTTCCACAGCAAAAGCTGATAATTGTTGACAAAGAAAAATTTGACCAACATAAAATTTGTTGAGGACATATGAAAATCGATATTTTAACTTTGTTTCCCGAAATGTTTTCCGCACTTGATGAAAGCATTTTGAAAAAAGCAAAAGAAAAAGGTATTTTGGATATTGACTTGGTTAATATTCGCGATTTTTCATTGGATCCAAACAAACGTTGCGACGATTATTGCTATGGCGGTGGAAGCGGAATGTTGATGACGCCTCAGCCATTGTATGACAGTATAAAAAGCGTTTTGAAAGATGACACAACATTGATATATATGTCACCAAAAGGCAAAAAATTGAACGACAATTTGGCGTTTGAACTCAGCCAAAAACCACATATTGCAATAATTTGCGGTCATTATGAAGGCATAGACGAACGTATACTTGATATTTTCAAACCAATGGAAATAAGCATTGGTGATTATGTTCTTACAGGTGGTGAATTGCCTGCTATGGTGCTTGTAGACTGTGTATCTCGCAAAATACAAGGTGTATTGGGCAATCAACACTCAGAAGAAGATGAAAGTTTCAAAAATAACCTTTTGGAGTATCCACAATACACAAGACCTGCTGATTTTATGGGACACAAGGTTCCCGAAATTTTGCTTTCGGGAAATCATCAAAAAGTTGATGAATATCGCAAAGAATTGGCAAAAAAAATCACAAAAGAAAGACGTGCAGATTTGTTGGGGGAAGGAAATGAAAATTAACTGGTTTCCAGGGCATATGACCAAGTCATTAAGAATGATGCAAAAAGAAGTAAGCAACGTTGATGTGCTTATTTATCTTTTGGATGCCCGCGCACCCAAAAGTTGTATCAATCCAAAATTTGTTTCGATTGCAAAAGACAAACAAATTTTGTACGTGCTTAACAAATATGACCTTGCAGATGAAAAAAAACTCAAAGCAATAAAATCTGAACTTTCTTCAACAGCTCCCGTTTTGGAACTTAACAGTGCAAAATCTGGCGCAGGCAAAATTGTTGAGTCGATGCTTTTAAAGCTTTCAAAAACAAAAATTGAAAAGTACAAGCAAAAAGGCATAAAATATACTCCAAAGGCAATGGTAATCGGTGTTCCCAATTGCGGCAAAAGCACGCTTATAAACAACCTTTGTGGTGAAAGCAAAGCAATCACCGGTAACAGACCTGGAGTTACTCGTGGCAAACAACTTGTCACACTGAAAAGTGGAATACAACTTATTGACACACCAGGTACATTGTGGCCATCATTTGATGACCAAACAACAGCACGAAACTTGGCGCTTGTTGGCAGTATCAAAGATGACGTTGTCAATCTTGTTGAATTGGCGTGTGAGTTTGTAAAATTTTTGAAACACGCATATCCTGATTGCTTGCTTCAAAGATACAAACTTGAAAGTTTGGCAGATGACGATTTGCAAGTTTTGAGTGATATTTCAAAAAAACGCGGTTTGCTTTTGAAAGGCGGAGAGCCTGATATTGACAAGGGTGCCGTTGCACTGTTGAACGATTTTCGCAAAGGCTTGCTTGGAAAAATTTGTTTGGATTGAAAATATGCAACATATAATTTTGGGAATGAAAGGTGAGATACTTGCAAGAAAGTATCTTGAACAAAACAATTACAAAATATTAAAGACCAATTACAAAAACAAAATTGGTGAAATTGATATCATTGCAAAAGACAAAAACTGTGTTGTTTTTGTCGAAGTCAAAACTCGAACTTCGGAAAAATACGGCCGAGCAAGTGAAGCAGTTGACAAACGCAAACAGCACAAAATTCGAAACATTGCAACAGTTTATCTTATGAAACAAAAACTGTTGGACGGGCAAGTCAGATTTGATGTAATCGAAGTATATGATGAAAGTATAAACCATATACAAAATGCGTTTTGATACAAAAAAAGATATTTGTCAATTTCAAAAAAAAATATAAAAAAAAGACTTGCCAACAAAAAAGAAATATGCTAAAATACAACAAGACTTCGGGTGCTCCGCTGTTTTATTTGTTGCAAACAAAGGACAAACATGAACACTTTGATAAAAAGGAGAATGAAATGAACATAGTTGACGTTATTGAAAAAGAAAATATGCGTGAAAATGCTCCAGAAATTCAAGTCGGTGATACTGTAAAAGTATACTACAAAATCAAAGAAGGTGACAAAGAAAGACTTCAAGGTTATGAAGGCGTTGTTATCGCAAAAAGAAATGGCAGTGTTCGTGAAACATTTACTGTAAGAAGAATATCCTACGGTGTCGGTGTTGAAAGAACTTTCCCTGTACATTCACCTTTGATTGAAAGGGTAGAACTTGTAAGAAAAGCCAACCCAAGAAGAGCAAAACTTTACTATGTAAGAAACCTTACTGGAAAAGCCGCTAAAATCAAATCAAAAGATAACAAATAATCAAACACAAGGTTTTCCTTGATTGATGTTTTGTTATAAAGACCAAAATTGCCCAAAAGGCAATTTTTTTTATGCAAAAATATCAGCAAACTCGATATTTTTGATGAAATTCATCGAGTTTCTCGATAATTGCTCAAAAACGACTAAATCATGTTGGGCGTTAATACTCAGTAAAAAGCAATGATATACAGGAAAAAAAGTGGCAGTGAAATGCCACTTTTTGTTTTTTATATTTTTTTCTGTTTTTTGCGGAAAATAAAAGCTTTTAGGCAAAATATTAACATAAATTTCTGTTGGCTAATATATTGTTACTGAGAGGTTTCAGTGGATAAAATAGAAATTTGTGGTGGCAAAAAACTTTATGGCACCTTGAGTATATCAAGCAGTAAAAACGCAATACTTCCTATTTTGGCAGGAAGTATTTTGTGTAATGGCAAAGTTGTTTTGAAGAACATACCAGAGTTTGAAGATATAAAAAATATGTGCAATATTTTGCAAACATTGGGTGCCGATATAACAAAGAAAAATGGAACATTGGAATTAAACTGCAAGAATATTTGCAATTTTGAACTTCCTGAATGTCAAACAAAACTTTTACGGTCTTCGATTTTTTGTTTGGGGCCGATGCTTGCAAGGCTCAAAAAAGCAAAAATATCATATCCTGGTGGATGTGCGATAGGGGCAAGACCAATAGATTTACATATTGAAGGTTTGAAAACACTTGGTGTGAAAATTGATGAACAAGACAGTTTTTTGATGTGTGATGGTGAAAATATGAAGGCAAACGACATACACTTGCGATTTGCAAGTGTGGGTGCCACTGAAAATTTGATGATGGCTTGTTGTTGTGCCAAGGGAATGTCACACATTTTCAATCCTGCTCGAGAGCCAGAGATTGTTGATTTGCAGAACTTTTTGAACAGTATGGGGGCAAAAATAAGTGGTGCCGGCACAAAACGCATCACGATAAAAGGCAGTGAAGACTTTTGTTCAACAATTTACTCGCCTATTTCTGACAGGATAATCACTGGAACATTTTTGACAGCGGTTGCTATGACAGGTGGAAAGGTTACATTGAAAAATACAAAAGCGGAACATTTGAAATCTTTGATACAAAAAATTGAAAATAAATGTTGCAAAATACAGGTTGATAGTGATAAAATAATTGTGCAAGGTGATGGATGTCCAAAGTCATTTGGACACATCCAAACAAAACCTTATCCAGGGTTCCCGACGGACTTGCAATCTCAGATGGTTGCGTTGGCTTGCGTTTGCAAAGGGAAGAGCAGTGTAACTGAAAATCTTTTTGAAACGCGTTTCAAGCATGTTCCGCAACTTCAAAAAATGGGCGCTGATATAACTGTGGATGGCAAAGTGGCAACTATAAACGGTGGTTTTTTGCATGGGGCGCAGGTGACTGCAACAGATTTGCGAAGTGGCGCATGTTTGGTTTGTGCTGGTCTTGCTGCAAATGGGAAAACCACAGTGAGTGATGTACATCATATTGACCGTGGATATCAAAAGATTGAGCAAGATTTTGCCAGTCTTGGGGCAGACATAAAAAGGATAAAAATTGAAGAAGAAAGCGATAATAATATCTAGCGTAGTTTTCGTATGTTTAGCAACGATTTTAACGTTGCTTTTTACCGTGTTTTCTGTAAAAAGTATAGAGTATGTTCCGCATAACAAAAACAACATTGACACCTCCTCATTGCAAGTAAACAAAGGTGGTGTGGTGTTCTTTTTGGACAAGCACAAAATAGAAGATGAAATCCAAAACCAAAACCCACTTATCGACGTGATTAACGTTGAAATAAAATTTCCAAATAAATTGGTTGTTCACTTTGCTCAACGTGAAGAATTGTTTGCAATAAAAGACAATACAAAAGATACTTTTTATATTTGTGACGAAGATTTTTATGTTGTGAATGTGATAAACAGTGCAACTTACGATTCTGTTCAATCAAATGCGGTGTTGATTGAAAACACAAATTTTGATTTTTTACACAAGATTATCAAAGCAGGTGACAGGTTGTTGTTTTTGGACAAGTCTGACTTGATTTGCAAATTGTCTGATGCATTTTTGCTGAACAATCGTGATATAACCGAGCAAAAGGCTTTGATAAAAAATATAAAAATTGATTACAGTGACACGCAAGAAATAATATATGACGATGGCGATATAATTTCACTTTACACACATGACGATTTCTTGATAAAAATCTATGCGCCAAATTCAAAATTAAATACAAAAATTCAATCTGCGCTTGCATCACTTTCGTTCTGTGTGCCAGATTATTTGAATACACACTATTTGGAAGTTTTGCAAGACGACCAGGGTGAAGTGTTTTGCAAATTGTCAATCAAATCTTGAAAAAAGTGTTGACATAATATTTTTGAACGCTTATAATTATAAAAAAAATGTTATATTTATGCATTTTGTAACAAAAAGTCACAATTAACTAGAGGAGAAAAATTTTTGAAATGAAAAAACTTGCAGTTTTGGATATTGGCTCATCAAAAATAAGGGTTGCAGTGATAAGTGCTAACGCGAAAACCTTTTCTGTTGTTGGTTATGGTGAATGTGAATATGCTGGTTTTTGTGAAGGCAATTTTTTGGAAGAAGATGGATTGAAATATGCGTTTGGTTTGGCTTTAAGCAATGCGGAAGCAAGTGCGAATTTTCATATAAAAGAGTTGTACGTAGGTTTGCCTGCTGAGTTTTTGACCGTTGTAAACAAAACCGCAACATTGCAACTTGGTGCAAAGCGCAAAGTTTTGCAATCTGATCTTCAAATTCTGTTTGATCAAGCAAATGATTTCAAATATAACACAGATTTGACTTTGATTGACGTAACAACACTTGAGTATACACTTGACAACGGCAAAAAATTGGATGACCCGGTTGGCAAAAAGACTGAAAAATTGACTGGTGATTTGTCTTATCAGTTAGCAAACAGGCAGGTTATAAATTTACTTAACAATGTATTTGAAAATCTTGGTTTGATTTCGGTTGAATATGTTTCAAGCCCTTTGTGTGAATGCTTGGCGTTGCTTGATGAAAATGCGCGTAAAGATTATGCTTTGATGATTGATTCTGGTTACATATCAACGCATATTGCTATCTGCAGAGGTGGTGGGCTTGCTTACTTGGGAAGTTTCTCACTTGGTGGGGGACATATTATGGCCGATTTGGCAGAAGTCCTTAAACTTAATTATAACGACGCAGAAACATTGAAAAGAAAACTGGTTTTGACTGTTGAAAACAGAGAGCAAACATATGAAATTCCTGGTGGACAACCTGTAAATGCAATTTTGGCAAATGACGTTGCAAAATCTCGTATAAGTATGATTTGTCAAGTAATTGAAAAATGCATTGAAATGTCAAACATAAATTATCCAAAATATTTTCCAGTATTTTTGACAGGCGGTGGACTTTCAATGATGAAGGGAGTTAAAGAAGAAATTTCAAAAGAACTTGGACGTTCTGTGGAAATTTTGAACAGTAACACACCGCAATTTACAAGACCGTTTAATACGTCGTTGACGTCAATTTGTCAAATGGCATTTGAAAAAAATAAAAAAGCGAACAATTCAATATTGTCAAAAATTTTTAAAAGATAAGGAAGGGAGAACAAATGTATAATAATAACAATATCAACCAAATTGCAAACATCAAGGTAATTGGTATCGGTGGTGGTGGAAACAATGCTGTCAATCGTATGATCAGTGCCAATATTACAAGTGCACAATTTGTTGCGATTAACACCGACAAACAAGCATTGCTCTTGAGCAAGGCAGAATTAAGGCTTCAAATTGGTGAAAAACTTACCAAAGGTCTTGGCGCTGGTGCTGAACCTGATATTGGTCAAAAAGCAGCAGAAGAAAGCAAGGCAAGCATAAGCGAAATGTTGAAAGATTCTGACCTTGTATTTATTACCGCTGGTATGGGTGGTGGTACAGGCACAGGTGCTGCTCCAGTTGTTGCACAAATTGCCAAAGAAATGGGGATATTGACAATCGCAGTTGTAACAAAACCATTCAATTTCGAAGGTAAAAAGCGTCTTATGAATGCCGAAAGAGGTATTGAAAACCTTAGAAAACACGTTGATACATTGGTAGTTATACCAAACGACAAACTTTTGAAGATTGCTCCAAAAGGAACTCCAATCGTTGAAGCGTTCAGGTATGCAGATGACGTGTTAAGACAAGGTATCCAAGGTATCTCTGATCTTATTGTTACTCCAAGTCTTATCAATCTTGACTTTGCCGACGTACGTTCAATCATGAAAAATCGTGGTCTTGCACATATGGGTATCGGTCACGGCAAGGGTGAAAACAAAACTTTGGAAGCTGTTCGTCAAGCAGTTTCAAGTCCACTTTTGGAAACAACAATCGAAGGTGCAACTGGTGTGCTTTTGAATGTAAAGGGTGGTATGGATTTACCATTGGATGAAGTTTACGAAGCAGCTGACCTTGTAAAAGGCGTTGTTGATGCAGATTGTAACATCATATTTGGTTCTGGAATTGACGAATCAATGAACGACGAAGTGGAAATCACGATTATCGCTACGGGATTTGCTGGCAGTGGAATTTTGGAAGAAAAGGAAAAAGAAAATCCTATTGAAAAAAATGTAAGAGCATTTTCAAATTTTGAAACAAAAAAAGATTTTGCTGGAACAGATATTTTTGGAAGACCTTTGCAACAACAATCTGAACAACAAGTTCAACAACAACCCGCTTCACAACAACCACTTTATACAAATGAAAGACCACAAATTTCAGCTGAAGCGGTTCAGCATGCTGATGGAACACCATCTTCAAGAATACATATTGAAAATTCGGATATTCCTCCATTTTTGCAAAGACTCAAAAAATTATAATTGCAAACAAAACTTGAACCAGCCATAATATATGGCTGTTTTTTGTTAAAGAAATACAATTTGAAATTCAATTTTGTTTTTGGCATTGTTGACGTGGAGTTAATGGGGATAAGAGTTGTTATAATAAATTTTTTTAGAAGAATTTTTATCAACAAGTAAAATTATTTGATAAAAAAAATCAATTATGATATATTAAATAATATAAATAGTATGAGAGGCAAAAATCCATTTATAGTGTCCTCAGACACAACATACAGGGTTACGGTACCGATGCTTATACTTGCAGTGGTATTGCTCCTTGCTGGATGGGGATTTTTGCCTTTTTCTTTAAACCAGACTTACGCAGCAAGTTATTGGTCTAGTTATTATGCTTCAAGTTTTGCTGGTGGAACTGGTTCTCAAAGCAATCCGTATTTGATTTCGACACCTGAACAACTTGCACGTGTGGCGCATGTGACAAACAGTAGTTATTATTCTAAATCTTATACCAACAAATATTTCAAATTGACAAACAACATAAATTTGTTAAAGGTTGACAGCAGTGGCAACTTTGTATTGTGGAAGCCGATTGGAACTTCTACATATCCTTTTTCTGGTCATTTTGATGGTTGTGGATACGAAATCTCTGGTATGCGTATAAAAGATTTTTATAGCAGCAGTGGTGCACAAGGATTTTTTGGGTGTGTGTACGTAAAAACTGAAAACAGCGTAAGTATAGAAAATGTAAAAATTTCTGGTTCGATTTCAACAACCGCATCAATCAATGCTGAAAAAGTCGGTATTGGCGGTTTGATAGGATTTATGGACGGTCTTTATGATATTCAAATTTCAAAAGTGTCAATGAATGTGAATATAAATACACCAAATTCTTTAAATGTTGGCGGACTGATAGGTATTGGTAGCGGTGGTCAGTATGATCAATGCATGAATCAAGCGAATATCATAGCAAAAACAAACGTTGGCGGATTGATTGGTCAATCTTGCAGGGTAAGAAGAACAGTAACTGCAAACGGAAAAACTATGACAGTTTCCTCATTATTGAGAATGGAAAATTGTTATAATATTGGCAAAATCTCTGTCAATGTAAGCGGCGGGAGTTCTATCGGTGGTTTGATAGGATACATATATGGTTCTTCGACAGACAGCAATATAGCATATATATATGCTAGTTATAATGGTGGCAATATCGAAGGCGGAACTTCATATCTTAATCCAGCATCAGATGTTGGAGGAATTATCGGCAATGGTGGTACTGATACAAACATAGGGATTTCAAACAGTTTCAACAATGCGCGAATTAAAGGTGGAACCAATACAGGTGGCATCATAGGTGGTTTGAGTGGTTGTGCACCAGATTATTCAAGATCACTAAGATATTGTTATAACTTTGGCAATGTAACAAGTACGAGTAGTGCTTGTGGTGGAATTGTTGGCAGTGTTAATGATAGATTGGATTTGGTTTCAAATTGCTTTAACGAAGGAAAGGTTGAGGCAACTGGTTCTGCAGGTGGAATAATTGGTTCTTTTTATGGTGTAAATTCATCATCCAATCTTTTGTATGTCAATAAAAACACAAACATCGGAACGGTTATTGCACAAAGTAATTATTCTGGTGGAATAGTGGGATATGTTAGTCCAAGTACAAAATCAGCTGAAGTAACAATATTAACTTGTTTGAATAAGAGCGTGAATGGTAGTTATATCAAAGCAAAATTCTATTCTGGCGGTATTGTGGGATATCTAAGTGGTAGATCTACAGATTTGATAATAAGAAATTGTAGCAATGAGTCAATAATAGATTGTTCCTTGGTCGCAGGTGGTATTGCGGGCTATATAAATGCACCTTATTACGAAAAAACAACAGATAGTTGGGTCGGAATAGTTGAAAATTGTGTAAATAAAACGCAAGTAGGAAGATGCACTCGAAAGAATGGTGATGCAAATATATTTGATACACCAAATAGTTCTGACATACAGTCTATAGCAAATGAACTTGGTAAACAGGGGCTGTATTATGGTGGGATTCTTGGATACAATGCTGTAGACAGTGTAAAAGTAACCAATTGTTTGAATTTATTTAATAATTTTCCTGTTATAAATACAGATCCAAACTTGGCTTGGGAAACTGAAAAACCTAAATTGGTTGTTACGGGACAATATGTGGGGCAAATAATTGGCAGAAATACCAGCGATAGTTCACCAACTGGTATAAATTATTTTGTAATTGAAAAAAGTCCATATATGATATCTTATGCATATGGGAATAGCGGTGATGAACAAACCAAGGGGTCTTTATGGAACAAAAGATATCGTATTGTTTATGGTGTAAATGTATCAAATGGACTCGAAGCTCAAAGTCGTACATCGTCTGTGTACACTAATGATTATATAGACAAAAATTTTCTTGTTTTAAGTTTGCCATCAGATAGTTGCAGTTTGTATAATTGGCGTGATAGGTTAAATATAGTTTCCAAGCCTGTTTGGGCATACGGAAATGACAATATCAACAATGGATTGCCATACTTCAAGGATTGGTATTGGTAAAAGCGGCAAACTTTTTATAAACAAAAAAACAAGTCGGATGACGTCCGACTTGTTTTTAAGTAAGATAATCTTGAAAACGTTTTGTTTTTGATTATATCTTACGTTTTTATTATGTGCTGAAACATTTTGAATATACATTTTTTTCAAAAAAAAATCCCAACTTTTAAGTTGGGAAGGAGTTTAACCTCTTTTTCTTGCTTTTTTTCTTGCTGCCTCAGATTTCTTTTTGCGTTTTACGCTTGGTTTATCATAAGCTTCTTTCTTTCTCAAATCGCCGATGATACCGTCTTTTTGGCATTTTCTTTTGAATCTTTTCAAAGCACTTTCCAAACTTTCGTTTTCGCCGACTTTGACTGTGGTCATACTTTCACCACCTTTTAATGAACAATTTTCCTTGGTATTATATACAAAAAACACTGTTGTGTCAAGGATTAAGTAGAAAAATATTCTAAAAAAAAAGAAAAATATTTTGATGCAATTTGGGTTAAGTTTACAAAAACATTTGTCGAATATGGCAAAATTTTATATAATAGTCCAAAGGAAATTTTATGTTATCAAAAGTTCTTAGTTATGGTATTTTGGGATTGGATGGTTATCCTGTTTCTGTTGAGGTTGATATTTCGGGTGGTCTTCCAGGTGTAGACTTGGTAGGACTTGCAGACACTGCTGTGAAAGAAGCGAAAGAAAGAGTTAAATCTGCAATAAAAAACAGTGGACTAGAATATCCAATCAACAAAATTACGATAAATTTGGCACCAGCAGACAAAAAGAAAGCTGGGCCACTTTATGACATGGCTATTGCAGTCGCAATACTTTCTGCTATTGGAAAAATTGATTTTGAAAACACCAAAGACATTGTTTTTTTGGGCGAATTATCACTGGATGGTTCTGTAAAAAAAGTTAATGGTGTTCTGCCAATAATAATTTCAGCCAGGGAAAATGGATACAAAAAAATTGTTATTCCTGAAGAAAATTGCAAAGAAGCAAGTTATATCGAAGGATTGGACATATATACCGTTTCAAATTTGAAAGATTTGGTTTTGATGCTGAATGGCGAAAAAGTATGGAACAAGGTTAAGACGACAGATTATCAAGTATTGAAACAACAAACAAACAATGAGAGTTTTGATTTCAAGTATGTAAAAGGACAACAAAGTGCCAAAAGGGCAATGGAGATTGCAGCGGCTGGCGGGCACAATATGATTATGATAGGTCCACCAGGCAGTGGAAAAACAATGCTTGCAAAATGCTTTCCAACTATTTTGCCAGACATGACGTTTGACGAAGCATTGGAAGTAACAAAAATTCACAGTGTTTCGGGCAATCTTGACAACAATCAAGGTATAATTTTGAAAAGACCTTTCCGTACACCACATCATACCACTACAAAGATAGCGTTGATTGGTGGAAACAAAAATGCAACTCCAGGTGAGGTGTCATTGGCGCACAATGGGGTATTGTTTTTGGATGAAATGCCAGAATATGACCGTAAAACAATCGAAACATTGCGTCAACCACTTGAAGATGGTGTGATAACAGTTTCACGAGCTATGCTTTCAGTTACATATCCAGCATCATTTACTTTGATTGGAAGCATGAATCCTTGCCCATGTGGATACTATGGCAGTTCTGCCAAGATCTGTAAATGTTCGCCTGCACAAGTTCACAATTATTTAAGCAAGTTAAGTGGACCACTTATGGACAGAATTGATTTGCATATTGAAGTGGACAATATCACTTATGATGATTTACACAGCGATTTTGAAGAAGAGCCATCATGTGCGATAAAAGAAAGGGTGGACAGGGCAAGAAAAATTCAAACAGAAAGATTTGCTGGAACCAATGTTCATTGCAACAGTAAAATGAATGTTGCAATGACAAAAAAATATTGTGCTTTATCTGAGGATTGCAACGAACTTTTGAAACTTGCATTCGAAAATTTGAATTTAAGTGCAAGAGCACATGATAAAATATTGAAAGTAGCCAGAACTATTGCAGATTTGGATGGATGCAAGGATATTCAAGTTGAACATATAGCTGAAGCTATTCAATACAGATCATTGGACAACAAATATAAGGCGTAGGTGCAGATTATGACAGATGAAGAAAAGATTTATGTATGGCTTTGCAGTTTTGAATTTGTGGTTGCAAAAAAATGTCATATATTAAAAGAATTTTATGGTTCAGCAAAAAATATTTTTGCCGCATTTGAAAAATGTGATCCAGAATTATATAACATTTTCCCACAAGAGCATGTTGATAAGATGTGTCAACTTGCAGACATAAATTATATAAACAATTATCTTAAAAACTTACAGAATTTGGGAGTTGAAGCAATAACATTTGTTGATCCCAGATATCCACAAAAACTTTTACAAACAAACGATTATCCTTTTGTTTTGTACTGTAAGGGTGATTTGTCGTTGCTTAATTCAAGATGCATAGCTGTTGTTGGCACACGTAATCCAGGGATATATGGAAAAACGATAACTTATGACATTTCAAAAGGACTTGCAAGGGCTGGGCTTACAATCGTAAGTGGTATGGCAATTGGTGTAGACAGCATTTCGCACAAAGCAAGTTTGGAAGCAGGTGGAAGAACAATTGCTGTATTGCCTAATGGTTTTAACAATATATATCCCAAAATTAATGAAAACATTTGTCACGAAATAGAAAAGAAAAATTTGGTGATTACAGAATATCCACCAAATGTAAGGGCGATGAAATTTACTTTTGTTGCACGCAACAGAATTATCGCTGGACTAAGTGATGGTGTTGTTATAACAGCAGGGTCAAAAAAGAGTGGAGCACTTTATACAAAAGAATTTGCCTATGATTACAATCGAAATGTCTATGCTGTACCTGGGAATATAAGCAGTGCAGAAAGTGAAGGACCCAATATGCTCATTGCCACTTCACAAGCACAAATTGTTTTGGGGTACAAAGATATACTTAAAGACTTTGGTCTGCAAGACAAAACAAAAAAGCAAGTTTTTCAATTATCGTTTGAAGAACAACAGATTGTGGATAGTCTTAAAAACCAACCACAATATTTTGATAACTTGCAAATTTTAACAAAAATTGAGTCAAAAAAACTTAACAGTTATTTGACAACAATGGTAATTCGTGGAATAATAAAAAAGTTGCCAGGAAACATGTTTTCCTTGTGACAAGGGAGCAATAATGAAACTTGTTGTGATAGAAGGTCCTGGTAAACGGGACACAATAAAAAAATATTTGGGCGACAATTATGAAGTTATGGCTACAAAGGGACATGTAAGGGATTTGCCTACTAAAAGCTTTGGAATAAACATGAACAACTTTGAACCCGAATATCAAATAATGGCAGACAAAGGCGATATTATAAAACACCTTAAAGATTTGGCTGGAAAGGCTGACGAAGTACTTTTGGCAACCGACCCTGATCGCGAAGGTGAGGCTATATCATGGCATATTGCAAATATTTTGGGATTTGACAAAGACAAAAAATGCAGGATTGTATTCAACGAAATTTCAAAGGATACAGTTCAAAATGCATTGAAAAATCCAAGGGCACTTGACCAAAATTTGATTGATGCTCAACAAGCAAGAAGAGTTTTGGACAGAATTGTGGGTTACAAAATATCCCCAATTCTTTGCAAAAAAATTCAACCAAAACTCAGTGCAGGTCGTGTTCAAAGCGTTGCACTCAAATTGGTTGTTGAACGTGAAAACGAAATCGAAAATTTTGTTCCACAAGAATATTGGACTGTAACTGCAAGTCTTAGAAAACAAAAATCAATTTTTAAAGCATATTTGCATTCTTACAAGGGCAAAAAAGACAGACCCGAATCAAAAGAAAAAGTCGATGAAATATTGGTAAATTTGCAAAATGCTCAATACACAGTCGACAAAGTAAAGAAGACAAAGACAAAATCAAAAGCTCAACCACCTTTTACGACAAGTACAATGCAACAGGATGCACTTAACAAACTTGGAATGAGCTTGAAAAAGACATCTTCGTGTGCCCAAATGCTTTACGAAGGTGTTTCCCTTGGAAATGAAGGTAAGGTTGCACTTATAACCTATATAAGGTCAGACAGCACGCGTGTAAGTGAACAAGCTCAAGCAAGTGCCAGAGATTTTGTAAAACAAAAATACGGTGATAAGTTTGTTCCAACAAAACCAAATATTTATGCTACAAAATCCAATGCGCAGGATGCCCATGAAGCAATCAGGCCTATCAATATAAAAAGAACGCCTGAAAGTGTTAAAGAGTATTTGACCGCGGATAATTACAAACTTTACAAACTTATTTATGACAGATTTTTGGCAAGTCAAATGTCCGAAGCAATTTATAACAACGTTGCAGTTGACATAAAAGCAAATGATTGCTTGTTCAAAGCAAGTGGAAAAACCATCGAATTTGCTGGTTGGACAGCCGTGTACAAAAGTTATGAAGAAGACGAAAACAAAGAAGACAGCGGACTTTTGCCACAACTTGAAGAAAATGAAAATGTAATATTGGAAAAACTTGTACCAGAGCAAAAATTTACAAAACCACCCCTAAGATACACAGAAGCAAGTTTGGTTAAGGCTATGGAAGAAAAAGGAATAGGAAGACCTGCAACTTATGCGCCAACTATCACTTTGCTTGATACAAGAAAATATACAGAAAAAGAAGGAAGATATCTTAAACCCACTGAATTGGGAAGAAAAATCACTGAATACCTTGACCAATTTTTCAAGCAAGTTATCAATGTAAAATTTACCGCTTTTATGGAAAGCAGGCTTGATGATATCGCGGAAAAAGGACAGGAATGGAAAGACGTTGTTTCAAGTTTTTGGAACAGTTTCAAAGATTTGCTTTACAAAGCTGACAAGAGCTCTGTAAGTTACAAAACTCCACCTGTTCAGACCGATATATTGTGCGAAAAGTGCGGAAAACCCATGGTTATTCGTGAAGGAAGATATGGAAAATTTTTGGGTTGTTCAAATTTTCCAGCATGCAAAAATATTCAACCTTTGAAAGAAGAAGTTAAAACGGCGGGAATTTGTCCAATTTGTCACAAACCAACCGTTATACGAAAAAGCAAGAAGGGCAAAGTGTATTATTCTTGCACAGGATATCCTGATTGCAATTTTATGAGTTGGGATGAACCAATTGGTGAAAAATGTCCACAATGTAAAGATGGCTATTTGATAAAAAAGAAAAATCAAATAAGGTGTAATGCTTGTGAATATAAAAAAGAAAGTTAAAATAATAGGTGCAGGTCTTGCAGGTTGTGAGGCAAGTTTGTTTTTGGCAAATCATGATGTGCAAGTTGAATTGTATGAGATGAAACCAAACAAAATGACACCTGCACACAAAAATAAAGATTTTGGAGAACTTGTTTGCAGCAATTCACTGAAAAGTGAAGACGTTTCTACTGCAAGCGGACTTTTGAAGAAAGAACTGGAACTTTTGGGTTGTTCGCTTTTGAAAATTGCAAAAGAAACTTCTGTTGAAGCGGGAAGTGCCTTGGCGGTGGATAGGGAACTTTTTGCAAAAAGCATAACCAATGCTGTTGAATCAAACCCGAATATAAAGGTTTTCAAAAATGTTTGTATAGAGCAATTTGATACAAGTGAAAATGTGATAATTGCAACAGGTCCCTTGACTGATGACAAATTGTTCAATTTTTTGTCAACTTTATTGGGTGAACAAAATTGTTACTTTTATGATGCAATAGCACCAATTATCGAAACTTCGAGCATAGATATGTCAAAAGCATTTTGGGGTAACAGATACAACAAGGGAACCAATGATGGCGACTATCTTAATATTGCACTTGACAAAAATCAATATTTGAATTTTTACAATCAACTTATAACTGCTCAAAGGGTAGAGTTAAAATCTTTTGAAAAAGTGTTTGAAGGCTGTATGGCAGTTGAAGTTATGGCAAAACGAGGTGTAGATGCACTCAGATATGGTCCAATGAAACCAGTTGGGTTTGATCTTCCAACAAAACCTTATGCGGTTTTGCAACTGAGAAAAGAGAACAAAGATGCCACAAGTGTCAATATGGTCGGCTTTCAAACAAATTTGATTTTTTCCGAACAAAAAAGAGTATTCAGCTTGTTGCCAGGCTTGGAAAATGCAAAGTTTTTAAGATATGGTCAGATGCACAGGAACAGTTATATAAATGCTCCAAGTTGTTTGACAGGTTATAGCTCATTAAAGAATTATCCAAATATTTTTGTAGCAGGGCAACTTTCTGGCGTAGAAGGTTATATGGAAAGTATAGCGAGTGGCTTGTATTGTGCATACAACATGTTGAGATTTTTGGATAACAAACAAAACTATCCGCTTGAAAGAAATACTATGCTTGGGGCTATAATTGATTATATAACTTCTGCAAGTGAGAAAAACTTTCAGCCGATGAATGCAAATTTTGGAATAATATCTGTTGACAAGCCAATAAAAGATAAAAAAGAAAAGAAAGAATATATACTTGAAAATTCTTTGAAACAAGTTCAAAAATGGAGGGATGAAGAATGGATTTGAAAGGAACAACTATTTGTGCAGTAAGAAAAAATGGTAAGACTGCAATAGCCGGTGATGGACAAGTAACAATGCAACAAAGCGTTATATTCAAAAACAACGCTGTGAAAGTTCGCAGAATATATAATGACCAAGTTTTGGTTGGATTTGCCGGTGGCGTTGCTGACGCATTCAGTTTGTGCGAAAGATTTGAAGAAATGCTCAATAAATATTCGGGTAATCTTATGCGCAGTGCAGTTGAACTTGCTCAACTTTGGCGCAGTGACAAGATACTCAGAAAACTTGAAGCGATGCTTATTGTTGCCGACAAAGAAAGAGTGCTTATTGTTTCTGGTATGGGCGACGTAATTGAACCACAAGATGATATTTGTGCAATCGGTTCTGGTGGAAATTATGCACTTGCATCTGCAAAAGCACTGGCACAAAATACGGATTTAAGTGCAAAAGAGATTGCAGAAAAATCATTGTATATTGCAAGTGAAATATGTGTATTTACAAACAATCACATTATTGTTGAAGAAATTTAAGGAGTAGTTATGGATTTGTCACCAAAAGAAATTGTCAATGAACTTGACAAATATATAATAGGTCAAAACTCAGCAAAGCGTGCTGTTGCCGTTGCACTTCGCAACAGATACAGGCGTAGCAAACTTCCAAAAGAATTAAGGGAAGAGATTACACCAAAAAATATAATCATGAAAGGGCCTACTGGCGTTGGTAAAACCGAAATCGCAAGAAGACTTGCGAAACTTGTAAAGGCACCTTTTGTAAAAATCGAAGCAACAAAGTACACCGAAGTTGGATACGTTGGTCGTGACGTAGAAAGCATGGTAAGAGATCTTGTTGAATTTGCAGTGCGAATGGTAAAAGATGAAAAACAGCACGAAGTTGAAACAAAAGTAAATCCAGTTGTCGAAAAAATACTTTTGGACAAACTTGTGGAAAAACGTAAAAATGAAAACAGCGTAGATGTCGACAAAGACGCTTTGTTAAACGGCTTGCGCAAAGGTGATTTCAACAACGAGATTATTGAAGTAGAAGTTATGGAAGCGCCCAAATCCGCAGGCTTGATTGGTGCAGGCATTGGACCAGAGATAAACATTTCTGATATGTTTGAAGGATTGTTTCCAAAACGTAAATCAAAACGCAAACTTACTGTAAAACAAGCACAAGAAATGCTGTTTAACGATGAAGCTGAAAAGCTCATTGATATTGAAAGTGTAAATTCGGAAGCAATCCGTCGTGCAGAAGAAGAAGGTATAATTTTTATTGATGAGATGGACAAAATAGTCGGCAAGGGGAATGGAACAAATGGACCGGATGTATCCAGAGAAGGTGTCCAACGCGACATACTACCTATTGTAGAAGGTTGTACGGTTGCTACAAAATATGGAAATGTAAAAACCGATTTTATTTTGTTTATCGCTGCAGGAGCGTTCCATGTTTCAAAGATCGAAGATATGATACCCGAACTTCAAGGACGTTTTCCTATACGTGTTGACTTGAACTCATTGTTAAAACAGGATTTTGTTGAAATTTTGTCTAAACCTAAAAATGCAATAATAATGCAATATCAATCTTTGCTTGAAGTAGATAATATTAAACTTAACTTTACAGATGATGCTCTTGACGAAATTGCACAAATTGCTGTGGATGAAAATGAAACAAGTGAAAATATCGGCGCCAGACGTTTGCATACAATCATGGAACACTTGCTTGAAGATATTTCGTTCAATGCATCGGGAAATCATCCTTTGCTCGAAGTTAAAGTTGATCGAAACTACGTTAAAAATGCCTTTTCTTCAACACTCAAAAAATACGATTTGAAAAAATATGTTTTATAGGATATCAAAATGGAAATTTTTGAAAGAGAAATAAAGCTTTTGGGCTTGGAAAAATTTGAAAAATTGACCAAAAGCAATATTTTGGTTGTTGGAATAGGTGGTGTAGGTGGTTACGTTTGTGAAATGCTTGCAAGATGCGGAATTGGAAATTTGAGCATAGTTGATTTTGATACGATTGCTCCTTCAAATATAAACAGGCAAATTATTGCACTTCATTCGACGATAGGAACAAAAAAAACTGAAGCGTTTGAAAAAAGACTTCTGGATATAAACCCCAATTTGAATTTAAAAATTTTCAGTGAAAGATTGACTGAAAATAATTTTGGTGATATTGTAAATACTGATTTTGATTACGTCATCGATGCAATAGATACCTTTGAAAACAAAATTTCTTTGATATGTTATTGCAAAAATAAGGGCATAAACATCATTAGCGCAATGGGTGCCGGCAATCGTTTTGGAATACCACAATATGTTGTATGTGATATCTACAAAACATCTAACGATGGGCTTGCGAAAAAAGTGCGTAAAGAGCTTAGAAGTCGTGGCATAAAGGATTTGACAGTTGTTTGCAGCACCGAACCATCAACGCCTGTGAGTGGATGTGTTGGCAGTATCGCTTATCAGCCATCTGTTTGCGGAATAACACTTGCATCGTACGTTGTGAACAGAATAATAAAGGAGTAAAAATTATGGAAATAATAACATCTGAACAATTTGAAGAAAAGGTTTTGAAAAACAAAAAGTTTGTGATTGTTGATTTTTTTGCAAACTGGTGTGGACCTTGCAAGATGCTTATGCCAGTCTTGGAAGAAATTGACCAAGAGTTTGACCAAGTTGATATTGTCAAAGTCAATATTGACCAAGATGAAGAACTTGCAAAAAAGTTTGGTGTTTTGAGCATACCAACTTTGATATTTTTCAGCAATGGTGAAGAAGTTGAAAAGACAATAGGTTACAGGCAAAAATCACAAATTGAAGAAATTATCAAAAGATTTATTTGACAAAAACAAGCAATATGTCTATTGACAGTTGCTTTTTTTGGTGATAAAATATGCTGAAAGGAAAATATTATGGGAAACAGAATTTATCTTGATAATGCGGCAACAACTATGATGTCTGCCGAAGTATTAAACGAAATGATGCCATGTTTTTCTGCTGTATATGGCAATGCCAGCAGTGTCCACTCTTTTGGAAGGGAAGCATGTGCAATTGTTGATCGTGCAAGGGACAGGGTTGCAAAGGCAATCAATGCAAAAAGCAATGAAATTTATTTTACAAGCGGTGGAAGTGAAGCAAACTCTTGGGCAATAAAAGGTCTTGCGCATGCTTATTCTTACAAGGGCAAACATATCATTACAAGTTCTATTGAACACGAAAGTGTTTTGAACAGTTTGCATCAACTTGAAAAAGAAGGTTTTGAAGTGACATATTTGCCAGTTGACAAAAACGGCATTGTTTCACTTGCATCACTTATGCACAACATAAGAAAAGATACAATTTTGATATCTATTATGTCTGTTAACAACGAAGTTGGAACAATACAAAATATAAAAGCTATTGGAAAAACCGCACACGAAAAAGACATTTTGTTCCACACTGACGCTGTTCAAGCACTTGGTTCTTTGAAAATCGATGTTGAAGAAATGGAAATTGATGCAATGAGTATGTCAGCACACAAAATTTATGGACCAAAAGGCATCGGTGCATTGTATCTTAAAAATGGAATACAAATTGAAAATTTGATTTGCGGTGGAAATCAAGAACGTAAAAAACGTGGCGGAACACTTGATGTTCCAGCTATTGCAGGATTTGGAAAAGCAACTGAAATTGCTTGCAGAGATCTGTTTGTAAATCAACAAAAACTCAAAACAATAAAACATTATTTCATTTCTCAAGTTATGGAAAAAATACCTTATACAAGTTTGAACGGACATCCACAACAAAGTATTGCTGGAACAGTAAATATGTCTTTTGAAATGGCAGAAGGTGAATCAATAATGATGCTTCTTGACTTGGAGGGTATTGCTGTTTCGACTGGTTCGGCTTGTACATCAGGTTCATTGGAACCTTCACACGTGTTAAAAGCTATGGGACTTGAAGAAGAAGTGGCACAAAGTTCGATAAGATTTTCATTCCCAAAATCAATAACAAAGGATGAAGTCAACTGCGTTGTAGACGTTCTTGCAAAAGTCGTAAGCAAACTTAGAAGTGTATCCCCAATGAGTGCAAGGAGGAAAAAATAATGTATAACGACAACGTAATTTCAATTTTCAAAGAATTCAAAAATGTCGGCACAATACAAGGTGCTAACGGAGTGGGAAAAGTATCTGATCCAGTATGCGGTGATGTTGTAAAATTGTACTTGAAGATAAATGAAGATGGCATTATTCAAGATGCCAAATTTAAGGCATACGGATGTGTAGGCACACTTGCTTCTATGTCAGTTGCAACCGATCTTTTGAAAAGAAAAACAATAACTGAAGCATTGGATATCAAAAATGAACATATTGACAAACAGCTTGGCGGTTTGCCAACCCAAAAATCTTATTGTGCTGATTTGGCAGAAAAGTCGATTCACGCAAGTATTGAAGATTATTATAAAAGAATAGAAAAATTGCAAAAAGAAGAAAACTAATTGCATACATAATAAAGGGCGACAAGCTCTTTATTTTTTTGTATTTTTTGTCGAATTTTACACATACTATTTTCAGGGAGGTAACCGATGATGAAAGAAAGTATGTTGTTTGGTTTGGCTGTGGGAATGGTTGCTGGCGCACTTTTGTTCAAACATTGCGATTCGTGCAAAGATGTTGTAAACAAAGGTGAAAATGCGATAAAAAAAGAAATCGAAAACATGACTGGTTCAAAAAAGAAAGCAGCAAAATAGTTTGAATATCTTTTGTGAAAAACGGGGGAATACCCGTTTTTTGCGTTTTTGTGTAAACCATGTTTAAAAGTGTTAAAATATTTGACACAAAAATCGCAAAATGGTTATAATAAAACAAATAGGAGAAAAAGTTTGAAAGGTAAAGCAATGGGAATAGATTATGGCTCGGTACGAATTGGTATTGCCATGTCCGATCCGTTGCGTATAATTTCAAGTCCTTTTGAAACCTATGTGCGCAAAAATATTGATGCTGATGTTGATTATATTTTGGGTCTTGTCAAAACAAACAATGTTACTACAATTGTTTTTGGAATGCCATTGAATATGGACGGTACCCAAAGTGACACAGGTATCGCTGTAAAAGAGTTTGCTCAAAAAATAGCTGAAGGATGCGACTGCGAAATAATCTTTCAGGACGAAAGATTAAGTTCAGTCGAAGCAGAAGAAATTTTGATACAGGCAAACATAAAAAGGGAGCAGCGTAAGGCAATGATTGACAAAATAGCAGCACAAATAATTTTGCAATCTTTTTTGGAGAGGAGTTAAAATGGAAAAAGAAAAAGAACAAGAAGCAGTTAATATTTTGGATGTTTTGTTGGATGAAAACAATGATAAACCAATAACACTTTATGATGAAAATGAAAAAGCAGTAAGGTTTGACCAAGTGGCAATTATTCCATTGGATGAGCAATTGTATGCTATATTGAAACCAATCGATGAAATGGAAGGTGTCGCTGACGACGAAGCAATAGTATTTTTGGTTGAAGAAGACGAAGATGGAGATGCTGAATTGGTTGTTGAATCTGACGAGGCAAAAGCAATGAAAGTTTTTGATGAATATTACAAATTGCTTGATGAAGCAGAAAAAAAAGATTAGTGCATGCATAATATAAACCAAACTGCGCAAAATATCTTTACAAGGTTAAAACCTTGGAGGAGGTAAAAAACTATGTTTGGTAAGAACAAAAAGAATGCAGAAAAAAGAACAAGAAGTACAACTACTTCAAAGGCTCGTTCTGCTGAAGCCGCTTCTGAAGTAAACAACAGTTGTTCGGGAAAGGCTAAAAGAACTACAAAAAATTGTTCTAGATAGTTTTTTAAGCAAAAATTCACACCAAATCATATTGGTGTGAATTTTTTTTTCATGATAAGTTATGCATTGAGTTCTGCTATGACTTCTTCCGCAAAACTGTTGTCAACAATATCTTCAAATTTGACTCTGTTTTTAAGTTCCCCAGCATTCATCATAACTGTTTGCAAATAATCAAGTGCACTTTCTTTCATAACGGGTGTCGTATTCCATGCGTCAACTGCGATATAACTTTTGATTGAAGTTACTATCGAAGAACGTGAACTTGCAGTAAATGATGGCTCTAAAGCATCTGCTATTTGGTCAACAGTTGCAGTTGTCAAAAATCTGTAACCACGAATAACCGCTTTCAAGAAGGATTTGATTTTTGCTGGATTTTTTTGCAAATATTTTTGGTTTGCCATAAAGCAGGTGTATGGGATTTCACCACTTTCTTGACCAACACTTGCAACAATATGTCCTTTGCCTTGTGCAACCAAATCGCTTGCAGTTGGTTCAAACAATGTGCAATATTGAGCTTCGGTCGAATCATAAACACTTGCAGTAAGATTGAATTCAACGTCAGTACGCAAGTTTACTTGATCAGCGCCAGTACCAATTTGCAAACCAGCGATTTGTTCTATGACATATTGAAGTGTCATAGCGGGAACACCGCCACGTCTGCCACCAATAACAGTTTTTCCAATCAAATCTGTCCATTGGAAGTTGTTTGTGTCTGTTTTGCAAACCAAGAATGAACCATCACGTTTGGTCAGTTGCCCAAAAATTTTTGGTTGGTTTAAAGTTTCACCATTTGCAACGTATACCGCAGTTTCAGGTCCAAGCAGTGCGACATCCGCTTCGCCACTCAACAGGGCAGTCATCGAATTGTTTGATCCACCACCGTTGGTCAATTTGATTTTCAAACCTTCCTGTTCAAAGTATCCAAGATTTATTGCTACGTACAAGGGGGCGTAGAAGATACTGTGAGTGGTTTCATTCAGCCTGATAACATTGTCGTCTTTCTTGCATCCTACAATGCCAAAAGAAAAAAATGTCAAAATCAGCGCCAAAATTATTGTTGTTAATTTTTTCATGCAGTTTTCTCCTTTATCATAAGTCAGTGTATGATTTTGGCATATTTTGTGTGAATCATGCATAATGCAATGGTATAAAACAAAAAATTTTAATTATTTTTAAATTAACACTTGAAATATGGATTATTATTTGATATAATTTTTAAGACTATAAAGGAGTGAAGTATGAATTTGATACTTGGAACCAATACTTTGATTGATTTTTTGTCACAAGAACTTGTAATAGTAGGTATCTGTCTTGCGGCAGTAGGAGTAGCTTTTGCTTTGCTTGCAAAACGAATTGCTAAAGTTGTAAGAAAATCAAGTGAAATACAACCAACGGATACAGTTATGCTTGGCTTTAAAGCTTTTGGTCTTGTATGTATTGTTGTTGCACTTTTGTTGATAATTTTTGCAATAAACTGAAAACCAATGATTTTGGGAAACACAGGTGAGAATGCCTGTGTTTTTTGTTTGTAAAAAAAGTATTCTTAAAAAGAATACTCTTAAAAAAACTTTTTTTGTTATTGATAAATTAAACTTCAGTCTTTCTCAACTTTTCAATTTCGCCACGTGCAAGCATATCGCAAAGATTGTTCATTTGATTGTCACTGTGTCCTTTTACTTTGTGCCATGTGACGTTATGGGTGTGGGTGAGTGCAATCAACTTTTGCCAAAGTTCAACGTTTTTAACTGGGTCTTTGCCTTTTGTTTTCCAATTATTCAAAACCCAAGATGAAATCCAATCTTGCAAAAATGCATTGACAACATAAGCCGAATCGCTGTACAAATCAACGTTGCAAGGTTGATTCAATGCTTCCAAAGCCTTTATGACTGCCAAAAGTTCCATGCGATTGTTTGTTGTTTGATTTTCGCCACCGCTTAGTCTTTTTTCGGTTCCATTGTACAAAAGCACACAAGCCCAGCCACCAAGTCCTGGATTGCCACTGCACGCACCATCGGTGTAAATTTGTATATTTTTCATATTGTGATTATCCTTTTATCCCTGACAAAAATTCCCATAGCAAACATTCTGGTGGGATGTGGGAAAGGTCCATTTCACAAGCATATTTAAGATCTTGTTCAAGTTGCCTGGAATCCTGTGAATTGTCCAAAAGTGGTGGTAAATATTTCTTGTATACAAGTGGTTCAAAATTGTGGGTTGAATCAATAAGAAAATCTGCATTATTTTTGAATGGCTTTATAAACATTTCTTCACCATCACAAACATTTTTCCACATTTTTATTGTTTGCGAAATCGTTGCACCACGTGTGTAAAAGTCACGGATGCAGCGACGTATTCTGCGAAGTCTTCTTGCTGGCAGTACGACTTTGTTGTCAATGCAAAAATCTGTGTTGAGGCAAACGTAAACGCGATATAACTGATCTTTATGCTTGTCAATGATCGCTGGATTCAAGGCATGTATGCCTTCGATAATCAAAATTCCGCTTTTTGGCACTTTGACGTTATTGTAACCTGTTCTGGTACCTGTGACAAAATCAAATTGTGGCAGGAGTGACTGACCATGTTCGATAATTTGGTTTAAAAACTTTTTGAAATAGGGAAGGTCTATGCTGTTTATATTTTCAAAATCATAGTTTCCATCAGGCAGAATAGGGGTATCTTCACGATTTATAAAAAAATCATCCATCGAAATAACAAAAGAATGCAATCCTATGTTTTGCAATTTTTGACTTATTATGTTTGCTGTGGTTGTTTTTCCAGAAGAAGATGGTCCAGAAAGTAAAATAACTTTGATTGATTGTTGATTTTGTATATCCGAAATCAAATCGTCGATTTGATTGAAATAACCTTGCATGCTTGATGAAACAAGTTCTTGCGGTGAATGGATTCCTTGCATGTTGACAAGATCCAAATCTATACTGCTTTTAACGATATGTTCTTCCATAGTAGTCCTTTTGTTTATTACTTTAAAAGTATATGTATATTATATCAAAAAATTGATTATAAACAACTAAAATCCGTAATATTTTCAAGATAAAAATTATAGAATATTTTATCATTTTATGCCTAGTTTTAATCAAACGCTTTATTTTTGTACTTTTGATAGTAAAATGAAATTGACAAGGAGATGAAAATGATAGAATTGACTAAATTGCTTCAAGGGATAGATTTTCAAGCAAAAGGGAATATGAAAAACATCGAAATAAAAAATGTATGTTTTAACAGTAAAGAAGTCAAAAGGGGCTATTTGTTTGTATGTTTGAAAGGCGTAAATACTGATGGACATGAATATTTCCTTGAAGCCGAGAAAAATGGTGCAGTCGCTATCGTTTGTGAACATTGGCTAGACAGTGATTTGCCACAAATCTTGGTTGAAAATACAAGAAAGACGTTGGCTCTTCTTTCTGCCAATTTTTATGGCAATCCCGCAAAAAAACTTAAACTGATCGGTATTACTGGGACAAATGGAAAAACCACCACAACAATGGTAGTAAGGGATATACTTATCCAAAACAACAAAAAGGTTGGTGTTATAGGTACATTGGGTTATTTTATCGACAAAAAGCATTATGTTTGTGATTTGACAACTCCAGACCCGATGCGTTTACATAAAATTTTTTCAATTATGCTTGAAAAGGGTGTAGAGTACGTTGCCATGGAAGTATCGGCACATGCTATTGCATTGGAAAAAATACATGGATTGGAATTCGTTGTCGGGGCTCTTACAAATATAACTCAAGATCATCTTGATTTTTTCAAGACAATGGACAATTACATAAAGACCAAGTTTAAATTTATGACATCGCCAGCACTGAAAACATCTTTGCTTAATGCGGATGACGATTCGGTACATTTTTTGGAAAACGATATTTCATTCACTTATGGCATAGTTCAACCATCTGATTGTTTTGCTATGGATTTGTGTTTACAAATGGGCAGAAGCAGATATATTCTTAATTTGTTTGATAATGTAATAAATATCGACACAAAACTTTCGGGTGTATTTAATGTTTACAATGTATTGCTCGGAAGTGCGATTGCTTGTATACTGGGGGTTGATACAAAAATTATACAGTTGGCAATTTCCAAGATGAAGCCAGTTGAAGGCAGATATAATGTAATAAATACGAACAACGGAAGTGTAGTCATTGATTTTGCACACACGCCTGACGGACTTGAAAATATTTTGAAAAGTATAAGGCAAACTTCTAACGCAAAGATTGTAACAGTGTTTGGGTGTGGTGGCAATCGCGACAATAAAAAAAGACCAATTATGGGAGCAATTGCTGAAAAATACAGCGATTTTTGTTTTGTAACAACTGACAATCCAAGATTTGAGAATCCAGACTTGATTGCGGAAGATATTTTGGATGGAATGAAAAACAAAGATGTCGTAGTTGTAGAAAATGATCGTAAAAAAGCAATAATGTTGGCACTTGAAAAACTTGACAAAAACACGATAGTGGCAGTTTGCGGAAAGGGTGGAGAAAAATATCAAGACATAAATGGTGTAATGTCACCATTCAATGACGTTACAATAGTAAAAGATTGTTTGAAGGAACTAGGGTTTAAAATATTGAAATAATGTTCAAATAAATATTTTAAATTTGCACAGCATATTTATAGTACATGGAGAAATAAGTGGAAAAAAATATTATTGCCTTTATTCTTGCTTTGCTCATAGCAACAATTGTCGCACCTTTTATAATAAAGTACACAAAACAACTTAAAGCATCCCAAACAATTTTGAAGTATGTCAAAGAACATAGTGGAAAGCAAGGAACACCTACGATGGGGGGAATTATATTTTTAACTTCATTTTTGGTTGTTAATTTGCTTCTGCTTGGAAATGACAGTACGTTATCGTTTGTAAGTTTGGCATCTACCATTGCATTTGGGATACTTGGCTTTTTGGATGATTTTATAAAAATTCGATTCAAACAAAATGAGGGGCTCAAAGCATATCAAAAAATAATTGGACAAGTTGGTATATCAATAATTCTTGCATACTTCGTTTATCGTTTTGTTGGCAGTGAAGTTTTTTTGCCATTCACTTTGACCAAAGTTGATTTTGGTTTTTGGATTATTCCTTTTGTTGTTTTTGTTTATCTGGCAATGGTAAACAGTGTAAATCTTATTGATGGTCTTGATGGATTATGTAGTGGTACATCTATTTCTTATATACTAGCAGTAGTATTATTTTTAACATTATTTGCACAAAAGATGGGGTTTGTGGGTTTGCAGATGGCAGAAATAAATAATCTTGTTATGTCGTGCTGTATCTTGATTGGAGCATTGTCAGGATTTGTTTTGGTCAATTGTTTTCCAGCCAAAATATTTATGGGTGACACTGGTTCATTGGCTCTAGGAGGTTTTTTGACATCGGCTTTGATATTCAGTCAAAACCCATTTATGATAGCATTATTCGGCATTATGTTCGTAGTTACAGCTTTATCGGATATTATCCAAGTGTTTGTGTTCAAAACAAAACATAAGCGTGTTTTCAAAATGGCACCATTACATCATCACTTTCAAATGTGTGGTATGCATGAAAATCGAATTGTCGCAGTATACATAGTTATAACTGTGGCAGTAAGTTTGATTTGTATTTATTTGACCGCAGTTTTGTAAGGAGATTTATGAAACTTAAAAATGTTCCTGTGCTAGTTTATGGTTTGGGAAAAACTGGCATGGAAACTATAAAATTTTTGCAAAAAAGAAAAGCAAACGTTTTTATTTTCGATGACACAAGTTTTTTGAAAATTCCAAATACTCAGTGGTTGAACGAGCAGTGCGATTTGTCATTCTTAAAATTTGTGGTTGTAAGTCCTGGGATTGGTGAAACCAAGTTTTTGAACAAATTGAAACTTTTCAAAATTCCAGTTTACAGCGAATTTAAATTTGCTTGTCAGTTTTTGAAAACAAAGCTCATTGCGATAACTGGAACAAATGGAAAAACTACGACGGCAAGTCTTTTGGGAAAAATATTGAATGATGCTGGCAAAAAGACTATTGTATGTGGAAATATAGGCAATCCGTTGATAAGTTGTATTTGCAGACAAAAAGAGTACAAATTTATAGTATGTGAGGTAAGTAGTTTTCAACTTGAAAATTTGGGAGATGTCAATTCATACATATCGGTTTTGTTGAATATCAAGCCTGACCATTTGGAAAGACATAAAACATTTGAAAATTATCAAGAACTCAAATTTTCGATATTCAAAAAACAAAAGAAAAGATCGTTTGCAATCGTGAACAAAAATCTGAAAAATAAATATTGCTTGCATGGATTTCAAAACAATGCAATTACTTTTTCTGCTTATGAACAAGCTGATGCTTATATGTATGGCGCCAATCTTGTCTACAAAGATGTGTCGATTGATACAAAAAAATTGAACTTGTTTGGCAAAAAAAATTTTGAAAATATTTTGACGTGTATGATCGTTGCAAAGGTTTGCAAAATAAAACCTGTAGTTATTGTTGAAAGCATCACATCTTTCAGGGGATTGGATCACAGAATTCAATTTGTAAAAGAAATTGGTGGTGTAAAATATTTTGACGACAGCAAAGCAACAAATCCCGATAGTACAAATTGTGCACTGGAAATTTTTGACAAAAATGTAATTTTGCTTCTTGGGGGATATGACAAGGGGTTGGATTATACTTCAATATTTGTTTCTAACAAAAATATCAAAGCGTTGATTGCTTTTGGGCAGGCAAAAGATGCGATTGCCCTTTGTGCACAAAAAAACAACATTGACAAGATAGTGAAGTGTAACAAATTAAAAGATGCAATACTCAAATCTAACGAGATTGGGCAAAGTGGGGATATTGTATTACTTTCTCCTGCCTGTTCGAGTTTTGACGAATTTGAAAATTTTGAAAAAAGAGGGGAGTACTTTGCTGATTTTGTGAATGGTTTATAGGAGAATGTATGAAAAATAAATTTGTACAGGCTTTCAGTTTGAGAAAAAGACAAGATGACAGAAAAATAAATTTTGGCAGTATTTTCAAACTGGACAAAACTTGTTGGGTTATTTTGATAAGTGTTTTGCTTCTTGCGGTATTTGGATGCATTATGGTTTACAGTGCAAGCTATTATCTTTCATCACTGGCTGGCAATAAGTACAGGTATCTTATAAAGCAAATTGTTGGTGTTGTGCTTGGTATTGTGGGAATGATGTTCTTTTCGATCTTTCCATATCAAAATTTGAAAAAGTTTAAATGGTGGGCAGTTGTAATTTCAATGCTGCTTTTGGCTTGCGTTTTTATACCAGGAATTGGAATTGAAAATTATGGCGCAAGAAGGTGGATTGGCTTGGGTGGATTTTCTTTTCAACCAAGTGAAATAGCCAAATTCGCACTAGTTTTGTTTTGTGCATGTCACTTGTCTGAACATTATGATAATGTAAAATCATTCAAGGCGTTGTTGCCTGTATTGTTGGTTGGTGGCATATTTTGTGTTATGGTTATTTTGGAACCCAATATGAGCATTACAATGTGTATAGCAATAACTCTTATTGTGATGCTTTTTGTGGGCGGTATAAGTTTCAAACATTTTTCATATCTTGCAGTTCCATCTATGGCAATGGTACCCATTTTGATATTTATGGAACCGTACAGGATAAAAAGGCTTATGGCATTTTTGGATCCCTGGGCATCGCCAAAGGGTGAGGGATTTCAACTTATACAATCTTTGTATGCACTTGGCTCGGGCGGTTTGTTTGGAGTTGGGCTTTTTTGTTCCAGACAAAAATACTTGTTCTTGCCATTTTGTGAAAGCGACTTTATTTTTTCGATAATAGGTGAAGAGCTTGGATTTTTTGGTGCGCTTGCGTTGCTTATTGTATTTTTGATTTTGGTAATATTTCTGATTAAAACAGCATGCGGTGCCAAAGACAGATTTGGTTGTTTGCTTGCTGTTGGCGTGGCAACTGTTATAGCTGTTCAAGTGCTTATAAACGTTGCAGTGGTGACAGGTTCAATTCCGCCAACAGGTCTGCCTTTGCCATTTGTGTCAGCAGGAAGTACATCACTTGTAGTTTTTATGAGTGCAATAGGTGTTTGTATCAATATAAGAAAAGAATCAAAAAGTTATGTATTTGATGAAGTGTCAAAAAACAATAAAAAAACTGTTTTAACATCAGGAATTGAGTAGAAGAGATGATGCAGATATTTGACTTTTGGATAAAAATTTTGTAATATAAACATGGAGGCGCAGTATTCTAGTCGCTTTGGTTTGCTTGGAAGATGAGTTTAAAGGCATCAAAGGGCACAACTGTGAAGTTTCTGGTGCATGCTTCGGTTGCCCAAATTGGGGTGTGTGCTGGGAGTTAAGATTTTTGGGCGCGTTGTAACGGCATACAATTTCCGTCCCAACTTTCGTGGAGACCCAGTTGGGTGGGAAAAATATTATTTTTTTCCACTCCCTGGATATGAACCTGCAGTGCGGTGATAAGCTGTGTGCAGAGTAGCCTGCTTTGCGTGACATTTGGGGATGTTCCACAAAAACAAATCGTCAAAAATGGCCAATTTGTTGGTTTGTTCGGTCTGAAACATATGTTGCAAAAAAAGCTAATGGCAAATCAAAGTGTCAAGGAAAACTTCTAGACTGTTGCTTGTCAAACATATCAGGGATTATAGTGTGGTCTAAGTGGCGATTCGGTGCAAAAGTGATTTTCAAAAGGAAACTGCTTACACGGCAACGGTAAGTAAATCATGCAGGGAAAACCTACCGAACCTATGCCGCAAGGTTTACTTGATATGTTGCCTCCAAAATTTGTTTGTTATGACCTTATGGTCTTTTTATATAAAGGATGTAAAATATGGAAGAACCCAAACCGCCTTTACAAAATCAAAACAAGAAAAAAGTAAAGGCAACTGCAAAAACTCAAAAATGGTGGATGTGGCCCGTCAAGATTTTCTTTTTGTCATTGGCATTATCACTGGTGTTCAGTATAGGCAGTGAATTTGTAATGTCTGCATCTGGAATAATTATTTCTTCGCTAATCATTGTTGTATTGATTGTAATTGCAGTTGTTGCAGACATGGTAGGTGTGGCAGTTACTGCGTGTTCGGTTGAACCTTTCACTGCAATGGCTTCAAGAAAGGTACGTGGTGCAAGGGAAGCACTTGTACTTTTGAAAAATGCGGAAAAGGTAAGTAGTCTTTGTAATGATGTACTTGGTGATATTTGTGGTATCGTCAGTGGTGCTGCAGGGGCGTCGATTGTAACAAGAATAACAATCAATATGACGTCAAATGCTGGGCTTATACTGATAGGTGCACTCTTGAGTTCATTTATTGCAGCCTTGACTATATTTTCAAAAGCGCTTGGCAAAAAATATTCAATTGATAACTGCAACAAAATCACTTTGCTTGCGGGCAAGATGTTAAGTCCATTCATTGGCAAAGAAAAGATAGATATAAAACCAAAACCCAAAACAGAAAAGGTTTTGATTGAAGTAAAAACTGAAACAGACAAAGATTTGAAAAATTAAAATTTAACAACAGAAAGAAGGGGAGATACCTTCTTTTTTTTTGAAACAAATTTTGTTTTGCAAACAAAACCGTTACGATTAATAACTCTATCAGTTTTATATACTGATGGACTGATAATATCATGCTGGTTATCCTTTTGCTCTTTTGAAGATACAAATGTTCCTACTCCTTTTTTTCTATACAAATATCCTTCAGTACACAGT
>CAJKWP010000002.1 GCA_905203645.1 uncultured Christensenella sp.
CTGTGTCAAAATTCAATCCCCTCGCAGTGATTATCCGTACGTCCCCATCATTTCCATTGGCTCTACACCGTTGTCCTTTCGCCCGTGCGCATTATTATGTATTATATTATATAAATAATTTGTATAAGTATATAATCAACCTTACCCGCTTAACACTTGACATTGTAATCATATGGACAATGGTCTTACATGCTTGAAACATTATATCAGTTGTCGGCAAATGTCACTCGACATCACCTGCCGATAACTTTCTACAATTTGACAAATTTGCACCTGTATAACTTTGAGTTATATCTTGTATAACAACTTGATATTTGACTTATATAACAATACAAAATATAATACTTGTGCAAAGGAGTAAGAAAATGTATACAGAAAATTATATTTATATTGACACAACTCAAAAAAACAAAATAAATGAAGAAGCGCGCGAAAAGTATTTTTTGTTGGACAGACAAAAACGTTGTATTGCAAAATACAAAAGATTGCAGAAATATTTTGAAACCGTGGATTTTGACCACATTGACACCAAAGAGCAAAACAAACTTCTGTTGGCATATCTGTTTTGTCAACACGCTGGCATGTATCACAACTTTAAACCATTCGCACACTATGTGAATACAGATTATCTTGATCCCTATCAACAAATAAAAAACGTCACCTCATTTGACATTAAAAAATTTGCAAGTACATTGATGGGAATGCAAGATTGCAAAGAAACCGATATTTGGCTTGACAAAACTTTTCTTGAAAAAGATTATGAAGTGTGCGATTATGAGCGAGATTATTATTATTTAATCAAACGCATACTCGTACACGTTATTTGCCCATCTGGCTTTGACGACAAAAGAAAATATTCACAAAAAGAAATATTGGAATTGGCGCAATCAAAAAAAATATTTCTTTTGAGTCTTGAAAGATTTTCAAACAAAATATATTGCGACCTCTATCCATCAGGATGCTCTCAAATCAAATTCAAATCAGGCATCGCCAAAACGACACAAAAAATCACTCTTGCTGAAGAGTATACGAAAAATCCACGAACTATCACAATCCCTGCCGGAACACGCCTTGAAGAAAAAGAACTCGATTTAAACCAGTTCGAGTATTTTTGCAGTTGGAATAAAACACCAAGAAAAGACAAATTCAATACTTATCTTGAAAGTATACAACAAATTTATCCAAATTTTGTAACCGTATATTTGAAACAACTTGCAGAAGAACTTCCAAACGAAATTTTGGCAAGGACAAAGCAAGCAAAACAAAACCACATGCAAATCAAAACATTCATTGAAGAGAGTTATACAAAATACAAGGTTGCACTTGAAAGAGAATTAAACAAGGTTGAAGCAGACAAGCAAAAAGAACTTAACAAAGTTAAAACCGAACCAAAATACGACGAATCAAAATTTGAATTTTGAAACTTAAAGTCGATATTGCAATGCAAGCCACTCATTAAATCTTTGAAACAAAAAAATCTGACAAGATAAAACTGTCAGATTTTTTTGGTGCAAATATTTACATAGCGTCAACGACATTTATGCAAAGCAAATTGAGTGAAGTTTTGATTGCTTTGTTTATCATTGTGCAAAGAGCAATCTTTTGGCTTTCAAAATTTCCGCCAACGATTTTTTCTTTGTTGTAGTATTGATTGAAAAGTGAGCAGATATGAAGCACTTTGCGTGCAATTATGCTTGGTTCACTGCCCAAAAATGCGTTGTAAATACAGTTTTTCAAATCTTGCAAATCTTTCAAAAGCTCATAAGCGATGTCGTCGGAATATATATCAAAATTTTGATAATCTGCAACACATCCGCTTTTTTTGATAACGCTCAAAATACGTGCGTAAGTATATTGGATATATGGTGCGGTTTCACCGTCAAACGAAATTGCCGTTTGCAAATCAAAAACTTTGTCTTTTGTGGTTTCAACCTTGAAAATAGAAAATGCCATTGCGCCTTGTGCGATAGTTTCGGCAACCTTGTCCATTTGTTCGGGTTCAAATCCCCTGTCTTTTATAATATCCAATGCTTTTTGTTTCGCTTCCGCCAAAATATCTTCCAAAACTGCTTGTTTTCCTTTACGGCTGGCGATTTTTCCTTCGGGAGTTGAGAACATTCCATAACCTACGTGAAGCAACTTGTCGCTGTAAGGCTTGTTCAAAAGTTTGCAAAGTGTGAACAGTTTTTCAAAGTGACTGTCTTGCTGAACAGCGGTTATATAAACAAGTTTGTCAAAGTTGTATCTTTCAAAGCGGTCTTCAACCGCCGCCAAATCTCTTGTTATATACAAACTTCCGCCGTCACTGCGTTCAACAACGCAAATGCCAAGTCCCATGTCAGAAAGGTCAACGATTTTTGCGCCTTCGCTTTGTTTTAAAAGTCCAGCATTTTCAAGTTCGTCTTTGACATTTTTCATTTTGTCGTTGTAATAACTTTCACCACGCCAATCATCAAATTTGATGCCAAGTCTTGAAATTATATCTTCGACTTTTTGTTTTGAAATTTGGATAAACCATTGATAAATTTGATAATCTTCGCCCTGTTTGTCTTCGATATTTTTTGACGCTTGACGAGCAAGGGTCATAAGTTCGTCGTTTTCTTCCCTGTTGAATTTTACATAAAGGTTTTGTATTTCGTCAATGCCGTTTTGTTCAACCTTTTGCTTGTCGCCCCAAAGTTTGTATGCAACAACCATTTTCCCAAATGGAGTTCCATAGTCACCGATGTAGTTTATACGCACAACGTCATAGCCAAAAAACTCGTACATTCTTGCAATGCTTTCGCCCAAAATTGTGCAGTTGTAATGACCGATGTGCATAAACTTTGCAAGGTTCACAGACGAATATTCCACACACGCCTTTTTGCCTTGACCAATATTTTGGTGATAAAAATCATTTTTTGAAAGGTTTGGCATCAAATCTTCGCAAAAATATTTGCGGTCAAAATAGATATTCAAATATCCATTGATTGCTTCGGTTTTTTCAACAAATGGCAGTTCTTGCAAATCTTGCCCCAGGTCTTGTGCAATCATTTGTGGTGCCTTTTTCAAAACTTTTGCAAAGTTGAAACATGGCAATGCCAAGTCACCCATTTGTGTGGATGGTGGTGCTGAAAAACAGGTTTCAATTTGTTCGGGCGAGATGCCTTCTATTTTTATTCTTTTTGCTATTTCTTTTTTAAAATCCATAATTATCCTTTTGTTTCGCTTGCAATTTTTGCAAGTTTTTCCATTTCAGCTGGGATATCAAGTCTTGGGAAAAGTGGAGCAAGTTCGCCAAGAGTAACTTTTTCCAGTATGTCAAATTGTTTTATTTTGTCCAATGTTATGTTTTGTCCAAACACGTTCAAAACTTTTTGAGTGCATTCTGGCAAAAATGCTTGCAAAAGCACTGTTCCCAAATATATTGCGTCAAGAAGATTGTACAAAACAGTTGCAAGTTGTGCTGTATTTTGGTCTTTGAAAAGTTGCCATGGCATACTTTGGTCGATGTATTTGTTTGCACGAACAAATATTGCAAAAATTTCTTCCAAGGCTTTGCTTACGTTGAAGTCTTGCATAAAAGCAAGTGTATTTTCAAAGCGTTCAAAGCAATAATCTTCAAATTGTTTGTCTTGTTCGGTTTGCACGCTCTTTTGTGGAACCACGCCATCAAAATATTTTTTTGTCATAGCAAGTGTACGGTTTATCAAATTGCCATAATCGTTGCAAAGATCAGAATTGAACCTTGTCAAAAACTTTTCGGTTGTATAAACGCCGTCACTTCCAAATGGAATTTCACGAAGCAAAATGTATCTGACTGGGTCAGCGCCATACAAGTCAATCAAAATGCGTGGGTCAAGTACTTCGGTGTTGTTTGTTTCCTTGCTTTTGCTGAGTTTGTCACCGCCAAACAAAAGCCATCCGTGTCCAAACAGTCTTTTTGGCAAAGGAAGATTCAATGCCATCAAAATTGCTGGCCAGATAATTGCGTGAAATCTTACAATTTCCTTGCCCATGATTTGCACGTCTGCGGGCCAAAAATCCATCAATTTTTCGTCACCATTGTATCCAAGTGCGGTAAGATAGTTTAAAAGTGCGTCAATCCAAACGTAAACCGTGTGGTTTGGGTCAAAGTCAACTTTTACGCCCCATTTCACGCTTGTACGTGACACGCACAAATCTTGAAGACCAGGTTTTATAAAGTTGTTGACCATTTCATTTACACGACTGGTTGGCAACAAAAATTCGGGGTTTTGTTTGTACAAATCCAAAAGTTTGTCGGCAAATTGACTGAGTTTGAAAAAGTACGCTTCTTCGGTTTGTTTTGTTACTTCCCTTCCACAATCTGGGCATTTGCCGTCGACAAGTTGTGCATCCGTCCAAAAAGATTCGCATGGCAAACAATAATTTCCAACGTATTGTCCTTTGTAAATATATCCGTCATCATACAATTTTTTGAATGCGATTTGAACAGCCCTTTCATGCTCTGGTTCGGTGGTTCGGATAAATCTGTCATAACTTATGTCAAGTTTTTTCCAAAGTGCTTTGCTGTCGGCAATCATCTCGTCCAGATATTGCATTTCGGTTTTTCCAACACTTTCGGCTTTTTTGGCGATTTTTTGACCATGTTCATCTGTTCCCGTCAAAAAGAAAACGTTTTTTCCCAAAGCACGATTGTGCCTTGCGATAGCGTCACAAATAACTGTTGTATAACAATTTCCCAATGTAAATTTGTTGCTTGGGTAATAAATTGGTGTTGTGATATAAAATTTGTTGTCCATAAAATTTACTCCGTTTTGATAAGGATAACATCTTTGATTGTTCAAAGTCAATTTATTACAAAAAAACACTGAAATTTCAGTGCTTTTTGTTACATATTTTGTGTATCTTCCGCCTGCAATTTTTTCGTTTTGCGTTTTGGAGTAATTTTTTGGACTATTTTTTCGAGCAAAACGTCTTCTATGCCTTCAAAATGTCCGTATGCGCCATTTGGTTCAATTGATGCAGTTGGCAGATGTGTTTGATTGTTGTATTCAACTTCTGCAATATTTTTTGAAAGGTCGCATTCGGGTTTGTTTTCTTGACAAACAAAGACAATATTTCCGTTTTTGATTTGTCGTTCAATTCTCTTCATAATCTTTTCGGCTGTTTCATATTCGCTCACGCTTTCGATTTTCAGTAATTTGGGATATGAAGAATTGACTACTGCGATATATTTCAAACTTTCGTGCTCAACGTCAATCCACTTGCCCATCCTTTCGATGGGTTTTATATTTTGCATATCTGGCACGTAAACTGTGTCAATTTTCCAAAAGGTTTCGGGATATTTTTGTTGCAAGAACGACCTTATTGTTTTTGCCACAACATCACCTTCAAGTGCCATGTTTTGCGCAACCTTGTCTTGGTGTATATACAGTTTGTCGTTTACACTTTGAACAACAGCCATATCCAAAAGTTTGATTTTTTCTTCAATCCTGCTGTTTTGTTCTTCCAATTCTTTCCACTTTTGGTCGTCGTCCAAAAATCTGTTGAATGGGTCAGCGTTGGTTGGAACATATCTGCGTTTTGCACAAAGGCTTTCACGATATTTTTCAACTATTTCGGTTTTCTTTTCCAAAAGTTCACTGCGAAGTTGCATTTTTTCAAAGTTGTTTTTTCCACGCATGAGTTTTGCGTACTTTTTGTCAAGCAAGTCAAAATATTTGTAAAGAGTTGGAAATGCTTGTCTTTTGAACGCTTCGCTGTATTTTGTTTTTTCACGTTGGATTTGTTGTTTGTAACTTGGATAAACGTATTCTTCTTCTTGTTCTTTTTGCAGTTTTGAATTTTCGATTTTTTCAAGCAATTTTACTTTTTCGGCAATCAAATCGTCCACAGCGAAAAGTTTGCTTTTTATATAAGGCTCCATAAAATATACTTGCCTTAAATTTGTGTAATTGATTTTGTAGTACATTTCAATTTCGTTTTTGATTGCTGAGATGTTTTTGTCTTTGAAAAAGGTTGCAGGGATTTGTTTAAGATATGCTGGATGAATTGCGATTATTGCAAGCACGTCCTTTATTGTTCTTATTTTTGATTGGTCCAAAAGATAAATGCCAAATTTGTTTACAAAATTTACAACTGCTACATAATCATTTTTGACAAGTTTTGCCCTGCCCGTGCCAAGCACTTCTTCTTTCAGGTCAACAGTTTCAAACCTTGATACTTCGGGACACATTTCTTCTTCGGATCCAAACGCAACAAACTTGTCAGAGATAACTTTGCCACTTGGCAACACAAAACAAAATGTGCCATCGTTGTTATTCAGCCTTGCAAGTTTTTCATAAAAATAATTTTGATATATTTGCATTCTTTTTGCTTTTGTTTGTGGATTGGCAACAATTTGGTCAAGCAATCTTTGATTGAGCATAACATCACGATTTATGTCCTTGAAAAACGCAAAGTCTTGTTCATATATATTGTCTTGAAAAATATTTAAAAAATCGGCGCATTGATAATACTTGTAAAAATATTTTTTGATAAGTTTTGAATGTTCTTTGAGTCTTGATACGTATTCGGGTTCGTTGTGATTTTTCATATTTCTCCTTTAACAGGCTTTGAAAACGCCGAAAACAATCAAAAATTCTTTTCGGCGTCAATTTGTTTTAATATTTTTTAAAATTCAAAATCATCTTTGTCGTTTTCCAAAAGTTTTCCATTGATTTTTGTTTCAATTTCAAAAACTTCATACTCAGAAAGCATATTTTTGTGTGGCAAAATGTCTGGATATTTTTTGAGCAAATTGTACACATTTTCACATCCAATTTGGTCGGTGTCACAATCTGACGAATGAGGCATCTCTTGTCCTGTTACAACGTTGAAAAATTCGTTGTCTTTCAAAATAAAGATTGATTTGTACAATCTTTTGTTGTAGGTTTCTCCAACCCTTACAACATCTGCTACAAAAAGTTTGTCAATTTGATATTTCTTCATTTTTTTTATCTCCTTTGATTTCTTGTGATTATGATAGCATAAAAAAAAGCAAATTTCAATACCCAAATATGCAAAATTTGTGCCTTTTTGACCATAAAAACAAAATTTGATATCAATTTACTTGCTGGAAAGTCGTTTTTGACAAATATCTTGTGTTTTTTTGAAAAAAATGTTAATATATTAAAAGTGATACAAAAGTATCCAAACAAATGACAAAGCGCCCTTCATTTTGTCTGGGTGTGGCGCAGTTCGGTAGCGCGCTTGAATGGGGTTCAAGAGGCCGGAAGTTCAAATCTTCTCACTCAGACCAATTTTGCAAAAAACCTTTTGAATACGTCACAAGGCAAATTTTTCAAAAGGTTTTTTTGTTTATGCAAATATTCAATCAAAGAACTTTTGGTTGTACAAAACCTGCTTGCGGTCGGGATAAAATTTTTTGAGTTTTTGATGATACACGTACGCACTTTGCAAATCACCTACATGATAGTACAGGCAAACAAGTTGCAAATATGGAACAAAATAATAATATTCCATATCCACAAAATTGCCACATTCAAGATCTGCATCAATGGTGGTTGCAAACTTGTAAAAATTTATTGCTTGCGTGTATTTTTGTTGGTCGAAATATATTTGACCGACAAGGCACAAGGTTTCGGAACTGGGCTGAAAGTTTTTGATTATTTCAAACAACATATCCAGTGCTTTTTGGTCTTGTTGCAAAAAGTAAAAACATCTTGCAATCGTATACATGGCATCAATTTGATTTGGCAAAAACTTGTTTGGCATCTTCAAATATTTTTTCAAATTTTTTATCGCACTTTTGTATTTGCCCAAATAAAAATATTCTTTTGCAAAATAATATTGACTGCGTGTATCAAATATCTCACCCGCCCTTTTGTGCGTCAAATATATTTTTAAATTTCGCTTTGGGTCAGAAGAAGACAACTTTTTGTGCCAAACTTCAAAATCTTCAAAAATTATCTTTCCACTGGGAACAATGACTTCGTGCACAAACCCTTGCCAAAAAAACTTTCCACGTTTCAATATTCTTTCACGAAAATATGAATAATTTGGTTTGTCATTTTCGTCAAAGCCAATCACGTACTTTGCCATAACAACGTCTACGCCACAAAGCCTTGGTTTCAGACTTGCTATTTTTTTTGCGTTGGCGTCAGATATAACGTCGTCGGCATCAACCCACATTACATAATCGCAAGTGGCTTTTTCAAATGCAAAGTTGCGTGCTTTTGAAAAATCGTTGCACCAAACAAAATCAAAAACCTTGTCGGTGTATTTTTGTGCAAGCGTTTTTGTTTTGTCGGTCGAACCCGTGTCAACGACAACTATTTCGTCAGCAAACCTTTTGACACAATCAAGGCATCTTTCAATGACCTTTTCTTCATTTTTTACAATCAAACAAACCGAAAGTTTCATCGTATCTTTATATGGCATTTGTGGGCAAAAACGTGACAAAATATTTTTGTTTTTTTGAATTTTGTTGTATACTCTTGTTGTCACAATTGTGAACAAAAGGAGATTTTTATGGAACTTTACAGATGTACAAAATGTGGCGCAATGACTCAAACATTCAAGCCTTGCAAGTGCCACGACTGTGGGATAAAATCGACTTGTTGCGGTCAGCCAATGACAAAACAAATCGAAAACACAAACGACGGAGCGGTCGAAAAGCATAAACCCGTTGTTGAAATTTGCGGAAGTTATATCGTTGTAACCGTAAATCACGTTATGGAGCCAGACCATTACATCGAATGGATAGCATACGAAAGCGACAGCACCTTTGGCAAAAAGCAACTCTTGCCAAATCAAAAAGCAATTGCTATCTTTCCTTATCAAAAAAACAGCAAAGTATACGCTTTTTGCAACAAACACGGTCTTTGGTCAACTATTGTTGAATAATCCAAAACAAAAAATACATCAAGAATGAGTGTAAACCAATATCTTGATGTGTTTTTTTTTGTTAGTTTATGAATATTTACATTTCGATTGAATTTTGTTTCTCAAGTCTGCGTGAAAAACTGCGACATACATTTTTCAAAATTTCTTGCGCTCTTTCTTCGGACAAATCAGAACTTACTTTTTCAACCATTTCTGCAAACACTGAAAGTTGTTCATTATCCAGTTTTACACCTCTCAATCCGCCATAAAGGTGATGTGGCTTTCTGTAACGATTGTTTTTTCTTACTTTGTTTACAAAAAAGCCATGTTCAACAATTTGGTTTATCAAAATATCGCAATTTACTGCAAATTTTTGTGTAGGAATGGCTTTGAGTTTGTTTCCGACCTTTTTTACAAGTACAAAATTTGGCACTTTTGCAATTTCAAGTTCGATAATATCTCCATAAACATCTTTTTTTGCATGCACCACGTTGTACACTTTTACTATTCTTAAATCTTCAATTTTTGTCATTTCTCTCTCCTTTTGTGTGCTTTATTTTTATGACAGCAAATTTTATATCAACAAATCCAAAATGTCAACCCAAAAAAACAAAACGCAAATGGTTTTTTGTAAATTTACATTTTTTTGAAAACAAGTTGACAAAATACATATTTTGTAATAAACTTATACCCGTCTTAAAAAAATGACAAAACCTTTGGTTCCTTTTTGGTTTAACAAAAGAACAATATCATTTTATATTTGCGCCCATAGCTCAACTGGATAGAGCGTTGGTCTACGGAACCTGCTCGCCTGTTTGTGCTCTTTGGCACGTTTCGCCGTTGGCAAAACATGCGTTTTCGCACAATGGCTCCGCTCCCCAAAAATTTTTCAATTTTCGGGGTCCCCACAAAACCTTTGGTTCCTTTTTGGTCTAATAAAAGAACGATATCACATATATTTGCGCCCATAGCTCAACTGGATAGAGCGTTGGTCTACGGAACCAAAGGTTGGGAGTTCGAACCTCTTTGGGCGCACCAAAAAAAACTCAGTTGAACCCGTAGAAATATGTGGTTTTGCTGAGTTTTTTATTTATCTCTCCTATTTATCTGTGCCAATCGCCAGCCGTATCGTAGCAGCGTTTGGTCGCAGATGTAAATGGAAAAAATTATTGCTTAAACAATTAAATAGTATGTTTTTTAGACTAGACATTTTGCTTAGTCTTTTTTGTTGTCTTAAATTTGATTTAATACTGATTTGTGTTGTTCCTTTATTAGATATGGTAATTATTTTACAAGTGGCTTTTTAATATGATACACTAAATACAGAAAAAGGAGGAAAATAATGGTAAAGAAAAAAACATTTTTAAAAATTGCAATATTAATGCTCTTTGTTTTTGCACCTATACTTGCTTTGTTTACAGCATGTGGGGGAAATGCACCAAAATATTTTTATTTCACTGTTGATGCTCTTCCAGCTCACATCGAAGAATTCTCCGTTTTAAGCACAACTGGTGGTAAAGGTTCAGACAATAAAGGTGAATTCTTAGTGAATGGTGAGGTTGCTGAAGTTAAATTATTTATTGAAGAGGGCTACACCCTTGGAAGTTTAAAAGTTTTAAGCAACGGAGAAGAACTCCCTATCAATCAAGAAAGTGGCACAAATTGTTACAGAACAACTTTCACGCCGACAAAAAATTTTGTAATCACATTTACTGGGGCTGTTGCACCAAAAGTTGCAAACATTCGTCTTGCAGTTGGAGAAAAGCTGTATCCAAGATATCATGACAGAATCATGATTGAAATTGATAAATATGACTTGTTCGGACTTGAAAAAGGAAAGATGAGTTTTGCAGAATTTAAAAATGTTGGAAGTTCATTTGCTCAAATAAACTATGATATGCCAATTACAGTTTCAATTTATACAGTTGGTGCATATGATTTTGCAATACACAAACAAAATAGCGTTCGTATTACTAATAGTGACAACTATACTGGAATTGGTTATAAAGAGCAAGTTGAAAAGATTATTGATGAAGAAAACCAAAAATATGGTTATAAGCACACAATCAGATTTTCAAAAAATAACAATATTACAATTAATGACGATGTTAGAGAAGAATATACAGTTGATTTTGTTCATGACTGGGATAAGGTTTCAATAAATAATGATTTATTCACTCTTTCAGTGAATGGCGAAATTCGTGCCAAAACTTCAGATTATGAACTTATTCAAGGATTTATTAAGTTCTCAGATTTCACAGGAACAGATCTTCCAAAACTTAAGATTGATTTCCTAAAATATACAGATGAAAATTATAAAAACTTTTATGATGCTTTAACTTTTGATCTTGCTGGAACACAAGCACAAAGAAGTGCAGATGGCTCATATGTTGAGATTGAATTTGATAAATATTATAATTATAATTTTGAATATGATGTTTATGTTGTCTCAACAAACGCGCTAGAACTTTTAAAAACAATGAATATGGTTACAGAAAAAAGTTATCGAATTGTTGATAAAATTGAAATGAATGGAGCTGAAAATTCCTCGCAACATGGCTCTATTGATACTCCCGAGTTGATTAAAAACAAGTGTGTTGGAAGAGCAAACGGCGGAATCTTGTATTTCTTAAAAAATGAATATTTAACTTTCACAATTAATTTTTATAGTGAAGTTGATTATGAATTTGTTCGCTTTGGAGAAGTTCTTGTAAAGGTTAATAGCAGTTCGAACTCAGACGTTATTGTAACAAAAGAGCAATATGACTATGATGGGGAAACAAAAGCAAGCCGATTTACAATTAAAGCGAGAGCAATTGTTGAAACTGAAAAGATAGAATTTTTCACAAATAATCCAGATTTTTAAATTCGTTTAAATTCTGATTTTGAATCCCCCTCCCCATAAACACCCAGAAACTAGCAGAATAATTTAACCATTTTTATAGCACTCCTTTTATATTTGCTTTTGTTTGTGTCTTTGTATAACATTTCTCGCATAAGTCAATGGAAAAAAATATTTCTAAACAATTAAACATATCTTTTAAATTATATAGATAGACCAGGTTTTTAACAAAGACTTCAATGCAATATTTTGTTTCTTTATCCTTGACTTCTGCAAATGATATCAAGATGAAAGATTATTCCCGAAAAGTGAATCGACACAAACATTGAACCAGCAAACGAAGATGCCGACCACATAAATCTTACGAGCAACACAAGATGGAACATTATTTTCAAACAAATCTTGCTTTGTTTTGCCTTGTTCTTCAAGTATATTTTCTACGAGTTTTATAAAGTTAACCATTTTAATATCTCCGAATTTATAATTGTTCAAAGATATTATTGCCTATTTTGGATATTATTGCCTATTTTGATGACAAACACTTGCAACTGCCTAGTTTGATGACATATAATATTGCATTTCAATAACAACTTTAAATCCATTATCCTTGGATATAATCAATTCTCCGCCAAGAGTTTCGGCATTTAATCGCATACCTTTTATTCCTGTGCCTTCGATTATTGATTTATTTGCAAATTTGCCGTTATCGTAAATTTCAATTTTGTTATCTGAAATATTTACGAACAGTTTTGTTGCGTTGGCATGACGAATCGCGTTTGTCGCACATTCTCTTATAATTTTAACAAGTGCTTTTGCTTTTGGTGTTTCTTTTGGTATTTCACCTGAAATTTCAATATTAAAGCCAATCATTTCAAAGGCTGTTACAATGGAATTTTTCAAATTTTGAGTTTCGGATATATCCTCATTATCAATTTCATCAAGCATTGTTTTAAGCAAACTTTTAACGCTGTTTAGGTCAAAATTCTTTTCATCAATCACATCTAAAATGTGATGTAAAATAAACAACCTTTGACCGATTATGTCGTGCAATTTGCTTTTAAGTGTCAAAACTACTTTTTGTTTTTCAATTTCGTCAAGATTTTCAATCATTTGCAAAATTTCTGTTTGTTTTGTTTTAAGTTCGTTTTGTTTGTTTTCAATCTCAATGGTTGTTGAATATTCTTTTGTTATATCAAACGCATAAATTTGAGTTTTTGATTGCTTAATTATTGAAAATGAATATACTTTTTTATCTGAAAACACCAAAATATTTTGCTCGTCTATAATTTTGGAATTTTCTCTTGACTTAAGACTTTGCCAAATTTCAAAAGAACTTTGATTTTGTTTAATTTTAAGTTTTTCAAGCAAGGTTTTCATTGCAAGGTTTTCATAAATCACATTAAACTCACTTTCAAACATTACAGCCGTTTTAAGTCCGTCCAGTGCTTCTTTTAAAGAATAATAATTTATGTTGCTTTTTAGTTTAGTTAAAGAGTTTAATAAACTTGTCAGCAATTTTGCAAATAGATAAACGACACTTATAACGATAAACACAACCGAAAGTGTTTCATTTGCATATTTCCAAAAAGGCAAAAGCATAATTAAAAATGAGAAATCTATTGCAAGTTTATAGTCTTTTTTTGCTAGCATTAGCGATAACTCGAACACCAAAATCAATGCACTATAATATGCTAAAATCTCGCAAATTGGCGTGTTTTTAAAGTTATAGAATATAAATGCCCAAATAACGCAAAGAGCAATATTTAAAACTCTGCAAACAACAAAAAGGTCAATTTTAAGTTTTCTATTAGAAAACATTTCACAAAGTAATGTAATTGTTAAAAATATTGTGGAAGCAAATAGCAAAACAACCATAAGAGACTGCATTTCGTTGTTTAAAATGGATAAATAACTCATAAGCATTCCTCCTTAAAACAAACGATTGTGCTATCTTCTTCCAAAGTGAAAATATATTCCATTTTATATTCATTAGGTAAATTTAGTTCTGGTTTTTCAAGCCTTATATCATCAAAAGTGATTTCAAACTCCCAAACATCTCTCTTTTTGATTGTTAGCCAAATATCTAGGTTCTCTTTTTTAATTTTTGTAAACAGTTCGTTGTATATATCATAAAATTTGTTGGCAATGCTAACTGGAATGGGTTTTTCATCAAGCCCAATACCAGCGTTTATATTAAGACATTTAATGTCATTAAAACTTTCATTGAACAAGAGTTTTAATTCATCTTTTGTGATTTCTTGCTTTTGTTCAGCAAGAAGAATAAGGCTTGTTTTTCGTTTTAAGTAGCCCACAATGATTTTTATTTCATTTAAAGTTTCTTTTGTCTGTTCTTTGTTTTCAGTGGTTATGGTTTCTGGCAAATTGTTTAACAATTTTTCAAGCACATTTTTCTTGTTTTTTATTTGTTTTTCCACTTTATCTAAAAGCAAAGCGTGTTGTTTAATTTGTTTTTCTTTTTGCAAAACTTCTTTTTTGTTTTCCAAAATTTTGTTTATATATTCAAGTTTTTCATTTTCGGTTTTAAGTTCTTTTTGCAAAGATTTAAGTTTTTCAACATCATCAAGCACCAAAAGTGTACCAGAATTTAATTTTTGCTTTTGTAAAAGCATATTGCTATTTGTTTTTTGCTTGCGATATTGCGTGTTTTGATATTCAATATCTTGCATTTCATTCACTATTGCAAGTGGCACATTGCATGTTTCAAAAAATTCAAAATATGCTCCGCTGTTTTTAACAAGTCCACATTTTAGCGAAATATACACAAGCATTGTTCCTAAAATTGTATAAACAAGCGTCATATCCGCAAGATATGGAACAGCAATATCTGTAACAACATACAAAATGCTATAAACTAAAACTAGCAAAATAACAACACTTGGCAAAATCTTTTGCTTTATGGTTGCTTTTTTGTTTGAAAAAGTATAAAACAATACAATTGTAGTTAAAATTTCAAGGAAAATAAAGGCGTAGATAATAAAATAGCCAATATTATATTCGTAGTTGCTTGAATGAGAACCAATTTCGCCATCAGGGAAAATAAAAACAAATTGATGAAAATCGTTTGTTAAAACAAGCAATAATAAAAGTAGGGATATGGCAAGCGAAATTATTGCAACAACCTTTTTATATGTTTTGTTTTTGATATAAATTTGATTGTTTGTTATAAACCACATACTAGGGATAAAAAGAAGTGGAATATATAAAAGATACCAAGTATAATCATTGTTATCATTAAAAGCCGACACTTTGTCAAAAATTTTAATACCCAGCCAAAAAGCAAACAAGCAAAACAAAATGATAAAATATATTTTTGTCTTTTTATCAATTGTTTTGATAATTGCACCAAACATTACAACAGATAAAACAACTGCCACCAAACAGTAAATAAAAACATTTGCTTTTTTATTGCTTTCAGTGGGGTCAGTTTTGCCAAAAACAAGTGCAAAAATTATGCAAAGCACAACACCCAGCACAACCCCACCAATAATTAAGTTCCTTTTGCAAAATAGTTTATTCATAAGTTCATTATAGCATAAAATATCAGCTTTTCCATAAATAAATGCAAATAAAGTTGTAAACAACACTAATTTTTAAATATGCAACAAAAAAATCACACCGATTAAAGTGTGATTTTTATTATTTAGATTATTACCAAGAAACATAGAAGCTTATAGGTTTTGAAGAAACAGAAGCACTAGCTTCGGCTGTTTTTGTTAATTTGAGAACAAGTGTGTATGTTCCAGCTTCAGAAAGTGTGAATGTGTTAACACCGGCTGTTGCAATTGGTTTTCCGGTTGTCTTATCGAAAACCGCGTAAGCATTTTCTCCAGCATATCCACCAGCATAATCACTTGGGTAGATAGTGAATGTTGTTGATTGTATTATGGTTACAGTAAATTCAAGATATCTACATTCGCCAACATTCAATAATTTTTCTGAACTCTTGTTAGTATAATTTTTTCCACTTAGTGATGTTAACGCCTCAAGCTTTTCATAATCTACTTTTGTAAAGGTTTTGTTAAGAAGTTTTGTTTTTGCATCATTTTCTGTAAAACCTGGTGTTTCAAATGAAATGTCTACTGTTTCTCCTGCCAATGCAATATTTAAACAAGATGACGAAGAGCTGCCAGAAACACTACCCTTATTAAGTTTAATATCTTTAACTTTCAAAGGAATATTAACTCCTTCGCAAATCAAATAGTCACCAACTCGCAAGGTTCCAGTTGTAATTTGGTACATTGTGATAGTTGGATATGGAGGGGTTACATAACCTATCCAATTAACATTACTCTCAGTTTGGTTGGTTCCAGTAACAACAGGTGCTTCATTGGTATAAACAACAATGCTTATGCTAAGGGTTGATTTATTTGGAATTGGTTTAAAGTTTTTGTTGTCAAATTCCAAACCTTCGAATTCGCCGTTTGTTTTTGCAATACTATATCTTCCTTGATTTTTGTATTGTTCGCCATATGCACGAAGAGTCAGCGTTACATTTGATGGAAGACTAGCGTCAGTAACTTCATATGTTTCCAAGGTTATATAATTGTTAGAAGTTGTTTGTTTTTCTTTTATGAACGAAATGCCAACTCTAACTTCGATTTGCTTGATAACATAATCTGTTTTTGCAACTTCGCCTTTTAGGTAAGTAGCATTTCCTCTGCAGTAGATTCTTACTTCATAAGTTCCTGCATTTGTTGGTGCAGTTGTGGTATAGGTGCTATCGTTTGCGCCTTTCACTTTGTATTGAATTTCGCAAAGGTCTTTGATTGCTTCATCAACTGAGTATTTGGTTGAGGCAACACCTTGTGCTCCAGCATTGTATGTTTTTGCTGAAAGTGTGCCAAATGAACCTTTTCCAGTCAAACTTCTTACATAGCCACAATCGTTACAATCAACGTCATTTTCGTCATCATATCTGTGCGAAAGTCCTGTTTCTGTTTTTTGTGTATGTTTTTCTGCGCCACAAATAGATTGGCGTCCGTGGGTGAATTCACCTTCTGATGTATATTCCCAAATGTGATTTTCTTCGTTTCTTGTCTTCGCTTCGTGTTGAGCGCAAGTTGTTTCTTCCCAGTGCTTTGTGTCATCAGTTTTCCATGCCCAAGAATGATTTTCTTCGTTTCTTGTCATCACCTCGTGTTGAGCGCAGGTTGTTTGTTCCCAATGGTATACGTTATCACATTTCCATTCCCAAGTATGGTTTTGCTCGTTTCTTGTTAATGGGGTTTCGTGTTCGCAAGTTGTTTGCTCCCAATGTTTTGTGTCATCACTTTTCCATTCCCAAGAATGTTCGCCAGTGCCTTCAACTGTTCTGTCTTTTTGATATTGACAGGTTGAGCAAGTGCCTGTTTCCACTTTGTCAGTGTGGACACCAGCAGGGGTCTTTTCAACCCAAACAAAGTCATGATCCGCTAAGTCGCTTTTTTCTTCACAATTTTTGTCTGTGCAATCATGCCAATGTTGTGATTCTGTTTTTGTCCAATCACTACTGAATGAATGTTCGTGTTTCCCGCAAGCCGAAAACAAAAACATTGCGGGCACAAATAACATAAATGCTAATACAAATGCCCAAATTGATTTTTTCTTTGTCATATTTTTCTCCTTATATTTTAATTTTTGTGAAATACAAGAAGAAAATCTATCAATCTTCTTTTTCACATTTTCATTATATCATATAATCATCAAAATTGTTTGGGACTTAAGTCTAAATTTTTGTTCAAAAAAAAGGACAAAAGTCCCTTTTTGTGTTTTTGTTTTATTCCATATCAAGTGTGGTATATTTTACACATTTGCAGATAGTTTTATAACAACACTGGTTTTAGCACTAACTTGTTGTTTTATGGTTATAACTCTTTTATCTGCACTAAATTTATACTCAGCGCCTAAGTAGTCATCAGTAACTCGATTAAGTTTGTTTTCAGCATCTTCTTTGGTATCGTAAAACTCTATACAGTTATATTCATTTATAATATAGAACCTTCCACTATCGATTTCACCACCAATGGAAATATTAACGCCACCATTTTCATCAAAAGTAAGAATAAATGTAGAAGACATTGCTTTTGCATTTTCTTCACTTCCAATTTCTTCCATTAGGGCATCTTTATCATCACCCCAATTGATAGTTATATCGCTTTGTTTGTTTAAAACAGTGTAAGTTTTTCCTTTTTCGCTGATTGGTTTATTGCCACAAGCGGTCATCATAAACATTGCTGGAACAATTAAACAAATTGCTAAAATTAGTGATAAAATTGATTTTTTCTTTGTCATAACATTTCTCCTTTTTGTTTCATTTTATTTTATAAAATAGTTCAAATTAACTCGCAGAATGGATTTCAAATTGGTTCAAAACCGCTTTGTCAACCCATTCATTGCCTTTTTCACCTTTTTCTAGGAACTGAATAACGAGTTTATATTGTCCCACTGCACTTGGTCCTGTAACTGTGCCATCTTCTTGATTAACACTGCCTGTCATAACAATATTGTCTTTTAGGTCTTTGAACACAAATCTTACAGTTTCCATTTTTAACATAGCACCAATATCTTCGCCAGATTCTGTTGTCATATTCAAATCTTTGTAACAATTAAATTGAACTGCATTGCCATCATACTCTTTGTCCAGTTTGTTGTAAAATTCAAATTTATCGGGTTGTTTGATATATTGTTTGTAAACATAAATAGGAAATGACTCACGAGTGTCTGTGGTTTTGTCTACTCCAGTGAATGCAAACGAACCATCTGAGTTTTTAACTAAACGCAAAGCGTTATTTTCTGTTTCGCCTTTTCGTGGAGCATAAATTGTAACTGCACCGTCTTCAGCAAATTTGGCTAGGTTGCCATAAGTTGTGTCGGTGTTTCTGATTTCTTCTTTGTATCTTGCAATTATATTTCCACTCAAACTGGTCCAACCAATTCTGTTTACAACTGGTGTTGCAAGGTTAATTATTGCTGTTCTTGCTCCATAGAAACCCGTGCAGAAATCTACAAGCAAATCTTCTCTTGATGTGCTTGTTTCTGGGTAATATCTCCATTCGCTTTCAAAATATCTCATTGGAGTGAACACAAAATCAAACTTTCCGCCCAATACTAATGAACCATCTTCTTGCATTGCAACAAGTCTTGCACCTGCATCAACATTCAAATCAGTTGTGCTTGAACCATCTGCTGGCATTTGCATAACATACATTTGACCATTTGCATAGCCAACTATTGTATAGTAGCAAATTTCGCCAAAAATTGTTGGTGCTGTTGTTGCGTCAAAATCACTTACTTCTGTAATTTTTTTGAAACTGCTTTCTGTTATTGTTGCTTCAACAACCAATTTTTCAGCACCATTATAAGATAAAACAAATTCATATTCTCCAACAACGCAAGGACCAGCAATCTCATGTCCAATGGTTATGTTTTTGTCAACGCCATATTGCGTGTTTATTTCGCCAGTAAGTGTGATATCCTTGTCTAAAGTAACTGCCATTTTTGTGTTTTTATCTCTCCAAACATAAGATATTTTACTTAAAACATCTTCATCTGTGATTTCGCTCAATTTTGTGCCATCAACAGTGATGTCATCTTTGGAAACAAAAACTGCCGTTCCATTGTATGGGTGTTCTAATGAATCTGCATGAGTGTTTGTGAATGAAAAAGTTTGTTGATTTATTGGTGGAACTTTGCCAACGACAACAAAATATGAAAAACTTTCTGTTTCAAAAACAATGTTTGTTCCGTTTAAGGTTGTTTCAAGTTCTTCAACAGTAGTTTCATTTTTAATGTGGAAAGTGGTGTATCCATGTTCACTTTCAAAAGGTTTTGGCATTGTTATTTTTACTTTGCCATCTGGTTGTATTTTTGAACCCTTGCTGTTTGCAAGTGTTATATCAAAAACAGCAACTTTTTCTTCGTCATATTCTTTATCAGATATCTTTGCCATAGTGGTTGAATACGAACTATCACTAGTTTCAATTTTATCCGAAGAAAGTGTTGAGCCTTTTTCAAATTTGCCTTCGGCAACTATGTTATTTGTTCCATTGATTTTTTCAATAGTGTTATTGCCACAAGCGGTCATCATAAACATTGCCGGAATGATTAGGCAAAGAGCTAAAACAAAAGCCCATATTGATTTTTTCTTTGTCATTTTTTACCCCTTTATAAGTATATGTATTATTATATCACGTAGGTATTAAAATACCTTGGGACTTAAGTCTAAATTTTTGTCCAAAAAAAAGGACAAAAGTCCTATTATCTTGTGGGGCTTTTATGGTATAATATGAAAAATAAATACTTTTGGGAGCGAAAATGGATAAAATAAAAGTATTGCTTGTTGAAGACCAAGATTTGCTACTAGACGGAATGTCTTTGTCGCTTGAAGCAAGTGGCGAAATTGAAATTATTGGAAAATTTAAGGATATTGCAAATTATTTTACTTTTGAAGATAAAAATATAGTGGATGTAATTTTAACCGATGTTTGCTGTGCGAATAATCACAATAGCATTGATTTTATAAAAGAAATTAAGCAAGATAATCCGAACATTAAGATTATTCTAATGACATCTGTTATGGAAATAAGTTTTATTGATAGAGCCAAACAAGCTGGTGCAGACAGTTTTGTGTATAAGACAATCCCAACAAAAGAACTAATAACAATTATACGGAATGTTATGAATGGATATGGCACTTTTCCAATAAGCAAAAAAGAAGAAATTTCTTTTTTGAAAAATTTAACTGACAACGAACTCAATATTGTAAGACTATATTGTCAAGGCAACAATCGAAAAGAGATTGCACAAAAAATGTCCTTTTCTGAGTCCACAATCAAAAACACAATAACACTAATTTTAGAAAAAACCGGTTTTCCCTCAATGTCAAAGTTTGCAATTTGGCTAATGCAAAATGGATATATAGTATAACTATAAAAGTTGTATTTCTGCACAAATAGAAATATAACTTTTTTAATTTCGCTTTTATCAGTTCCTCAGGTGGACTATAACGCTTTTTTGTGGGTCTAGTTGTGTGAGGAATTGCTATATAATGACTGCCATCAAAATATGAAATGGTTTTTTTTGTTTTCCTTTGCTGGGCAAATTTTTGTTATAAAATTTGCAAAAAAAGTTTTACGTATGTTATATATTTTTATAAATGAAAATTAACTGCAAAACAAAAGTTTCAATGTTTGTCATGTTGTGCATAATATCCTTTATTTTGCCATGCTTTGCAATGTTTCACAAGCAAGATATTGTTTTTGCCGACGAAAATACAATCGCAAATACATTGGATTCAAATATTGAACAAACAGTTACAAAAAAGCGTTACAACAGTTGTGATTATGGTATTGTTACTCCAAATCTTGACCAAGGAACAACAAATATTTGTTGGGCTTATGCAACCGCAAGTGCATCCGAAATATCAATACTGAAAGATCGATTGGACACCAACACAAAAGATACTTTACGTCTTTCACCAACACAAATTGCATACCGCACTTACAACAGGGACAGCGATCCCCTTGGCAATACCGTTGGAATTTATGCCAATGACAAATGGAATGTGACAGGAAATCCATACAACACTTTTTTGCCACTGTCACAATGGTGCGCACCAGTTGCTGGCAACGTACCAGCCAAAGCTGATGCTTTTGAAAACAACCTTTACAGATTGTTAGATGCCGAAAAAATTGATTCGAACTCCACAGGCACATACAAAATCAACCAAATAAAACAAGCTATTGCAAAATATGGCGCTGTAACAGCTTCTTATTACAATGCACGTGAAGTTGAATATTACAACACAAAAGGCGAAACCCGTGACGGGATTTCGCACGCAATAACCTTAATCGGTTGGGACGACACAATTCCTGCAAACAAATTTCAACCAAAAAACGCAAGCGTAGATGGGGGTTGGATTGTAAAAAACAGTTACGACAGTTGCCCTTATTTTTATCTTTCTTACGACAGCTCGATTGGCAATGTTTGTGGATTCAAGTATGCAAATAAATCTGAATTTGATTACAATTATTTTTTTGATAACGTTGTAGATGAACCAATACGAAGTGAGAATAATTCAAAGTGCGTCTCAAATATTTTTATGGCAAAAAACGGCAATGACAACCACACTGAGTACGTCAAAGCAATAAATGTTGCAACTTTCGGCGACAATCTGTCTTGCAGTGTCAAAGTATTCACCAATCTAACCGACCAAAACAATCCCGAAAGCGGAACCTTGTCCGCCAGTGGCAAAAGAATTTTGGACTACGGAGGTTATCACACCATTGTACTTGATAACTTGGCAAAAATCGACAAAAACTCGTATTATTCAGTTGTAGTCGAAGTAAGCAGCACAATCGGTGGCAGTGCATACATTTTGTACTCACTCAATTCCAGTCCAAACACTCAATTCAAATCGGCAAGTGGTTGGAACAAATCAAACTTTGCTGGCAGAATAAAGGCTTACACCGTTTTGCAAAATGTACAGACAAAAACAGATATATCCTCTGTTTTGTTTGACCCCATATCTCCACAGTTGTATACTGGACAATCTGTTTGTCCACAAGTAAAATTGACAAAAAATTTTCAAACACTTGTTCAAAACGTTGATTTTATTCTTTCATACAAAGATAACTTGAACGTTGGAATTGCAACAATTTGTGTAACTGGTATCGAAAAATACACTGGCATTTTGACCGTCCAGTTTGAAATACTTCCGATTGATGTTCCCACAAAACCTTATGACAAAATTCAATTTTCAAATAATGCAATAATTTTAAAGGATATTGATTTGCCTGCAGGCTGGCAATGGCTTTATCCAGACCTGCCAATTGATGGCTTGTCAAGTGCAACAGCGATATATGTTGGAGCAAACAAACAAAATTACAAAAACACAACAATATCAATCACTTTGCAAAAAAAAGAATCAGAAAATGAATTGCCTTCCGCAGAAACAAAGAAGGATAAAAAAGGACTCTCTGACATCGAAATTTTTGTTGTAACTATCGGTAGTATTGCAGTTTTTTCGATATTTTTGTTTGCGATTAAGAAAAAATTATTTTTCAAAAAGAAATGACGCTTTGAAAACAAAAAGCAAAAAATGAGCCTTGAAAATTTATTTTTATCAGAACAATCTGCTGTATCGTTTTGTTACAAAAAATTATGCTATTTGAACAACAGTAAGCATTGCACTTGGGGCACCTGAATTTGTGATTGTTCTTCCCTGTGTAAGAATTGGAACAAGCGTGATTATATCGTTTCGAGCAAGTTCAATCACAATTGTACAACTTACATTTGTACTTGAAGTCAATGGTCGAGTCGAACCTTCAACCAAGACGTTGTTTTTGAAAATTCCAATTCGGTCGCCAGCGGTTGCAGATGAACCATTATTGATTGAAAAACTAACAAGGTATGTCCCTGGTGTAGTTATGGTTATTGATGTGGTGTTTATTATCAACTGATTTGCGGTTAGCGAACTTCCAAATGAGATCGGTTTGGACGACGCAATTGATTGGGATTCTGGATTGAAAATTGTTGCGTTTATATTGCTGGTTAACCCAGTTGGACCAGTTGGTCCCTGTATGCCTTGTGGACCCGCAGGTCCACGATCGCCAGTTGCACCTTTTTCTCCTTGGACACCTCTGTCACCATTATCGCCCTTGTCGCCCTTGGGACCCTGTTGACCTTGGGGAATATAAAATTTCAGATAATGTATGTTGTTTTCAAACGTATCTTCAACACGTGCCTCTTCCCCTGGATTTGTGGTTTCAGTGGTATCAATTGAAATATGTTCGCTTCTGCCTATTTCTCCTGGAAATCCCCTTGGTCCTGTTTCGCCTTGTGGGCCTGTGGGACCAACATCCCCTTGGGGTCCTGTTTCGCCCCTTTCACCCCGTTGACCTGTTTCGCCTTGTGGTCCTGCGGGGCCAACATCACCTTTGGGTCCAGGTTCGCCCCTTTCACCCCGTTGACCCGTTTCGCCTTTTGCTCCTTGCGGTCCTTGTATTCCTTGCGGGCCTGTACTACCTTTGGGACCAATTTCGCCTCTTTCACCCTGTAAACCTCTCTCGCCAGTTGCCCCCTTTTCACCCTGAGGTCCTGTCGCGCCAATATCACCTTTTTCACCCCTTAAACCTTGCACCCCTTGTGAACCTTGGTCACCTTTTTGACCTTTTGGAATAAAAAAATCAAAATAATGTACACCTTTTTCGTATCTGTCGACAACTTTGGCGTGTTCGGTAGGTTCAAGTTGAGTTGTATTCCCTGCAAAGACCACCTCAGTTTTTCCATCGCACCCACGTGGAATTTCAAATTCCAAATACGTGGTATTTCCATCATGAGTTGCAGTTACGCAAGCCTGCTGATCCCAATCAACAGTTTTTGTTGACTTTACTTCCAAATTTTCACCACTTGGGCCGGTTGCACCTTTGTCGCCTTTTTCGCCTTGTAATCCACGCAATCCTTGTGGTCCAGTTGGACCAGTTTCGCCCTTTTCACCTTGTGGACCTTGAGGTCCCATAGGTCCGTAAAAAATCTGAGTTGAATTTCCAAAAATGCTTGTTGGATACAAATTTTTTTTGTCACAGTATGTGCGTTTGTTATGGCAAATGTCTTTCATAATTTCTCCATTTTGTTACAATATATGAAATTTTACATTTGGTGGTTATTTTTGCATGAATGAAAAACACAAAAAAATTTTTTTTCATATATTGTAAAGAAATCACAAAGGAGAAAAAATGGAAAAAATAATTCTAAATACGTCAAGTCTGACAGCAAAGTACACTTTGCCCGACCATACCGAAAAAACTTATTCGACAAAAAGCAATCCATCAAAGACCGAAAATATGTCAGTTTTGTTTGTAAAAGACAAATCTTCAATGTTTGAATATGGCTCACCAAATGATGAAATACAACAGAATATAATCTTATCAAATGAAAGTGAATCCGAAATAACTGAAATTCGACTTGTTGAAACAATTGGCAACGGTGCTCACTTTAAGCCAGGTTCAGTAACAATCGAAGATATCCCTTATGAAAATATGGATATAACAAACCAAATCACACTTCCAAACAGTCTTCCCCCAAATACAAGCGCACTGGTTTCATATATCCTTGTCATTGACGAACAACCAAACGTTGACAGTGTGACACTAAAAACAAATGTTACTTTTAATGTCAATGAAATTCAGGATATGTCTGAAGATACACCCGAAGTTACAATTGCAATAACAGAAAACAAGTTAACAATACAAAAAACAAGCGAACGTGCGGCACTTTCTGGTTCGACTTTGGTTTACACAAACGTGATCACCAATACTGGCAAGTACAAAAATACAAATATCGTTTTCACCGATCAAATTCCCGTCGGTACAACGTTTGTAAATGGCAGTGTAAAAATCAATAATCAAGATCAACCTACTTTCAACCCAGCGGATGGTTTTGCACTTGATGATATGGAAATCGGTACACAAACAACAATCACTTTCAGCGTAAAAGTTGATTGATAAGTTGCAAATTATTTTTTTAACATCTTTGAAAATTTTGTTGAATTTTTGTGTTTTTACACATTTTTTCAAATAATGCAAATTTTGCTTGTCATTGTCAATATTCAATGATACAATTTGAGAAATCTTCACTTGAAAAGATATTTTCAAAGCGAAAAAGAAGGAAAACAAATGAAAGCAAAAAAAATTTTAACCGTGCAAGATTTGTCTTGTTACGGACAATGTTCACTTACGGTTGCACTGCCTGTTTTGTCAGCGCTCAAAATCGAAACCGTCGCCCTGCCGACGGCTGTACTTTCAACGCACACCATGTTCCCGTCTTTCGTTGTCAAAGATTTGACCGACCGAATTTTGCCGTTCAAAAAACATTGGGAACAACAAAATATATTCTTTGACGCATTGTACACGGGTTATATGGCAAGCTCCGACCAAATTGACAAAGTTTTGAAACTCAAAAGTCTTTTGAAAGAAGACGGCATAACGATCGTTGACCCTGCTATGGCCGACAACGGCAAATTGTACGTTGGGTTTGACCAAAGCATAATAAAAGGAATGAAAAAACTTTGCAAAAACGCCGACGTTATTTTGCCAAACATCACCGAAGCGTGCTTTTTGACAGGAACCGAGTTCAAAGAAAATTATGACAAAGAATATATACTTTCACTTATGGAAAAACTTTCAAAGATATGCCCTGTTTGCGTTGTCACCGGTGTAAAGTTTGACCAAAAGCAACTTGGCGTGGCGTACTTTGACGGCAAAGAAACAAAGTTTTGTTTTGAAAAATTGCAACCCAAATTTTATCACGGCACCGGCGATATTTTCGCATCGGTTTTTGCAGGCACTTATATCAAAGACAAAAACCTTGCAAAAAGTTGCAAAAACGCTTGCAAATTCGTTGCTCAAAGCATAAAAGACACTTTGGACGACCAAGACCACTTTTACGGCGTGCATTTTGAAAACAACCTTTGCAAACTCAAATAACGTTTTGCAACCAAAAACAAATCGATTTTTCAAATTTGATTTTTGCAACCTTCAAGCAAAAAATCTTTTTCAAAATCTTGACTGAACGGCATTTTTATGATATGCTTGTATCGTTTCAGTCAAAGGGATGTAGTTAAATGGTATAACTATGGTCTCCAAAACCATTGTCGAGGGTTCGATTCCTTCCATCCCTGCCAAACGCACAAAAAAATCTCAAACGTTAATTTGTTTGAGATTTTTTTATGTTCAATCTTTGAATTTGAAGTTTATGCTCAGATGTCTTTTGTACAAGTACCACAGGATAACAAGTATTTGTGCAACGGCGCCGACAATGAACACAAACCAAAAGGCGGGTCTGTTCAACACCAAAAATATCGTCGTTACTATTGACCAAATCAATCCCGAAACGGACAAAAATTGCCAAAGTTTTCCAAACCAAATTGCAGTCATCACAACCAAAACGATAAAACTTGCGGGCATCGCACCGATAAAGACAAGCCACATTCTGTCAAAGTCGATTGTGCTGTTCAAAACGAAAAACAACAACGTTGCAACAAACCAAACCAATCCAAAACTGAGCAAAGTGATAAACACGTATTTTGTGTGCACTTTTTTGGGCAACTTTTCTTGTTTTTTGTAAATCAAATCGTTTACGGTTATTCCAAAATAATCGGCAATCAAAACCAACGTTTCGATATCAGGCACCACCGCACCGACTTCCCATTTGCTTACGGCTTTGTCCGAATAACAAAGTTCTTCCGCAAGTTTTGCTTGGGTCAAATTTTTTGCCTTGCGAAGCTTTATCAAGTTTTGTGAAAAATTATCTTTTATTTCTTGTTGAGTCATAATTTATCCTTTTTGTAATTTTGCTTGTTTTTCCAAATGCGCTTTGAAAGCAAACGTATTTTGTCAAGGCTTTTAAAGTTTCGTATATTTATATTTTAACAAACGTTTCAAACCTTTCCAAGTGCCGCGCCTTTGATAATTTGTTATATTTTAGCACAAAAAGTCGAATAATACAAATTTTTTAAGTGACTCTCTTGACAAGAGAGTTGTATTTTTTTGATTAGAATCGCATTTTGAAACATTCTAGGAAATCGAATTTCATTAGGGTGTGTTTTTTTGAAAAGCGCAATACAATATTAACAAAAAAGGAGAAAAAAAATGAAAATAGCTATATCTGCGGAAAGCACAATCGATCTTCCGCAAAATCTTTTGGAAAAATTCGATATTCATACGACACCTTTTACAATAAATCTGGACGAACAAGTACTTCACGACGAACAAGGTATTTCGTCAAAAATATACGACTTTGTTGCAAAAACGAAAACGTTGCCGAAAACAAGCGCCGTAAACCAAGTGCAATTTGAAGAACACTTTTCTTCTCTTTTGAAATCTTTTGACGCCGTCGTTCACGTCAGTTTGAGTTCCATGATAAGCAGTGCTTGCCAAAACGCTTTGACAGCAGCAAAAAACTTTGACAATGTGTGTGTTGTTGATTCAAAAACCCTTTCGACTGGCATTGCACTTTTGGCAATAAGGGCACGCAAACTTGCAGACAGCGGACTTGATGCAAAGACAATAGCAAACAAAATTCAAAACCTTACTCCAAATGTTCAAGCAGGATTTATTTTGGAAAATTTGCAATATTTGTACCGTGGTGGAAGATGCTCTTCCCTTGCGCTTTTTGGTGCAAATCTTTTGAAAATCAAACCACAAATTATTGTGAACAGCCAAGGAAAAATGGTCCTCGGCAAAAAATTTATGGGGAACTTCGGTGTATGTGTAGAAAAATATGCCAATCAAATTTTGTCCGATTACAAAAATCCTGACCTTGAAAATATTTTTATCACCCACTCGTCACCTATGGACGAAATTGTACAAAAGTTGACGGCAAAACTCAAAGAACGCGGCTTTGAAAACGTTTACGACACCTTTGCCGGCGGAACGATTTCAAGTCACTGTGGGCCAAACTGCATTGGAATTTTGTTTCTAAACAAATAACAATTTTAAAAGGAAAAAATTATGAAAAAAAACAAAGTTATCGTCATAGGCGATTCCATTACAAAAGGCATAATTTTTGAAGATAACAAACTTTCTTCAACACAACCTGCAATTGATATTATTGGCAATGCGCTGAATTTGGAAATTGAAAATTTTTCTTCATTTGGGCAAACAATCAAACGAGTAAATCAAAAGGGCATTGTTGACAGAATAATAATGCAAAAAGATAAGTCCAAAACCAACTATGCGGTTTTATGCATCGGCGGAAACGATTCCGATTATGACTGGAAACAAGTTGACAAAATGCCACAACAAAGACACAGTCCCAAAACAAATCTGGACGAGTTTGAACAAATTTACAATCAAACAGTAACAAAACTCAAAAAGCATGGCTTTAAAGTTGTTGTTTGTTCAATATGCCCCATCAAAGCAGAATGGTATTTTGAAAACGTTATATCAAAAATTGCAAATCCACAAAACGTGTTGACTTTTTTGCACAATGATCTTTCAAATCTTACAAGACATCAAGAACTGTTCAACAACGAAATAATCAAAATCGCAACCAAACAAAATCTTCCTTTTTTGGATATAAGAAAAATATTTTTACAAGATAATGCTTGCTTTGAATATTTTTGCAAAGATGGATGTCACCTTACAAAACAAGGGCAAAATTTGATTGCAGCCAAAGTTATATCAAAATATTACAAGGAACTTAGAATTTGATTTTTTTTACAAAAAGTCTTGACAAAAAAAAATCAAACCTTTATATTATATATGCTTTCATGCAAACGGTTTTCAAGCAAAACTTGCACAAATCGTTTTTCAAAAGCAAGTGAAAGCATAATATGCGAGTGTGGCGGAATCGGCAGACGCGCACGTTTAAGGGGCGTGTTCGAAAGAGTAAGGGTTCAAGTCCCTTCACTCGCACCAATTACAGGCTATCAAGCCTGTTTTTTTATGTATTTTTTGTGAATACGCTGACTTATCGGGACTTGAACGTGACAGCGTAGCGGAACAAGTTTCTTCCCTCTCACCAAAAAAAAACAGAACTTTTAACTTTGTTTAAGCTCTGTTTTTTATCTTCATATTTTATTATTTTTTGAATGAGTCTTTGAGCGATATTGTCGAATTGAAAATATATTTATCTTTTGTTGAATCTTTGTCCAGCGTATAGTAACCTTTTCGCATGAATTGAAATTTGTCAAAAGGTTTTGCTTCTTTCAAAAAGTTTTCTGCAAGTGCAGTTGTTTCGATCAAAGAATCTGGTTCCAATATTTCGTCAATACTTACTCCTTGTGCAAGTGCCTTAGTTGGCCACAGATATTCGGCCTTTGTCAAATTTTTAAAATTTCGTATGGTACATTCAAAACAGTTTTGTTTTGCGACAAAATGAATTGTACCTTTCACTTTCAAACCGCTTGTGTCTTGTCCACTTTTTGTCCCAGGTATGTACTCGCATTTCAAATAATCAATTGAACCATCATTTTTATAAATTACTTCATTGCATTTTATGATATATGCACCTTTCAAACGTACCATTCCACCAACTATCAACCGATTATATTTTGGTGGTGGGTCAAGCGAAAAGTCGTCTTTTTCAATAAAAATTTCACGACCAAACAATGCTTGATGAACCCCTGCATTTTCATCATTTGGATTGTTTTGTATTTCAATTTCTTCTGTTTTGCTTTCATCCCAATTTGTTATCACAACTTTTAATGGATCAAGAACAACCATAGCCCTTGTTGCAATGCGGTTCAAGTCATCACGAATATAATATTCCAGTTGACTAAATGGAATTGTGCTTTCACTTGCAACAACACCGCAACTGCGAATAAAATTTTTGACTCCATCGGCAGTATAACCACGTCTTTTCATTCCAACTATTGTCAAATATCTTGGATCATCCCATCCAAGAACCTTGCCAGAATTAACAAGTGCTTTTAAATATCTTTTTCCAAGCAAAACATTTTCCAAATTAAGCATAGAAAATTCACGTTGCTTTGGTGGATATGGTTTGTCCCAACCGTGCTGAATAAACCAATCGTAAAGTTCGCGATGTACACGGAAAGTAATATCGCACAAACTGTAAGTTACCCCTTCCAAAGCATCTTCCATAGGATGTGCAAAATCATAAATTGGATATATACACCATTTGTCACCTGTTTTGTAGTGGTGTACGCGTGAAATTTTGTACATAATTGGGTCACGCATCAATATATTTGGGTGATTCATGTCAATTTTTGCACGCAAAGTAAGACTTCCATCAGGATATTTTCCCGCCTTCATTTCGCGGAACAAACGCAAACTTTCTTCGGCAGGGCGGTCACGATATGGGCTGTTCTGTCCAGGTTCGGTAAGTGTTCCTTTCATCGAAAGTTGCTGTTCTTGACTGAGTTCGTCAACATATGCATATCCTTTTTTAATCATTTTTTCGGCTATTTCATAAATTTTATCAAAATATGCCTCAGATGCAAAAATCATTGCTTTTGGTGTATAGCCAAGCCATTTCAAATCTTCCAAATAACTTTCGGCGAATTCTCCTTGTTCCCTGCTTGGGTTTGTATCATCCATACGCAAATATGTATACCCACCAAACTTTATTGCAGTTTCAAAATCAATCATCCATGCTTTGCAATGACCAATATGCCAATATCCACTTGGCTCAGGTGGGCATCGAGTGATTACTTCTTTGCTTCTTCCTGCTTTCAAATCCGCCAAAATTTCATCTTCAATAAAATTTGATGGTACAATACTGTCTAAATTCATAAATAACCTCTTGGGTTATGATAATGTATTTGATTTAAAATGTCAATCAATACACAAAAAAAACAAAAATGACAATGGCTATGTCGTTTAGTTTCAATCAAACGTTTTCAATACAAACAATCAAAAAGTGTGTGATTTTGTGCAAATTTGACGCAAAGAAAATTGTAAATTTGCAACCAAAAGAGATGCAAAAAGTATAAAAATATGTTAGACTACAAAAAAGGAAATTATACTTATGAAAAGATTGTCAAAATCAAATATAATTATTATTGTAGTTTGTTGTATAGTTGCATTTCTTACACTTGCGGTTTGTGAGTACTATTTTGGACACAACCCAAGCAACTGGAACAAAATTTCCACAAACGTTTTTGAAATTCCAGATTTGAAGCAAGGCTTTATCCCACAAGGGTTGTGTTTTGACGAAATGCAAGAAAAATATTTTGTCAGTGGATATATGAAAGACGGCTCACCTTCTCGTATCTATGTAATTGACAATCAAACAAATCAAAAGAAATACTTTACACTTTCAAGCCAAGATTTTGAAAGGGGACATTTTGGTGGAATATCCACTCATGGCGATTTTGTTTTTGTTGCAAGTGACAAGCATGTTTTGACACTTTCGGCAAACGACATTGCAAACGTAAAAAACGGCGAAAAAGTACAAGTTCAAAATTCACTTTTGACACCCACAGGCGCAGACTTTTGCTTTGCACAAAACGACGGACTTTGGGTTGGCGAATTTTATCGTGCAAAGAAATATGAAACAGACCCAACTCATTATGTGAAAATAAGCGAAAAAGAAATAAATCACTCAGTTGCAATTTTCTATCCTTATGACAATCTTGCACAAAGCGAACTGAGCGCAGTGGCAACAAAAGCACTTTCTATCCCCGACCAAGTACAAGGAATGAGTATTTTGCCAGACGGCAGAATTGTACTTTCGTCATCTTGGAGCCTTGCCGATTCAAAAATATATATCTTTGGCACAGAACGCGCGCAAGAAAACACGACACTTGCATTGGGCGAAACACAAGTTCCAATGGAAGTTTTGTCAAAGCAAGATATCCAAAAAACAATAGTTGCTCCTTGTATGGCAGAAGGTATTGTTTGCAAAGACAACAATTTGCAAATCTTGTTTGAATCTGCTTGCAACAAATACAAATTCTTTACTCGCAATCGCATACGTCACGTGCAAAGCGTAAAAATTGATTGAAAAATACTGAAAAACAAAACTTTATAAAAAAATTTGTTTAGAAAAAAATATCGCAATAAATTTAAAAAATATCAAAAAAAATCACAAAATTGGGTGTAACTACACATTTTGTGATTTTTATTTTGTTTTTTTGAAAATCAATTATTCTTCGTCGGGGATGATTTCGCCGATTTGAACGTCAAGGTCTTTGCCGTCGTGAAGGTTTATTTGATTTATGGAGCACACCGCTTTGATGTCGGTTTCGGCTTGTTTTAAAAATTCGGTTATGTTTGAAGTGATTGTCACGTCTTTGATAAATGTTTTGAGTGAAACTTTGTTGACAGATTTGAATTGTCTTATTTGTGCAACTATGTCAACCACCATGTCGCCGTTTTGTATAATTGATGCATCTTCAACATTTCCCAAATCCAAATATCCCGAAACGTGCACGGATTTTTTGTTTTCTTTTTCGGCAAAAAAGTCCATGTATATTTCTTCGGTTATATGTGGCAAAACTGGTGCAAACATTTTGAGCATTCCCAAAAGAACATAGTAGCACGCATATTTTGCTGAGTCGCATTTGTCTTGACCGTAAACATCTGGGTTGTACAATCTGCGTTTTACAATTTCAACGTAATTGTCACAGAAATTCCAGAAGAATTTTTCAAGTTCGTTGAGTGCAAGGGCAATTTCATATCTATCCAAAAATTTGATAAATCTTGAATATAACTCCTTGTATTTTTCAATTATCCACTTGTCCATAACTTCAAGTTTGATTGGTTGTGGATTGTAATCTTGCAAGAATGACAAAACAAATTTGCTTACATTCCATATCTTGTTAACCAACTTTTTGCCGTTGTCAAATTCGACAAACGAAAATGCGGTATCTTTTCCAAGTGTAAGGCTGTTTGCCCAATATCTTGTCACGTCGGCAGAATAATTTTTGATAATTTCTTGTGGAGTGTTTTTGCTGTTGCCCTTTGATTTTGCAAGTTTTGAGCCGTCTTCACTGGTAACGTAGCCAGATATCATAAGGTCAGTCCAAGGCAATTTTCCAAAGTGATACAAACTTTTTGTGATTGTGTAAAAGTCCCAAACACGAATGTTGTCGTGTGCGTTTGGACGCAAACTCATTGGAACCATGCTGTCGTCAAGGCCTTTGCCCGTTTGCAAATCGGTGCTGATTTGTGGTGTCAGACTGGAAGTTGCCCATGTATCCATAACGTCAGTTTCGGGTACAAATTCGTTGCATCCGCATTCGCAGGGATGTTTTGGACTGTCTTTGAGTGGGTCAACTGGCAAGTCTTGTTTATCTGCCAAAACGACTTTTCCGCAGTTTTTGCAGTACCATACTGGGAATGGAACGCCAAAATATCTTTGACGTGAAATACACCAGTTCCAAGCCAAATTTTCAACCCAATTAAGGTATCTTGCACGCATAGATTGTGGATGCCAATCAAGTTTCATGCCCGCATCATAAAGTTCTTGTTTGTGGCTCAAAACGTCAATAAACCATTGTTTTTTGACTGCGATTTCGATTGGTGTGCCACATCTGTCGTGTGTGGAAACTGCGTGAGAGATGTTTTCTTCTTTTATAAGCAAGTCATTTTCTTTGAGTTTTTCTTTTATCAAAGCACGTGCTTCGGCGATTTTCATGCCTGCAAATTCTTTTGCAAGTTCGGTCATTCTTCCGTTGTCAGTAAAGCACTTTTTGATTTGTAAATTGTGTTTTCTTTGCCATTCTTTGTCGGTAGTGTCACCAAAAGTACAGCACATAACAATGCCCGAACCTTTTTCCAAATCAACAAGTTCGTCTGTCAAAACTGGGACTTCGTATCCAAAATAAGGAACAACAAGTTTTTTGTCCAAAAGGTGCAGATTTTTTTTGTCTTTGGGGTTGATAAACACGCAAACAACACCGCAAAGCATTTCGGGACGAGTAGTTGCAACAGTAACATATTCGTCTGTGCCAGAAATATAAAATTTCAGATAATTGAAAGTGCTTTCGATTTCCTTGTCTTCAAGTTCTGATTGAGCGCAAGCGGTTTGACATTCGGTGCACCAAAGAGCCGGTGCTTCTTGGTGATAAATGTATCCCTTGTTGAAAAGGTCAATAAATGATTCTTGGGATATTTTTTGTGTGCGTGGTGCGATTGAAGAATAGTGCGTTTTCAAGTTGCAACTGAAACCCGCTTTTTTGTAAAGGTCAAAAAATTCTTCTTCAAGCTTTTTTGTTTCGTCCAAGCAAATATTCACAAATGTTTGACGTGGAAGTTCATACGCTCTTTTTTTGATTATTTTTTCGACATATCTTTCGGTTGGCAAGCCATTGTCGTCAAAACCAAATGGAAAGTATACGTTTTCGCCTTTCATTCTGTGATGCCTTGCAACCGTTTCAATGTGCATATATGACGACAAATGTCCCATATGAATTTTGCCGTTGCAGGTTGGTGGTGGCGTATCGATTGAATAAGTCTTTTTGTCACTGTCAGGTTGATATTTGTAAATATCGTTTTCAAACCAATAATTTTGCCATTTTTCTTCTTTTTCACCAAAATTGTATTTTTTGTCCAACATAAAATTACCTCTCGTTATTTTGCGTCAGTGGCGCAATTCAAGTCTTTATGATTATATATTTTTTGTGATATAAAATCAAGTAAAAAAAAGATGCTTGTCGCATTTTGCGAACAAACATCAAAAACATTTGAAAGATTCATTTGCTTTGGGCTTGTGCTTGCCTTTTGTGTTTTTTGCGTTTTGACAATTTTATAAGCCACGGAACCATAAACAACAAAATCGACGAAGCGACAGCGCAACACAAAAGTGTCATAATCACCCGTAGTGTAAATGCTGTCATTCCAAAAAATTCGGGCATGATAAGGTTGAGTGCAAGTATCAAAACAAACGAAATCACAAGGCAGGCTCCCCTTATTTTTGTAAGTGGCAAACAAAGTCGCAAAAGGTTAAGATAGCCAATTGTGTAAAGTATCATTGTTCCAATTGTTGTAAACTCTTCTGCGGTAAAAAATGATAATCTGTAAAGTGCTTTTATTGCAAGGATATTTGCCAAAAGTAACATTCCATAAGGAATTGAGTTTTTGAGTACCTGTTTTATAAAATTTCCTTGTATCATTTGGTCATTGGGTTGCAATGCCAAGATAACAGATGGTAAACCAATAATTAACATTTCCAAAATGTAAAGTTGTTTTGGCTTAAATGGATACGTTGACATTGTAATAATTGTGATAAGTGAAAGTGCAATTGTAAAAAATGTTTTCATAAGATAAAGCGATGAAGATTGTTGAACATTGTTTACAACTTGCCTACCTTCCTTTACAACAGCGGGCAATGAAGAAAATTTTGAGTCCATAAGCACAAGGTGCGAAAGGTTACGTGCAACGTCACTTCCATCTGCCATGGAAATTGAGCAATCTGCTTCTTTCAATGCCAATGTGTCATTTACACCATCACCTGTCATGGCAACAACTTTGCCACTGTTTTTCAGTTCTTTTATAAGCGCGTGTTTTTGTTCGGGTGAAACACGTCCAAATACCGTAAATTTGTCAGCAATCTTTTTGACTTCATCAATCGACATGCCATCAAGCGAAATTGTTTTGTCGCTGTCTTTTACTCCAACGCGCCTTGCAATCGCACCAACAGTTGCTGGGTCGTCACCCGAAATAATTTTTATTTCTACACCATTTTGTTTGAACCATTCGATAGTCGCAATCGCATCATCACGGATATGATCTTCGATAACCAAAAGCGCAACAGGTTCAAGTTCGGGCAATTTGTCACCTGCAATTCTGTTTTTGCTGTGGCCGACAATCAAAACTCTTTCACCTTTTGCCATGTATTTTTTTATTTTGTTTTTCAATGATTGTTTGAGTTTGATACCCATAAATTCGGGCGCCCCAACTGCGATTGTTCCGATGTTTTTAAAATAACTTGCACTAAACTTTCTTTCGGATGAAAACTCAATTTTTTCTGTTGCTTTCGTGTTTGAATCAGTGCCAAAAAATTGTATCATAGCACGCGAAGTCGAGTTTGTTGTACTTTGATTTGCCAAATGGTTTGCCAAAACCCCGTTAAGATTGAAATCAACTTCTTTGAGTGCCAAAAGTTCCTTGACTTGCATTGTGCCATCTGTGATTGTGCCCGTTTTGTCAAGACACAACACATTTGCCCTTGCAAGCATTTCGATACTGTACAAATCTTGCACAAGCGTCTTTTTTTGTGCCAGTTTTACAACACCAACTGCCAAAGCAATGGTGATGAGCAAAAACATGCCCGCAGGCACCATTCCGATAAGTGAACCACAAGTAAGTTCGATTGCCCTTGCAAAATCACGGTTGCAACCAAAGTAGTTGCTGACAAACATAAGTCCACCAACAGGAATAATCATTATCCCGATGTATTTTATGATTGTGTTCAAATCTTTAAACAGGTTTGAACTTGGACTTTTGAATGTTTTTGCTTGTGTTGCCACAGTTTGGATATAGTTGTCTTTGCCAACCTTGTCGATACGAACAATACAACTGCCCGAAGTCAAAAAACTGCCTGCAAGCAAAGTATCGCCTTGATGTTTTTTGACGGGTTTGCTTTCACCAGTAAGCAAACTTTCGTTAACTTCGATTTCGCCACTTTGAACAATACAATCGGATGGAACTTGGTTACCAATTGAAAGTTTTACAATATCGTCAAGCACCAGTTGATTTGCAAAAATTTGTTGAACTTTTCCTTCGCGGATAACATCTACTCTGGGCGAAGTTATAAGTTTGAGTTTTTCAACAGTTATTTTGGCTTTTATTTCTTGAACAATGCTTATAAGAGTATTCAAACAAACAACTACCACAAACAACAAGTTTGAATATGATTGCACCGCCATAAGTGCGATAAATATCAAAAGCCAAATCAAATTGAAAAAGGTGACAACGTTGTCAAAAATTATTTTGAACACCGATTTTGATGATTTTTGCTTTACTTTGTTTACAAGTTTGTCCGCTTGACGTTGTTTTACCTGCAACAAACTAAGCCCATTTTGGTCGGGCTGATATCTTTGTATAATATTTATTTTCTTTTCTTTTTTCAAATTTTGTCCTACTTGAGTAATTTTGATGTTTTTAAAAAATTGTTTGAATATTTTTTTGTAATCTTTTTACAAGTTAGTTTAACACATTTTAAAACATTTTTGTAAATGTTTTGTACGTTTAGATTTGACAAAAACGACAAAATTGCAATAATTTTCTATTATTTTTGTCCAAATTTGATACATTCCCACTTTGGTTATTTTTTCAGAGCAAGTTCGACGGCAACTGCCAATGCAACTGTTGCACCAACTATTGGGTTGTTTCCCATTCCAATAAAGCCCATCATATCAACGTGTGCTGGAACAGACGAACTGCCTGCAAACTGAGCGTCACAATGCATTCTGCCCATTGTGTCGGTTATTCCATAACTTGCTGGACCTGCACCAACGTTGTCTGGGTGCAATGTCCTGCCAGTGCCACCACCAGATGCAACCGAAAAATATTTTTTGCCGTGGTCTGTGCACCATTTTTTGTATGTGCCTGCCACTGGGTGTTGAAATCTTACTGGGTTTGTTGAATTGCCCGTGATTGATACGTCAACATCTTCCAACTGCATAATGGCAACGCCTTCACTTACGTCAAATGCACCATAAACTTTTACATTTGCTTTTTCACCATCAGAAAATTTGACTTCACGCACAATGTTCAACTTTTGTGCTTGGTGGTCAAAATATGTTTCAACATAAGTAAAACCATTTATACGAGCAATGATGTACGCTGCATCTTTTCCAAGTCCGTTCAAGATTACGCGAAGTGGAGTTTTGCGCACTTTGTTTGCGGTTCTTGCAATGCTCATTGCGCCTTCTGCGGCTGCAAAACTTTCGTGTCCTGCCAAAAAACAAAAACATTTTGTATTTTCGTCCATAAGCATACTTGCCAATTTTCCGTGACCAATACCAATTTTACGTTCGTCGGCAACCGAACCAGGCACACAGTACGCTTGCAATCCTTCGCCAATATATTCCGCTGCTTTCCCTGCATCTTGTGCATTGTTTTTCAGGGCAATAGCAACACCAAGTTCATATGCTCTTACCGCATTGTCAAATGCGATTGGTTGTACACCTTTTACAATTTCTTCAACGTTTATTCCATGTTTTGTGCAAAGGTCCCTTGCATCCTTTTCGCTTTCAAATCCATGCAAAGCAAATTCAACTTTTCTCATTGCAGTTCCTCCCTTGGATTTACAAAATTTACACCTTCGTTAAACCTTCCATAAACGTTGGTTGCCTTTTTCAATGCTTCGTCTGCCGAAACACCAGATTTTAAAAGTTCAATCAAATATGGAGTTTTTACGTATTCGTACCCAATAATTTCACCATTTTTGTCAAGTGCTTGGCGAGTGATATATCCTTCGACCAAATTAAGATATCTTGTACCCTTGTCGCTTGCATAGACTGTACCAAGGCTGGAATATTTGTGTTTGCCCAAATCTTCCATGGCACTGCCAACTGGCAATCCGCCGTCTGAAAATGCCGATTGGCTTCTGCCATAGACAAGTTGCAAGAACACTTGTTTCATTGCATCATTGATTGCATCGCACACAAGGTCGGTGTTCAATGCTTCCAAAAGTGTTTTTCCTGGCAAAATTTCCGCCGCCATAGCCGCCGAATGTGTCATTCCACTGCAACCCACGGTTTCAACAAGCGCCTCCTTTATTATTCCGTCTTTGACGTTGAGTGTAAGTTTGCAAGCACCTTGTTGTGGTGCACACTTTCCGCAGCCGTGCGAAAAACCATTGATATCCACGATTTGTTTGGATTGCACCCATTTGCCTTCTTCTGGAATTGGAGAAGGTCCAGCACAATCAAGATTTTTAAGATAACAACTCATAATTTTCTCCTTGTAACTAATAGTATATAATCAAAAAAAAAATTTACCAATTATTTTTGGCAAATTTTTGTTTTGTATTTTTCTTTTTGTTACTCTTTTTCAGTTTTTTTGTTGCAAACAAAAACATTTGTAAGTGTTGCACAAAAGCATTGCGATTGTCATTGGTCCCACACCTTTTGGCACAGGGGTAACAAAAATATCTTGCCTTTCGCCTTTTTCAACATCTCCACACAACTTTCCGTCAAGCCCACGATTGATTCCTACGTCAATGACTATCGCACCAGACTTGAAGTCTTTTTGTTTCAAAAGCCCACTTTTGCCCACCGCGCAAACGACTATGTCGGCATTTTTGACATACTTTTTTATATCCTTGCTTTTGCTGTGCAAGTTTGTTACTGAGCAGTTTTTTTGAAGTAACAGTTGTGCAACTGGTTTTCCTACAAGATTGCTTCTTCCAATCACCACTGCATCTTTGCCGTCAAAATCACTGGTTACACTTTCCAAAAGCACCATACACCCAAGCGGTGTGCAAGGCACAATATTTTCCTTGCCCACAAAAAGTCTGCCAAGATTTTCAAACGTAAGTCCGTCAACATCCTTGTTTGCAGGGATAAGTTCGATTGCGCGTCTTTCGTCAAGTCCCTTTGGAAGTGGCAACTGCAAAAGTATTCCGTTTATGTTGTTATCTTGCGCCAACTCTTTGATTTTCTGTTCAAGTTCTGCTTGCGACGTTTGACTTGGCATATTTACGGTTATACTGTTTATGCCTACCCTTTGACAAGCAACACCCTTGTTTCTTACATAAATTTGACTTGCTGGGTCATCACCGACCAACACAACAGCAAGGGTCAATGTCAGACTTTGCTTTTGTATTTTTTCTTTCAATTCTTGTTCAATGTTTTGCGCTATGCTTTTGCCGTCTATTATCATCTTTCACCTTCTGTCCTTTATTATGCCACAATTTTTTTTTATTGTCAAAAATCATTTAAAGCACAAAGAAAGATACAACGGCGATAGCCACCAAATATATCGAAAACCACCAAAGTTTCATATTTTTTACTGCTTTAAGCATAAGTGCGATTGACAAAAAACCGATAACAAAAGCAAAAACAAAACCCAAAGCGCATGGCAAAAATCCAACCAAATTTGCGCCACCGTCTTTTATTATGCCAAAAACTTCATAGCACATAGATGCCAAAATAATCGGAATACTCATCAAAAACGAAAATCTTGCCGCTTGCTCCCTGTCACGACCAAGCATCATGCCTGTGCACATGGTTGCACCCGAACGGGAAATCCCTGGCAAAATTGCAATTCCTTGCGCTACTCCCATAAAAAACGCCGTTTTGTTGTCTGTGTACTTTCCATAATCGTTTCCGTCACCATTTTTTATTTGTCCTTCAAAATTATTTTTGTTTTTTTGGCACAAAAGTTGGCAAACAAACAAAAGCACCGCGGTGAACATAAAGCAAAATGGCAACAAAACACCGTCAAAAGCACTGTCGACAAAATCTTTGAACACAAGCACGATTACAACGGTTGGAATTGTGGCAAGATACAACTTTCTTGCATCTTTTCCAAAAGGATGCTTGCAAAGATACCAAATGTCCTTGTGAAAGTAAATCACAACTGCAAAAAGTGTTGCGACGTGCATAATTACGCTGAACAACACAAAATCGCAATCTACGCCAAAAATACGCGAAAACAAAACCAAATGTCCACTTGAAGACACTGGCAAAAACTCCGTAAGCCCCTGAATAATTCCAAAAATAATTGCTTGAACTATTGTCATAATTTCACCAATGTATTTTAGTATTTATTAAGAGCAAATATAACTTTCAACAAAAAATCGACACACAAATTGTGTGCCGACATTTTTAACTTTCATAATCAAAAGGTATTTTGTTCTTTTTTTCACCTTTCAAATTTACTATATACCCGTTTTCGACCTTACACCAACAATTTTTGTGATTTTGTGGAAGGTCTTTGAAAATGTTTTCGTCTGTACATTTGTTGTCTTTGACAAGTTCCAAATCTTGGATTTTGACACCAATGCAAATATCGTCGTCAAGTTTGAAAACATTTTCTTCCTTACTCATAAAATCTTTGTCGAGTACACGTTGGTCTTGAAAGCACACAAAAAAACTGTTCCACCTTATATCTGCATCAACAATAGTGCCAATCATTCCGTTTGTAACATTTTGTTTTTTGTAATTGTCATTGATTACTCTCACGTCATCCAACAGTTTCATTTTTGCCAACCTTTTTGTATAGATTAACACAAAACAATTTGATTATCCAATTTATTCCACCACTTCCGCAAGCAGAAAGTCAATGCTTATGTCAAGATATTTTGCTATGACAACCAATTTCGATGTTTTGGGAAACTTGCCACGCTTCCACCTGTAAAAAGTAAATTCGCCCATACCGACTTCTTTCATAAATGTGGCTATCGACATTCCTTTTCTTTGAAGCAATTTTTGAACATTGTTTACAAAATTTGATAGCATTTTGTCATATTCAAAATCATATCTTTTCTCAACTGTATCCGAAAGCCCAAACAAAAAATCTAAGGAGCAATCAAAAAATTTACTCATAGATATTGCGATGTTAATTTCTGGATAATACTCCTTGTTGAAATAATCGTTTACAGTCGTTGAACTTATATTCAACCTTTTTGAAAGTTGAAGATTATTCAAATTGTTTTCAATCATCAAATCTTTCAACCTGTCTTGAAACTCTGCCATATTAACACCACTAAACTTTATTTTTACTTTTAATTTAATTTATCTGCAAGGAGAAAGTCAATACTTATGTCAAGATATTTTGCAACATTGACAATACTTACAGTCCTTGGAAATTCACCGTTTTTCCACCTGTAAAACGTGTGTTCACTCATTCCGACTTGTTTTGCAAATTTTGCTTTTGACATATTCTTTCTTTCAAGCAATTTTTCCACGTTTGCCACAAAGTTGCCTCTTATATCAACTTTTTCAAAATCGTACTTGGGTTCATTTTCATCAGAAAGACCAAACAAATAATCCATTGAGCAGTCAAACATCTTGCATAACTTTATAGCAGTTTTCATTTCGGGATAAAGATCTTTGCAAAAATACGCATCTACGGCAGAAGAACTTATCCCAAGCATTTTTGAAAGTTGCAAATTGCTGAGTTCTTTATCATCCATAAATTCTTTTAACCTATTTTGAAATTCTGTCATAGCCCACTCCAAAAAATAATTCGACAATCTTTGTCATAACTCAATTTTTTTTTACATAATAAGCCATCGAATTTATTTCGTTCTAATATAATGGCAGTGGTAAACTATTAACGAAATCAAACAAAAGGAGAAAAAATGGAAGATTTAGTCACGGATATTGTAAAAATATATTTTTACTATGAAATATCCAACAACATGAGTTTTGGCAAAAATAACATTGATGTTAATTTGCCAAACAACAAAACAGCAAAAATTATTGTAGAAAAAATCTAAATAAAAGGAGAAAACAAAATGGAAAAACATCATGTTTTTGATCATGATTATCAAAATTTATTCTTTCCCAACAAACTTGAACTAAGATCCCTGCAAGACTGCAAAGATTATTTGGTTGATATAACAAACAATGCTTTTGAAGCCAAATATGAAAATCAAGTTTTGACATTTGAAGATGGTACAAAATATTCAATAAAAATTTACTTGTTAAATGCTTAAAAATAGCAACAAAAAAGTAGCGAATTTTAACTTATGTGTTAATTTCGCTACTTTATTTTTTTTATATCAACAAATATTTTCGTGTGACACTTGAAAGTTATGTGTTATGATTGTTTGCGGTATATTTATTTTGTTGCTTTGTGCGTGATATTTATGTTAAGATACAAAAAAAGGAGATTATGTATGATAGAAAGTTTTTTTTCTGGACTTGATGGAATTATTGCAATCATGCTTATTGTTTTGTCGGGATTTATTGGATTGCTGTCGATTGTTTCGATTACAACAAATGTTGTCCTTACGATAAAATATCTTAAATACAACAACACACTTAACAGCGCAGGACTTACTGGTGAAGAAGTCGCAAGGAAAATCCTTGACAAAAACGGACTTGAAGACGTTGCCGTAAGTACATCTGGTGCATTTTTGTTTGGAAACAGTTACAGTCACCGAGCCAAAAAAGTACGCATCCGAAATATGACAACAAACACAGCAAGCATAACCGCCCTTGCAATGGGCAGCCAAAAAGCATCACTTGCCATTATGGACAAAAACGGTGATCCCGCCATGAAGGCTCGTGTGGCATTGACACCTTTGGTTGTGTTCGGACCACTGGCGTTTATCCCACTTGTTTTGATTGGTTTTGTGGTTGATATATTCCTTTTGAAAACAAACGGAATTGTTTCGGTTGTGATTGCATTTCTTGCTCTTTTGTTTTATCTTGTTGCTATAATCGCTGCAATAATCGAACTGAAAACCGAAAAGAAAGCGCAAAACATGGCTCGTGAAATACTTGCCGAAGAAAACCTTGCAACCGAAGATGAACTTGAACAAATAAAAAGTCTTTACACTCTTTACAATGTTCAGTACATAAACGACATAATTTTGGCTGTTCTTGAAATTTTGTATTACGTTTTGAAAATACTTGCTATCTTTGCAAAAAGTTCATCAAAGAAAAAATAAATCCACAAAAATTGCTCTGCAATGAGCAATTTTTTTGTGCCATTCACGTTGCAAAATCAAAATGAATATGTTAACATTGTATATATACAAGGAGTTAGTATGGAATACATAAATTTTGAAAATCAAATTTTGGAAATTGACAAAATCGACTTTGTAGGAGTTGACACTGCAAAACAAGCGGGTATGCCCAATCAATATACTATCACCGCTTACAAAAATGATAACACCGAGCAAATTTTGTTTTCTTGCTTTGATATAGCCCTTGCAAAAAAAGCGTGTTCAAATTTGAACCAAAGTTTGCAAGCAAGCAATTTTCCAAATTTTGTACAAATAGGATACAGCTTTGTCAATCTTGATTGTTTGACAAATATAAACATCGTCGCCCAAAGCATATATGGTCAAGTCTTTTATACTTTGAAATGCAAATTCAAAAGCGGTTACAATTATGACGTTTACAATGGCAACAACCAAACGGCAGAAAAACTCAAATATCAACTTTTGAAAATTTGCAAGGCTTACAAGGAACAAAAATTTTTTGAATAAAAAATGCAAATAATATTGCAATAAAATTTAAAAAGAAAATTAAAAAGA
>CAJKWP010000003.1 GCA_905203645.1 uncultured Christensenella sp.
AACAGTCCTTGATGAGAGAAAACTTAAAAGAAATAAAACAAATAAAATTGAATTGATGAAACAAAATATAATTATGAAAACAAAAACCAGTTTTTGTCTTTTGTGTGTTTTGTTTTTGACAAGTTTTTTTGCTTGTGTTTTTCCATATCCTTTTTTTTCAAATTCGGTGCTTGTGGGAAACAAAATTCAAACTCAGATAAATGATTATTTTGAAAGTGAAAAGCAAATCAAAAACAATGGAAAGGTCGAAGTTATGAATCTTGATTGGTTTGACGCAATGAATCAAATCTTTGTAAAATACACACCTGTAAGAGTGATAGACGTGGAAACGAAAAAATCATACGTTGTTCAGCGTGGTGGCGGTTACAATCATGCCGATGTTGAACCAGTTGATGCAGAAAACACTGCGATTTTCAAATCACTTTATGGTGAATGGAGTTGGACAAGAAGAGCAGTTTGGGTGCAAATAGGTTCCAATTTTTATGCCGCTTCAATAAACGGTATGCCACATGGATTTGACCTTATCAGTCAAAACAATATGGACGGACATAGTTGTATTCACTTTTTGAACAGCAAAACTCATGGAAGCAAAAAAGTAGACCCAGCCCATCAAGCGTGCGTAAAAAAAGCCGAACAAACTCCTTTGCCACAAAGTGTGATTGATTATGCTTCAAAATGATTTTGAAATCTTTTTTTGTTATTTTTGAACAAATATCTTCATAAATTTAAAATATGAAAAAAAATCTTTCGGTTGTGTTTTTGTTGTTGGGAACAATAATTGGTGCAGGGTTTTGTTCCGGAAAAGAAATTTGTGTGTATTTTGCAAAATTTGGGTTTTCGTCACTGTTTTTTTTGCCAATGTTTTTTTTCATATATTACTTTTTGTTCAAAACGTTTTTGAATCTTGGCCGTGCGCAAGATTATCCAGATTTCAGTGCGTTCAACAAAAAATATGGAAAGAGTGCCTTTTTTGATGTGGTACTTTTGTTCACTTATGTTATATTTTCGTCTGCCATGTTTGCGTGCATAGGCGAGATGGGCGACCTGTATTTTGGCACGACTATCAAGTATATTATTTTGGCAGCAACGTTTGTTTTTTGTGTTTTTATGCTCAAAAAAAATTTTGATAAACTTAAACTTGTAAACTCAATTTTGATACCCATAGTTTTGGTCGTAATTGTGCTTGTTTGTGTTTTGTCACTTTTCAACACTGAAAAAACAATTATGTTTACTATGATAAAAAATGGTTGGATGCTATTTTTTACACCAATTATCTATGCTTGTCAAGGCTTGACTCTTTCGTACTATATTTTGATAAAAGCAGGTCACGGAATTGAAAAAAAATCTGCAAACACCATTTCGATTGTATCGGCAAGCATTCTTACGTTGATAATGGCACTTGCTATTGTTGTATTCAATCTTTTTCCTTCGGTTTTAAGTGAACCACTGCCTTTTGTTTTGCTTACGTTCAAACTTGGTTTTCCGTTTGATTTGATATATGCACCAATAATGTTTTTTGCAATTTTGACAACTCTTTTGTCATCAACCCGTGCGCTTTATGACTATTTGGCAAAATACATCCAAAAACCAATTTTGCGTGCGCTTGTGGTCTGCGTTGTAACTTTGGTGTTGTCATTTTGCGGATTTGACAAAATCGTCGAAAGCCTTTATCCTTTGGTTGGGTGTATGGGACTTGTAATTATTTTGAAAATTTTGTTTGCCGACAAAAAATCTCAAAAGAGTGAAATTTTGTCGAAAAACAGATTTTTGGACAAAGAAAAACTACTTTAAAAAAATTGGCATAGTTTGCTTGTATATGCAAAAACATCATGTTAGAATTTGACAACAAAAAAAACGTCAGTCGCAAAGACCCGCAAACGGGAATTTGAGTTTTGACGTTTTTTTATGCAAAAGGGGAACTATGGAAAAAGAAAACAAGTATGAAGAACATCTTAGAATTATTTATATTTCGGTTGAGTATTTGCAACCAACAAAGACCAAAAAAACTTGCAAAAGCAAGTTTGAAAGTTTGGAGCAAAGTTTTGAAGAATTTGGGATATTTGCGCCAATAATTGTTGCAGGCATCCAAAGCAAAATTATTGACGGCAACGCAAGATATTGGCTTGCAAAAAAATTGAAAATAAAGCGATTGCCATGTGTGCGTGCAGACTTTATCTCGCCCCAAAATTGGAAACAATTGCAACTTGTAGTGAACAGTAGTCAAATATTATAAAACAAAAAAACAAGGCAGATTTGTATGCAACAGAATAAAAATTGCATTATAAATCCTGCCTTGTTTTTTTTATAAGAAATATATTTGTATCATTTTTGTGGATATCTGTCTTTTGGTATACTTTCGTGGACCTTTAAATCACTTTCGTCTACTAAAATATCCGCAATATCTTTTCCAGTGTAAAATTCTGAAAATATAACTTGCCATTTGCCATTTATTGGTGTTTCACTCATTATCGCACCAAAATCGCCCAATTTTACTCCTGCATTTTTGTATGATTGTTTTTCATTTATCAATTCAACTAAATCTAGATATTTCGTATGTTTCTCCTTGATTTGGTGTTGGCAGTTTGTAAAGGGCTATCAAATTGCAAATATATCTTCATTATATCAAATTACTTTTACATTTGCAAAAGGTTGATTTATTTCAGTTTGCAGATTTGATTTTCTTTTCAAGGGCGCTTACGCCAAAGTACATTATACCTGCCAAGAAGCAAAGGATAACCGTGCTTGCCATGACAAGGTCTATGTTGAAAACTTGACCGCCATAGACGATAAGATATCCCAAGCCCGCTTTGCTGGCAAGATATTCACCCATAATGGTTCCAACCCAACTCATTCCAACGTTTATTTTCAAAACCGATATAAAGTCAGCAAAGGATGATGGCAATATAAGTTTGAACAGTATTTGCCACTTGTTCGCACCCATTGATTTCATCATCACAATTTTGTCTTTGTCACACGCCAAAAATGCGTTCAACATTGTAAGGATAGTTATTACTATACATATAAGTATACACATTACTACTATTGATTTTGTACCCGTTCCAAACCAAATTACGATGATGGGACCAAGCGCTATTTTGGGCAACGAATTAAGCACGACTATGAATGGATCCAAAATTTTGCGAAGTGTAGGCACAAGCCACAAAAGCATTGCTATGCCAGTTCCCAAAACGGTGGACAGCCCAAAACCCAGTACTGTTTCATAAAGTGTTGTTCCCATGTGTGTCCACGATTCACCAGTTTTGAACATATTTGCTATCGTTTTTATTATCCTTGATGGCGAACTTACAAAGAATGGGTCAAGGGCACCAACTTGGGTCAAAAGTTCCCAAATCCCAACAAATGCGATAAACAAAAATATTTGCATTGAAAGAACAAAGTATTTTTGTTTTTTTTGTTTTTTAAGATAAATTTGATGTTCTTTTGAAAAGTTTGGTTTATTCTTCATATTGTAACTCCTGCCAAATTTTTTCAAATAGGGGGTGAAATTCTTTTGCTTCACGCCTTTTGAGAGGGGTGCCATATTTTTTCAAGTTTATTTGAAAGGCCTTTTTTATTGTGGCGGGACGCTTTGTAAGAACAATAACTTTGTCTGCCATAGAAATCGCTTCGGAGATATCGTGAGTAACAAGTATCGCGGTTTTTTTTTCATTTGAAATTATGTTTGAAACGTCATTGCAGACTTTGAGTCTTGTTTGGAAGTCCAAAGCCGAGAAAGGTTCGTCAAGCAAAAGTATTTGTGGGTCAAGGGCAAGTGTGCGTATAAGGGCAACACGTTGACGCATTCCGCCAGATAATTGGTTTGGTTTGTGATTTTTGAAATCTTTGAGTCCATACTTTTCCAACAGTTCATTCAAACTTTCTTTTTTTTGTTCAATTGCTTGTTTGCTTTTCAGTTCCAGTCCCAAATTCACATTTTTCCAAACGTTTCGCCATTCAAAAAGTTGGTCACGTTGAAACATATACCCAATGTTTTGGCTTGAGCCCCTTATTTCAATTTGTCCACTTGATGGCTTCAAGATGCCAGCGATGAGTGAAAGAATTGTTGTTTTTCCACAACCGCTTGGCCCGACAATAGCAACAAATTCTTGATTTTTTACAGCAAAATTAAGGTTTTTCAATGCAAGTATTTCATCAGTCGGTGTGTGATAATTGAAACAAACGTTTTTGAAAAGAAGTATATCGTTCATTTTTTCTCCTTGTGTAAAAAATTGCTTGTAATCTATCTATATCATTTTATTAAAATTTGATTTTGTTTGATACAAATCTCATTTTCAAAAAAAATGCAGGCATTATGAAAAAAATTGACAAAAATAACAAAAGTAAAATAAAACGACAAAATAAAGCATTTTTAGCAAAAATACTCTTTTGAATTTCGAACAAACCAAACCTATAATTTTTGTGAAAACTGGAAAAGGGAAGTCTTATGGCAAGAAAAATTGTTGTAACAAGCGGCAAAGGCGGAGTGGGCAAGACTACAATATGCGCCAATCTTGGTGCAAGACTTGCTGGTCTTGGTTTTCGCGTTGCCATAATTGATGTAGATTTGGGATTGAACAATTTGGACGTTGTGCTTGGACTTGAAAACAAAGTAACTTTTGACCTTTTGGATGTAATCGAAGGTAAATGCAGGGTAAAACAAGCTTTGGTTCAAGACAGCCGATATCCACTTTTGTACATTTTGCCATCAGTGCAACTTGAAAATCTTGCAAGAATTTCCGATGTCGCAATAAAGCAAATTGTTGACAGTATCGACTTTAATTTTGACTTTATTTTGCTTGACTGTCCCGCAGGAATAGGCGGAGGTTTTCACAGAGCGGTTTTTTGTGCCGATGAAGCGATAGTTGTGGTTACGCCCCACATATCCAGTATACGTGATGCCGACAAAGTTGTTACTTTGCTTTCTAATTACAACCTTACGCAAAAGTACTTGGTTGTAAATCGTGCAAGAGGAGATTTGATTTTGAGTGGCGAAAGTTTTACTGTCGAAAGTATAGCAGAAAAAATGAATATCCCAATCTTGGGAGTTGTCCCCGAAGATGACGAAATCCCAACTCTTTCACTTATGGGAGGAATAACAGCGTCAAATTTTGGTGGAAGAGCATTCAGTCTGCTTGCCGAAAATCTGTGCAACAGTTCAAAAAAAATTTATGACTGTACATACAAGTATCGCGGTTTTTTTGGCGCACTTAAACGTGCACTCAAACGTAAGGTTTAGGAGGTGTTATGAAAATAAACGACGTGGGTGACAATCGTTTGGTAAGGATTTTGGCAGGTGACAAAGGTCAAAACCCACAAAAAATTTGCTCGCTTTTGTCAAGCGACTTGAAAGTGCTTTTGGAAAGTTATGCCGAACTTGACGGTGATGTCGAAGTTGAACTTTTGTGCGAAGATGGTACGTTTTATTTGGATATAAAGGCAAAAGCCAACCGCATGAAAAGTTTGGGTGTATTGCCCTGACAAGTCATAAATTGAAAATCAGAATAATATAAATACAACAAAAGGTAGGTATATTATGCGATTTTGGGTAATCAAATCAAAACATTTGAAATACTTTGCGTTGGTTTTGGTTGCGATTGTGCTTTTGGCAATAACCATTGACGGTTCAAATTCTGCACAGGTATTTTTTGGATACAATGTTAAAAAGACTCCAATTTATTGCGTGCAGACAACCGAAAAAAAAGTGGCGATTTCGTTTGACGCTGCTTGGGGCGCTGACAAAACACAAGACATTATGGACAATTTGAAGGAGTTTAATGCAAACGCTACTTTCTTTTTGGTCGGTTTTTGGGTTGACAAATATCCAGATATGACAAAAAAGATTGACCAAAGCGGATTTGAAATAGGCACACATTCAAATACTCATCCAGACATGACAACTCTTTCTAAAGAAAATATGGAAAAAGAACTTGATTTGTCAATGGGACTTATCGAAAATGCAATCGGCAAAAAGGTGACTGTGTTCAGACCACCTTATGGAGCGTACAACAACACGCTTTTGGAAGTGTGCACCGAAAAAAATCTTTATGCCATTCAATGGGACGTTGACAGTTTGGACTGGAAGGGACTTTCCGCCGAAAACATAACTCAAAGGATTATTGGCAGGGTAAAAAACGGTTCAATAATACTTTGCCACAACAATTCAGACCATATCGTTGAAGCATTGCCAATGATACTTTCACGTCTTAATCAAATGGGATACACAGTTTGCTCGGTTGGTGACCTTATTTACAAACAAAATTTTTCAATCGACAGAACGGGTATGCAAATCCAAAATCAAGGCTGACAAAACTTTGCACAAAAGTTTTGCAAAATGTCAAAAAAGTAGTTTTCAAAACACATCAAAAATGGCAAAAACTGTAGGGAACAGTTTTGAATAAAAAGGAGAAGAAATGAAATACGAACAGATGAACAACAACAAAGTCATGCTTACTGGCAAAGTTGTAAGCAAGGCAAAATTTAGCCACGAAACGTTTGGCGAAGGATTTTACGAACTTACTTTGGCAGTTCCAAGACTTTCGGACAAGGAAGATTTGATTCCTGTTTTGGTGTCCGAAAAACTTTTGACGGACGGAAGGTTTGATATGGGGAATACCGTCCGCATCAAAGGACAATTTCGCAGTTACAACAAAAATGAAGGTGAAAGAAGCAAACTTATTTTGACTGTTTTTGTGCGTGAAGTTGTCGAAAATATGGACGAGTCAATCAACCCAAATATCATAGAAATCAACGGCTTTATTTGCAAACCACCTATTTATCGCACAACCCCTTTCAAACGTGAAATATGCGATATTTTGGTTGCCGTAAATCGTGCTTATAACAAATCGGATTATTTGCCTTGCATAGCATGGGGAAGAAATGCAAGATATATAAAGAACATTCAAATAGGTTCAAAATTGTTTATCGTAGGCCGTATCCAAAGCCGTGAATACCAAAAAAAGTTGGAAGACGGGCAGATTGAAAACAAGACCGCTTACGAAATTTCAATCACCCGAATTCAGACCGACGGCATCAATGCCATTGACGAAAACTTGACCAATCCAGACGATGATGCAATCAATATCTGATTTCAACTTTTGTAAACATTTTGTAAAAAATAGCGCTTTTATTTTGCTAACTTTTTCAGTTTTTACTCTATGATTTCCGCAATATTCCCACCTAAACAAGTGAGCTTTGCAACATTTTGTAAAAAATGTAAAATATTTGTAAAATTAACTTGCTTTTTGTAAATTATATGTGATATAGTAAAGGTAGCATTATGAAACGGAGGAAAAAGTTTTATGACAAACAACAAATTATTTTTGTCAAATTTGCTTATGGATATGAAGATTTCACCAAGATATTTGGGTTACCTTTATTTGCAAGCTATTGTGTCAATGATTTTGGAAAACCAGCTTTACCTTAAATCACTGAGTAGATATGTTTATCCTGCTATTGCAAAAGAATTTAAGACTGCGCCAAAAAGTGTTGAAAAAGCGATTGACAATGCACTCAGTCGTGCTTATCAAAAGAGAGGTCTCAAACAATTTCCTGGTGAAAGTTGTCCACCAAACAAAGAAGTTATTTCTTACCTTGTAAATTGCTTGTTCCAAAACGACTTGAAAATGGAAAGCAGTGTGTCAGTTTTAAGATTTAACTAATTTAAAAATGCAAAAAATGTTTGCAACAACATGCAAACATTTTTTGTTTGATTTGATATTTTTGTAGATAAAATTATATTTGTACACAAACAAAATTTTGTGACTTTTTTTTATTTTCTTTACAAAATTTTTTTTTGTTGATATGATTGTTATGCAACAAAATACAAAAAATCTATTTGAAATGGTATTGTTGTAACCAAGGAGTACCAATGCTTGAACTTGAAAATATTTGTTTTGATGTTTGCACAGATGGCAAAACAAAACAAATCCTGAAAAATATGAACTTGAAGATAAACCAAAAGTTTGTTGTTATCACAGGCCCCAATGGAAGTGGAAAGTCTACTCTTGCCAAAATTATAATGGGTATTGAAAAACCAACAAGTGGAAAAATTTTGCTTGATGGTGTGGATATAACAGACAAAACTGTTGACCAACGTGCAAATATGGGTATTTCATATGCGTTTCAACAACCAGCCAAGTTCAAGGGAATAACAGTTGGTGATCTTTTGCAAATTGCCAGCAAACAAAAATTGACCTTTGCACAAATTTGCGATGTGCTTACAAAGGTAGGGCTTTGTGCAAGGGATTATATAGACCGTCAAGTTGACGGCAAACTTTCGGGCGGGGAACTTAAACGTATCGAAATTGCAACGGCAATAATTGCGGGCAATCCACTTTGCATTTTTGACGAACCCGAAGCAGGCATCGACCTTTGGAGTTTTTCAAAGTTGATTGACGTTTTTAAAGAACTGGCAAATCAAAATGCGTGTTCAATTATTATTTCACACCAAGAACGCATTTTGAACATTGCTGACCGTATAATTTTGCTTGCCGACGGAAGTGTTGTTGCTGACGGAAGTCGTGAACAAGTTTTGCCAAAACTCAACATTTTGGGTACGTGCCCAAAAATAAGGGGGTAAAATGGAACTGCAATCAATCGAAAAACAACTTTTGAATGAGGTTACTGAACTTGAATCTATCCCACAAGGTGCTTTTAACATAAGACTCAACGGCAAACTTTTTGCACGTGAAAAATCTGCAAACATCGAAATACAAACCAAGACCGACAAGCCTGGAATAGACATATTTATCAAACACACCGCTCAGGGCGAAAGGGTGGATATTCCCGTTTTGCTTACACAAACAGGACTTTCAGATTTGGTGTACAATGACTTTTTTGTTGAAAGTGGCGCTGATGTTGTCATTGTTGCGGGTTGCGCTATTCACAACGTTGGACATGAAAACACACAACATGACGGTGTGCATACGTTCCACATTGGCAAAAATGCAAAAGTAAAATACATTGAAAGACACCTTGGAAACAACAATCAAAATGCGCAAAACATCTTCAATCCAACAACTGTTGTTGAAATTGACGAAAACGGATATATGGAAATGGATACAACACAAATTCGTGGCGTTGACAAAACACTTCGTACCACAAAAGCAAAACTTGGTGACAATGCGACACTTATTATAAATGAAAAGATTATGACTGACCGCAATCAAGATGCAACAACCGATTTTTATGTTGATTTGGATGGCAAAAACAGTGGCGCGCACGTTGTGTCACGTGCAGTTGCAAAAGATAACTCACACCAAAAATTTATTTCTTGTATAAACGGCAACAACCTTTGCAACGGTCACACCGAATGCGACGCAATAATAATGGATAACGCCAATATCAGTGCTGTGCCCAAAATCAACGCAAATCACGTTGACAGCACCCTTGTACACGAAGCCGCTATCGGAAAAATTGCGGGCGACCAACTTACAAAACTTATGACGTTGGGACTTGACGAAAAACAAGCCGAACAACAAATCATAAACGGATTTTTGAAATAAAAGACAAACAAAAAATCTCAGTCAATTGACTGAGATTTTTTTGTGTAATCAAAATTTGATTGTTTTGTGAATGCTTTTTGTATGTTATTTTTGTTTGTCAAAAAGCTCCAAGATTGTACCAACACCAGGCATATATACATTTGTATATTTTCCGTCTGCATAAGATTTTCCAGATGTAATAGTTGTGTCGCCGTTTGTTTGTACTGCACTGTTTGTATAGCCACCACTTGCACTTGATTCAAAATAAATTGGATTACCAGCGGTTGTATATGGTTTTGATGCAACTTCGTTGTGGTCACCAAATCTTTCGCCACCAAGGTCAAAGCCATAGGTGGTTTTTTCTGGATTTTCTTGGTCATAATATTTGTCATATTGTTCTTGGGTTTCAAATATACGCATCCAGCCACGGTTGATTGAACCAGCAACAATTCCTTTTGCTGAACAATTTTTGTAAACGATAATCATATTCATTGCATCTGGAGTTGGGCTTCCACCATCGGCAGGTGTGTATGTTTTTGTAAATGTTTTGTCAAGAGGAGCAAACAAAGCATTTGCATTTTTGAGTTGTGAAACTTGTCCTGTTGCGTTGTATGTTGCAAACCATGGTTCTGTTCCAACAACGTATGATTCCAAAGTGCACCCAATAGCATTGATGTGTGTTGGCAAACCACCGTTTCCGGTTGTTTTGTTATAGTTGTTGTATTTGTCGCCGTCACCATAACCAACGTGGTCAGCGATAATAACTGGACCGCCGCACATAGAAAGTGTGGTGTTGATAAGTTTTACATCTTCTACGCCCCAGAAATAGCAGTGTGTATTATAATTATTGTAACCTTTTGTATTCTTCAAGACAAATTCAGAACTTTTGATTCCGTCTGTTGTTGAAAGTCCGTATTCACCAAAGTAACCAATAAAGAAATCTTTGTATATCGTGTTTTGTGCAACAAAATTTACTGCTCTTGATTTGCAAAGGATAATGCTTCCGCTGTAAACAGGTTCGTCTGTACGCTTTCCATTTCCCAAAAAGTAAATACTGTCAAGAGTTACCTTTCCCGTTGATGGTCTGCATTGAAATTCGGCAGGTTCGCCTTCGTCATAACTTCCGTCACTTTGCAAAGTAAGTTGTGGAAGGAATTTGAAAAGGGCAGTATGCATTGTGATATAAGAAGGTTTGTCATCACTGTCTTTTACAATATTTACTGCATTTTTTTCTACGTCAACAACACTTTTTGAAAGTTGTTGTACGTCGATTGAAAATCCATTTCCATAAAAACGGAAATCATCATTATCGCCAATAAAACGTTTGTAAACACTGTTAAGCGCAAAATCGCCGTTTTCATCAATGAAACTGCCTTTGAGTGTAAGGTTTGTTTTGCTTGTAAGTTCGCTGTATCCTGTGCGATTTTCTGTCCAAAAGTGGTCTGATGGAATATCGCTGTCAGTGATTTTGAAAGAATTGAGAAGTACAACGTTTTTTACTGTAACATCTTGGATGCCAAGTTCGGTTTTGATTGCACTCCACTTTTGAGTGTTTATGTTGTCCAAAACTGAAAGGTGTTTTGCGTCGTAAACATTGTAACCATCAACAACTTTGAATTCAACTGTTCTTTTTGCTTGTGATTGCAAAAGATAAATTCCGTCGCAATTTTCTGGATAGATGGTTACTTGGAATTCTTCGCCGATTGCATTGTCAGAAAAATCAATAGTCGTGTTTGCTGTGTCAAGGTTGGCAAAGGATGCAAGTTCGTCGTCTGTCAAAACAATCCAGTTTCCAAATCTTTTGATTTTAACTTCAAATACTGTACGTACTTTTGAAAGTTGGATACTGCTTGAACCTTCGATGTGCGTTGCTTCGATACGGAAATCAACTGGGTTGTCGTCACCAACGGTGATAACTGTGTTCTTGTCGATAAATTCAAATTTTTTGTCGTCTTTTGCACGGTTGTTTTGTGCAAATTCGGTCAACAGCAAACTTTCAAAACGGCTTACACTGTATTTGTCAGCCACTGATTTTACCTTTATGACAACATCAAAATCAAAAGTATCATAAACAATTTTCAAAACGTTGTTTCCTGCGTTTTGATTGTCAAATGGTCCAAATGTCAATTCAGAAGCGGTCACTTCAACTTTTGTGTCGTCGTTAAGGGTGAATACTGCAACAACGTTTGAGGTGTCAAGAGGTTCGCCTTCATAAATTTCGGTTGCAAGCGTGCCTTGTTTTACTTCGCCACTTGCGATATCTGCGCCAGCAAGTTCAACAACTTCGATTTGGTGATTGAATGTAAAACCTTTGTAACTTACAGAAAGTTGTTTTGTTCCAAGTGTGGTTGTGTCAATGGTGCCAAAAGAAAGACGATTTGCTGGAACAGTAATTGTTGTTTGGTCGTTCAAAACAAATTTTGCTTGAGCATTGGATGTGTCCAAAGTTGAGTTTTTCAAAATTTTTGTTTTGAGTGTGTTTTGGACAATTTGTCCAGATGTGATTTGTTTGACTGTGATTGTGATGTCAAAACTGAAATCTTTGTAAGTAACTGTCAAAGTTGTTTTTCCAAGTGCAGATGTGTCAATTTGACCAAGAGTAAGTTTGTCTGCACCAACTTCAACGGTCTTTTTGTTGCCAAGTGTAAAGACAACAACCAAATTTTGTGTGTCAAGATTTTGATCTTTGAGCACGGTTGTTTCGATTGTTCCTTGCTTTACTTCTGCGCTTATGATTTTGTTATTGTTGCATCCTGCAAACAAAACCCCGCCCAAAAGACAAAGGCAAATCGAAACAGCAATAAAAATCTTTTTCATGGGTTCTCCTTTTTTTATTAACTTTTTAAAGTTTACTATTTTTTGTATTATTTTGTCAAACAAAGGTATGTTTATACGTTTGTGTAAAAAAATGTAGTATTTGTTTGAAAAATATTCAAACTGTTTTGTCAAACTTTGTAAGCCAAAATTGCGATTTCTTGATATTTGAGTGTACCGTCGGTTGACCAAATTTTTATTTTTGCATACATTGGCTGATAAATCATGACAAGTCCAGATTTTTCGCCAGATTCATAAGTGTGAAATTCAAACCTTGTATCCGATGGGTCTTTTTCAAAGTCGATTGTCTTTTTTGTGGCATTGTCGGGAAGTGCTCTTGTTTTAAGTTGCAACTTTGTGCCGTCAAGTGTTACTGGGTCAAATGCCGATGTAAACGGAATCTTTATTGTCTTTATGCCGTTTTCATATTCAACAAGGATATTTTTTGAAGAATCGCTTGTGTTGATACATTCAACACTTTCAACATTGACAACTTGACTGTAAACAGTGACCTTCATGCCAAAGAAACTTATAAGTGCGATAGAAGCAAGATAAACGATTGCAATTATGATTATTGTAGATTTCTTCATGCTATTTCTCCTTGTAGTAAAGACTTATCTTTACAAAATACAAATAGGCTCGAGCCGCCAAAAACACAGTTGCGACCACAAACAGTTTCCACCAGAAAGTCAAAGGACCTTCGTTTATCAAAAAGAACGAAGCAAAAGCCACAAACGCCGAAATCAAAAATCCAAAAAATGTTGATTTTGTTTCGTTTGGGTTGTTTGTATGTGTTCCAGTTGTCGCATATTGACTGATTTGAGGGTTCATAATATCCAGTTCGGCACTCCAAAACAAGTGCGCCATGTATATTGCCCAAAGTCCAAAGAACAAAAGGGCAGGACTGACATATTTTGTGCTTACAAAGGTTGAATAGATTGCCACGGTTGCCACAAGTGAAAGTGTCATAACGGTGGCGTTTATCACAAGTTTTGGCAAAAGTGATTGCCAATATGATTGTGGATTTGTTTTGTTAAGATATGCCGAGTTGCCTTCTTCACTGTATGTTTTTGCAAGTGATGCGTTTGATGACAAAAGTATAAGCATAATGATAAGAATATTGAAAGATATTGTCATATAAAGTCCGCTCAACCTTGTGTCCATTGCACCAAATATTTTGTTGAGCAAAAATATTGCAAGTGGCATGCCGATAGCAACGTACAAAAGCGGTTCAAACTTGTCGGGTGTGCGCAAAAATATCAAAAATTCTTTGTGTAATCCAGACAAAAAGTTGGTTCGCTGAATATTTTTGCCAGATGTTTGCTTCAAAGTTTTTTTGTATTCAAATGGCTTGCTTGCCATTTTGTAAAACAGTGGTTGAACCAATCCAAAGCAAAGAAGCAAAACACCAACGATAATTCCAATCACTGAAAGCAAACAAAGTATTTGTTTAAGATTGAAGAATGTGTGTATAACACCGTATCTTTCACCAACAAATGCATAAAGCAAAAGTGAAAGTGGTGAAAGGGTGGTTGAAAACCGCTCCAAAAAGTCCTGTATCTCCCAAAAGGTTGTTCCCCATGATGCCACAAGGTCAACGTTTTGAGGGATAAGGTTTATAAGCATTATTATTAGATATATACACGCACTCAAAAACAGGGTAGTTATGGTGACTTCGACTATGCGATTGTTTTTCAAAAGCATGTTTACAAGCATTGCGGGTATTGACAAAAGTCCACTGATACTTGTCACCAAAAGTGTGTAAATCACAAGTGAAACGAAACAAAACAAAAAATAAACTATACTGTACTTGTTTATTATTCCAAATGCCAAGAACAAGGGCAAAACAAAATATACATTTCGCAAAAGTTCATATACAAAAAACACAATAAGTTTTGACAAGAATATGTTTTGTTTGTTGGTGGGGAAGGTCAAAAGAAGTGTGTTGTCTTTTGAAAAATACAATCCCTTCATAAGTGAAATTGTTGCAACCAAAATTGAAAGCACAAACATAGCCGAAAATACAACCAGCAAAAATTTGTCTGGGATTCCGGACACAAGGTCGACAAGGCGCATAAATGACAAAAAATAAAAGCCAAAATAAATAACCGCAGTTATGCCTGCAAACTTCAAAATAGAAAACAGTATTTTGAAAAGCAGTTTTTTGTTAAATTTTCCTTTTTGAATTTTGTATGTCGAAAAATCAATCTTGTCTTTAAGTTGCATAAGAACAAGGGTTTTTAATTGGTTCATTTTTTATCCCTTGCCTTTTTTGATTTTTTTGCCTTTTTTGTTTTTTCAGTGTCCAAAACTTTTTCGTCACTTTCCGTTTGTTTTGTTTTGTCTTCTGCATTTTGGCTGTCTTGGGAAGGTTGGGTGTCTTGTGTGTCTTTTTGGTTATCTGCTACTTTGTCTTTGCCAACTTTTGTGGCTTCGACATCTGTGTTTGTCATTTGCAAATAAAACTGTTCCAAAGTTGACGTTTCTTCAATTTCTTTGAGTGTTTTTGTTGTAAGGATGTGACCTTTTTTGATGATTGCAATACGGTCACAAATTGTTTCGACAACGTCGATTATGTGACTTGAAAAGAAGACGATGTTGCCTTCACTTGCATGTTGTTTCATGCATTGTTTGACTTGGAAGATACTTGTTGGGTCAAGACCTGTAAGTGGTTCGTCCAAAATCCAAACTTTTGGATTGTGAACAAGGGCACTTATGATTGTTATTTTTTGTTTCATTCCATGAGAATACGTTTTTATTTGATTGTCAAACGCACCCGAAAGTTCAAACAGGTTTACATATTTTTCGATTTGCTTGTCACGTTCTTCTTTGCTTACGCCCCAAAGATCTGCAACATAGTTTATGTATTCACGACCAGTAAGTTTTTCATAAAGTGCGTAATGGTCTGGCACAAATCCAATCATGCGTTTTGCCATAACAGGTTCGCGGTCGACGTCATATCCGCAAACTTCGATTTTTCCGTCAGTTATTGGTTGGATGCCGACGATGCTTTTTATTATTGTGCTTTTGCCTGCGCCGTTGTGCCCCAAAAATCCAAATATTTCGCCACCATGAATTTCAAGGTTTGCGTCTTTTACAGCATATACGTTGCTTGTGCCATAGCGCTTTGTAAAGTTTTTCAAAACAAGCGATGCATTATGCAGATTTTGTATTTCTTCTGGTTTCATATCTTTCTCCTTTAACTGTTTTTGATATTCATATGCCAAAACATCGGCACGAATTTTCTTTTTTCGTTGAATTATGTCGCCAACACTGTCTGCAAACGCATATCCTTGTTCAAACAAAAACCACATTCCAAGTCCAATAATCACATAAACTAAAAAGAATAAAAATTGATAGACTGGATAAAAGGTAAAATTCAGCGAATTTATATTGAATGAAAATTTCCAGTTTAAAAGGTTTTCTGCCCAAGTGCCAAGTTTTTTGGGTATAAAGTTGCTGTTTATAAAAAAGTAGTCAACTTCGCCATAGTTTGAAAACCATGCATTGAATATAAGTGCCAGCAAAAAGTAAATTCCAAATCCAAACATTGAATAATAAAATTGTTTTATTTTTGGTCTTGGATACAGTTTTAAACTGACCATAATTATTGGCATGAAGAACGCAATGTAATGGTTTATATAAAAGTTTACAAGTTGCTGACTGAAAAGATTTGTTGTGTCAGCATAATTTGGCATTGCCATGGCGGCGAATGCACCAAAGATGTTTATAAAGTACGTGAAATAAAACAACTTGTCCCATTTGAATGCAACACAAATTGGAACAATGTACATTGCTGTGTTGCAAAGGTGAAATGGCCAAGCGGTAACGTTCAAAAACGATGCAAACTTGTGTCCAAGTGAAAACGAAATAAGTGTTCCAAGGCTTATATAAAGCATTGCAAATTTGATAGTTTTTTGGTCTTTTTTGTGCAGAACAAACCAAATCAGAAATGGAAGTACCAATCCAATATACAAAATCATACGGTGGAGTGGTGAAAAACTTTTCACTTCCATAAGTGTGTTGTAAAAACCAAAATATGCTTGAACGACGTACGATGGCATTGTTGCCAAGGCAAGTGGAATAACGTACAAAAGTGAAAGATAATCTTTTGCTCTTCCAAAGCCTTTTGCTTTTTGGTCGGGCTTGTCAAGGGTGTCAAAGAAAAGTTTTTCGTACAAAAAACAAATACAATAACAAAGACAAATCGCGACCTCCAAAGCCATAAGTGGCAAGCGGAAGTTGAAAGTTTCAAAAGCGGTTGCGCCAAGTATGCCTTTTGCCAAAATGCCAAAACAACCAAAGCATAACAGTGAAATCAAAAATGCAAATATACAAACGAACAGATGTTTGTTTTTTATGTCAAAAAAGGATATCAAGGTCAAAAGCAAAACAACTGTTATCAAAAGCCAGTTGAGTGTCACTGTTACAAAGTTTGCAAAACTGGAAACAAAAATGTCATTTGTAAGTGAAATAGTGGAACTTATTGCATCAGGGCCTGACATATAACGGACAACAAAAGCAGAAATCAAAATTATCGAAAGTATCTTTGAAAACAAGGCAAAAGTTGCTTTGTTTTTTCGTCTTAACAAGATGTAAGTCAAACAAATACAAAGTGTCAAGGCAACAATAGAAATGTAATAGATTGTTAACACGTTTTTCTCCAATGTAGTTTTAATTTAGTTTTGTCAATAAAAGAAAAAATATTTATCAACACAAAAGTGCACTTTTGAGCAAAAATATATATTTTTCGCAAAACGTATTTTTATCGAAAACGAAAATCTTTGTTTTTTTGAATGTTTGATGATTTGTTTTTTTGTTTGCAAAAAGCAAAAGAACAGCCAAAACAAACAAAAATAAAAAATGCAAAATTAAACTTGTTTGGGCAAAATAACAAAAAACAATCAAACAATTGGGAAACACACAAAGCGAAAAAATATGCCTTGCAGAAAAAAGAACATCAGTCAAAATTTGGGCTTGAAGATTTGGAAGAAAATCCTTTACCAAAGCAAAAACATTGTTACTTAAAAAAAGCAATGAAAAAAAATATATTGCAACAATGTTGGATATATTGGCCGAAATATATTTTCTCAGTGATTTTTTGCGTGACGTTTTTCGCATAATTTCGAAGAAATTATACAAAATACTCCCAAAGTCTGTCAAACAAAATATGTGTGCACAAAAAATACATAATAAATATTTATGTCAAAAAAAAAGATAAACGACTTGTCAAAAAAAAGATAAACGACTTGTCAAAAAAAAGGAAAAACGGCTGTTTGTGTCGTATAAATATAATGAGTAAAAAATGATGTAAAAATATGCAAATAATTTGTGTATTTTTGGCAAAAAGGAAAAGTCGTGAACAGAACTGGCATGAATCAAGGTTGGCTTTACAGCCTGAAACAAAAATGCGATATAGTTGATGTTATTTCAAGATATATTCAGGTCCAAAGAAAGGGACGAAACTTTTGGGCTTGTTGTCCTTTTCATCACGAAAAAACACCGTCATTTTCCATAAATGCCGAAGAAGGATTTTTCCATTGTTTTGGTTGCAAGGAAAGTGGTGACGTTATCACCTTTGTTCAAAAATATGAAAATTGTTCTTTTTATGAAGCGTGCGAAATTTTGGCAAAATCGGTCGGAATGGAAATGCCAGAAGTTGAAAACAATGCCCAAATTTTGCAACAAAAAAAGCAAATCGACATCGCAAAAAATGTTCTTGAAGACAGCGCAGAATTTTATCAAAAACAAATTTATTTGCCATCTGCAAAAGTTGCCCAAGAATATTTGGTTGCCCGCAAAATAAATCGTCCAAGTTTTGAAAATTTCCGCATTGGTTATTCGCCTGATTGGACAAGCCTTGTAAATTTTTTAAGGCAAAAGGGTTATACTGACGACCAAATGATTTTTGCCGGAGTTGCCGAAAAAGGTGACAGTGGAAGACTTTACGATTGCCTTGGAAAAAGATTGGTATTTCCTATTGTCAACTCATCAAATCAAGTGATTGGTTTCAGTGCAAGGGCACTTGAAAAAACAAATTATGCAAAATACAAAAACACAAAACAAACCCCACTTTTCAACAAAAGCAAAGCCATATTTGCCATTGACAAAGTCAAAGCAAAAAAACATCAAGGCACTTTGCAAAATATTGTTTTGGTTGAAGGGCAGATTGACGTGATTACTATGCACCAGTATGGATTTGACCAAACGGTTGCGACACTTGGCACAGCACTCACGTACGAACACGTGCCTGAACTCAAACGCTATACGGACAAAATTATTGTTTGTTTTGATGGTGATGAGGCGGGTGAAAAAGCAACTTTGCGTTCGCTGGATATACTCAAAGATTTTCAAGTGAAAATTGTTACACTTCCAAACAATTCCGACCCAGACGAGTTTTTGAAAAGTTTTGGTGCCGAACAAATGAAAATACTTTTTAAAAGCGCCGATGACCCGTATGAGTACAAAATAAAATATTTGGCAAAACAAAAAAACTTGCAAAACAATGACGAACGTAACAGGTTTGTGCTTGAAGCATTGAAAGTGCTTGACGGGCTTGATGCCAAATCGCAAAAGTATGTGTATTTGCCGCTTATCAGCAAACTCAGCGATGTGCCTGTCAGTGTTTTGAACAGGGATATTGACCAGCCGCAAGTGTTTGAAGTGCAAAAGATGCCCGTTGCGGACAAAATCATGTTTGATGATGCAAGCGAAAAAGCATTCAAATTTGTGTTTGCAAGTTTGCTTTTCAAAAAAGATTATGCGACGCTTTGCTTTCCAAAATACATACTTGCAAATCCTGTGCTTGAAGATTTGTACAATTTGCTTTTAAAATCAAAAAGTGATGAGAAACCAATCAAAATATCTTCACTTTATGACATTTATGATGTGGATAACACGCCACTACTCAAAGATATAATAAATTATAATTTTGATATAATTGGCAATAATGCTAAACAATATTACAACGATTGTGTTTGGACGTTTTGCGAATATTATCTGAAAGAAAAACAACGGATTTTGAACGAACAATTCAAAGTTTGTCGTGACAATGACCAGCGCACAGAAATTTTGAAACAACTTCAAAAAATTTCTGCTCAACTAAAGAATAAAAATTTGGAGGAAAATCAGTGAAAGAAAAGATGGAACAAGAATATCAAAAGTTTGTTGAAATAGGCACCAAAAAGGGGTCTTTGAACGAAGAAGACATCTATTTCAAACTTTTGAAATATGAAGCAAGTGCCGATGAAATTCAAGAAGTTATCGACGAACTTGCAAAACACGGCATAAAGATTATCAAAACAGTTGAGCCAGAAGCGGACAAAACCAACTTTGATGACCTTATTGCATCTGTAAGCACAGATGACCCAGTCAAAATGTATCTTAAAGACATCGGAAAAGTGCCACTTTTGACCAGTGATGAAGAAATCATGCTTGCCAAAAAGATGCTTGAAGGCGACGAATATGCCAAAGCAAAACTTTCCGAAGCCAATTTAAGATTGGTTGTAAGCATTGCAAAAAGATATGTTGGCAGAACGTCTATGCAACTTTTGGACCTTATTCAAGAAGGCAACATCGGACTTTTGAAGGCTGTTGAAAAGTTTGATTACACCAAAGGGTTCAGATTTTCCACCTATGCAACTTGGTGGATAAGACAATCAATTACCCGTGCAATGGCTGACCAAGCACGTACAATCCGTATTCCTGTGCACATGGTCGAAACTATCCACAAATTGACACGTGCAGTTCGAAATCTTTTGCAAACTTTGGGACGTGACCCAACCACCGAAGAAATAGCCGAGTATATGGGACTTACACCCGAACGTGTTGCCGAAATTCAAAAAATCGCACAAGACCCAATTTCGCTTGAAAACCCAGTCGGTGAAGAAGATGACAGCAAAATTGCCGACTTTATAGAAGATGAATCTATCCGTTCACCAATGGAAGTGGCTACTCAAAACCTTTTGAAAGAACAACTTATGGCAGTTATTGACACACTTACTCCACGTGAACAAAAAGTTATTCGCCTTCGTTATGGACTTGACGACTGTCACCCAAGAACGTTGGAAGAAGTCGGAAAAGAATTTAATGTTACTCGTGAACGTATAAGACAAATTGAAGCAAAGGCTCTGAGAAAACTTCGTCATCCAAACAGAAGCAAGCGCCTTACGGATTATGTAGACTAGGAGGAAATTATGAACATACCAAAAGTACTTGAATATCAAAAGAAAGATTTTGAAATTATAAAATTGGAGCGTATACTTGATGCCAGTGAAAACAAAAAAATCATAAATCAAATGGTGCAAAAAGTAAAAGATTCGCAAAATAAATCAATGCAACTTGAAAAACTTGCCGAAGATCTCAATCGTGAATTTTCGTCTTTGCAACAATCTTATGAAGAAAATTCCAAAAAATTTGAAGAAGTTTCAAAAAAAGACTTTACAAATCTTTCCGAAGAAGAAATTTGTTCGATTGAAGCACTTACTCAATCAATTTTGACAAACCTTGCAGTGCTGGACAAAAAGTTTATTGCTCTTGCCGAAAGAATAAACCAAACACTCAGTCAATTTGACCAAGCAAAAAGAAATTACAGTCTTGCACGTGAAAAACACAAAAAACACAAAGAATTGTTTGAAGCAGAATCGCAAAAAATTCAACCAAAAATCGACAGTTTACGTGCCGAACTTGCCGAACTTGAAAAAGATTTGGACAAGGACGTTGTTGCAAAATACAAACAACGCAGACAAGACAAAATATTCCCAATTTTGGTGCCACTCAACAACAACAGTTGTGGTGGATGCCAAATGGAACTTTCGATTGCATTTGTTGACAAACTCAAAGAAAAAGGCTATGGGGAATGTGAGAATTGCCGAAGAGTAATCTATATTTCTTAAAGGTGTTTTCAAAAAAATGACCGTGTTGGGTCTAAAAGTATTGTCGCACCGCTAGGCTTCGGAAATGGCAAAAAATGTTGCCATTTCCTGCAGAATCGCTCTCTCCAATACATTTTACTCCCCAACAGGTCATATTTTTTTTGTCTACATAAATGCGCTTGGGGGTTGGCTTCGGCTCTTAGCAAAAATTTACGGGCTCGGGCTCGTTTTTTTTGTGCTTCATGCTACGTTCAAAAGGTTTGCGCAGATTTTGAATATTGCAGTGTTGTCAATTTTGTTTGGGAATTTTGGAAAAATATCTTTGGAAAGTTTCCAATCAATATAATATTTTACATCGGCACTTGAATGTCCAGTACGGGTAAACATTTTTTTGCTTATTTGCTCTTTTGTTTCACCGTTATATTCAAGTCCACCTGTTTCGTGGTCAGCAGTTACAATGATTGAATAATTGCTTGTAATTTGCAATTTTGTGTGTACAAGTTTTATTGCGTTGTCAAATTCATCAAGATATTGTATCATTTCTGTCATTTTGTTTTTGTGGCTCATTTTGTCAATGTGTGCACCTTCAACCATCAAAAAATATTTGTCACCACTTTTTGCTTCCAAAAAGTCAGTTGCAAAATCCACAAGTTGCGAAAGGGTAGGTGCTGTGTCAGTTGAAATGTAATTGTTTATTGTTTCAAAAACACCAAATATTTTTTGTGTATTTTTGTCAAGTTCCAAAAAACTGTTTGCAAACAAATAGCCTTTGTTTTCAAAATCAGTTTTGTAAGTTTGATAAGTACTTGCACCTGCACCCAAAAACAAATCTATATTGCTTTCAAGTTGAGTGCTTATGATTTGCTCTTGTTCACCACGGGCAGTGGCATGTGCGCTGAACCCAGCAGGTGTGGCACCGCAAAGACTGTCAGTTGTAACTATTCCAATGCTGTAACCTTTTTGTTTTGCATATTCGCTTATGGATTTTATGTTTTTTCCATTATGCAAAGATACTTCACCATTGTTGACTTTTGTGCCAGTTGCAAGTGCAGTTGCGGCAGCAGCACTGTCGGTTGGTCCAAACATATTCAACGAAAACGTCGAAACCCAACCATCAATTTCAAATTGGTCAAAAAAAATGTCGCGCTCAAGATACGCGCTTGCAGTTTTTATGTGATTTTCGCCCATTCCGTCACCAATAAACAAAACAACACGGTCACTGGCATCTTTCAAATATTCAAAATTGACACTATGTAACATTTTGTCGCGATAGACCGAAATAGCACCAAATACGCACAAAACCGTTATGGCAAAAATTGCAACTGCCGAAATAATCGGTGCCAAGATTTTTGATAAATGTTTTTTCATGTTGTCATTGTATCAAAAATGCGATTTGTTGTAAATAAAAAAAACATATTGAAGTGGAGAGTCCAACTTTCAATATGTTTTTGTTTGAAAGGTGAAAAGTTATTACATTGTGTGTTCTTGGTCGATTTTTTGTTCTTTTTTCATCTTTTTTTCGTATTTTTTTGCTCTGAATTTTGTTTTTGTTGCAGTCATGCAAAGTTTCAATTCTTTTGCATAAGTTTTTACAACGCCCAAAACCATGTATTTCAAACGCAACAAAAGGTTTGCATGTGTTTTCAATTTTGGTGCCTTGCTTTTTGTGTTGTATTTTTTTGTCAATTTGTTGTAAGTTTCGGCAAGTGCAAGATTTTTTGAAGTTTTTGGGAATTCATATCCCTTTGTCAATGCGTCATTGTAAAAACTGATTTCGTCTTCAAGTGCTTTGATTTGTTTTTCGGTTTTTGCCTTTTTCAATTTTTCTTGTGCAACAAGTTTTTGGAAAAGTACAAATCTGATTGTGTCAACTGGCAACTTGATGTACATGTCTGACTTTACGCCCGCAAAGTAATAATCTTCTTTTTGGTTGTAAGTGCCAACAAGGTCGCCGTTCACATACAAAGCATATCCGCAAATATCTTTTGTCTTTTTTCCGTCTGGGTCAACAAGATAAATGTCGTCGATGCGGAAATTGTTTTCTTTGTACAAATTGTAAACTTTGCTGTCCCTTACATAAGTTTGATAATCTTCTGGAACAACAAGTTCTTGTGATTGTGGAATAGGTGCCAGTTTTTCTGGTGTAAGATCAAATGTATTCATTTTATTTTCCCCTTTTTGGTTGTTGTCAACATTTTAGCAAAAAACAAAAATTTTGTCAATAGTGAACATTGCAGCAGTTTTTTTGAAAAATTTGATAAAGACTGCTTAAAATTGGATATTTTGGCAATTATCTTTACAAAGAGCAAGGAGCAATTATGTACGATTTTGTTTGGGGTGACGTTTTGAAAATTTTGATATTTTCCACAGCATCGGTTGTTTATCTTTTTTTTATTTCAAAACTTTTGGGCAAAAAACAAATTGCACAACTTTCGTTTATTGATTATGTTTTGGGGATTTCTATTGGCTCAATTTCTGCTGAAATGGCAACAGATATTTCGGATACGCCCATTTGGTATTATTTGATTGGCGTAACAGTGTTTTTTTTGTTTGACGTGTTGGTTTCGGTTTTTGAACGCAAATCGCCCACACTCAAAAGTTTTTTCCGTGGCAAACCATTGGTTTTGGTCTATGAAGGAAAAATCAATTTCAAAAATTTGAAAAAGAGCGGACTTGTTGTCAATGACATAATCGCTCTTTGTCGCGAAAAAGGCTTTTTTGACATAACCGATGTGGCTTATGCCATTTTTGAGACTTCGGGCGAACTTTCGGTTTTGCCAAAGGGTGACCAAAGACCAGTTGTTGCCAGCGATTTTCAAAATATCAAAATTACGCCCGCAAAACTTCCTGTTCACCTTGTTATTGACGGAAAAATATCTTACAGCAGTTTGAATCAAATCAAAAAAGATACAAATTGGCTTTTTTCAAAATTGCACATAGAAAACAAAAAACAACTCAAAAATATTGTCTTGGCGGTGTTCGAAACCGAAAAAAATCAGATAAATGTACATTACAAAAACGATTGACAAAAAATCGTTGACAAAAAGGATTTTGTGTTGTACAATACTTGCGTAAAAAAAATATTTGCTTTCCAAAGACAGCAAGTGCAATCTTTTGCGTAATTGTCCAATGGACTACTTGCCGAGGTAAGTTCAAGTTTGTACCTTTGTGTTCCCTTGGCTTATTTCGGCCAAAAGGGAATATTTTTTTTGCCACACACAAATCAAAAGGAGGCAAAAATGAGTAGTAATTTAGAATCAAAAAAACAACTTGTTGAAGAAATCAAACAAAAACTTTCAGCAGCAAAAACTGTTGTTTTTGTTGATTATCGCGGTATCACAGTTGCTCAAGACACAAAAATGCGTGCTGAATGTCGTGAACACGGCACTGAATACAAAGTTTACAAAAACAGACTTATGCTCAGAGCATTGAACGAACTTGGCTACACAGGTCTTGAAAAACAACTCGAAGGCACAAACGCCGTTGCATTTGGCTTTGAAGATGAAGTTGCACCTGCAAGAATCATGGTAAAAGCAAAAAGCGAAAACTGCGAATTCCCAATCAAGTTTGGTATCTACAACAACCAAGTTGTAACCGCTGACGAAATCAAAAAACTTGCAAGTATTCCTTCAAGGGAAGTATTGCTTGCTCAACTTGTTGGTATGCTTACATCACCAATGCGTGGTTTGGCTGTTGCGTTGAAGGCTATTGCTGACAAAAACAACTAAACACAAAACTGACCAATTTGGTCAAAAAAATCGACCCCTGATGGGTAAAAAAACAAAAAAAAATTAAAAGGAAGTATAAAAAAATGGCAGATTTGAATAAATTTGTAGAAGAAGTTAAAGGTCTTAGCGTAGTTGAACTTAACGACCTTGTAAAAATGTTGGAAGAAGAATTTGGCGTAAGCGCTGCTGCTGCAGTAGTTGCTGGCCCAGCTGCAGGTGCTGCTCCTGCTGCTGAAGAAAAGAGCGAATTTACAGTAGTTTTGAAAGAAACTGGTGCAAACAAAATAGCAGTTATCAAAGCGGTAAGAGAAATCACAGGTCTTGGCTTGTCAGAAGCAAAAGCACTTGTTGATGGCGCTCCTGCAAACGTTAAAGAAAACGTTGCTACAGCCGAAGCAAAAGAAATGGAAGCTAAACTTAAAGAAGCTGGCGCAGTAGTTGAACTTAAATAACATTTGATCAATTTGTGTGTTGAAAAAAAGTGGGCGGATATGCTCACTTTTTTTTTGTGCATTTTTTTTTGCTATTTGAGAGTAAAAAAAATGTAATATGTACGCAGATTTTTTCTCGCTAAAAGTTGACATTTTATTTTATAAAAATTAAAATGAAGTAAAGCGATAATATGGGCATTGATTTTTGATGGCTCAAACAAATAAAAAAAAATAATTGAAACAAAATAATTTTTGGAAAAGGTGAATATCTTATGAAGAAAAAATTTTATGGAATAATTGGTTCTTTGATGTTGCTGATTGCATGTATGTTTACGATCGGTGTTTATGCATCTGTCACACAAAAACATAATACAGAGGGAGATATTTCTTATGACCCCGCAATTCAAGAATCTTATCTTTTGAAAGATTGGCAAAACAAACTCACAAATACTGGGGTTGATTTGTCAACTTTGACATCAATCACTTTCACCCAACAAAAACAAGATATTCCTATTGGAACAATTCCAATTTCAATTGGTGCCAAGGACAAAACAGGTACAACTCAATTTGACCAAAATGCAAATTGCTATGATATAAGCGCATACATAAAAAATACAAGTCTTGTATTCTATTCACCCAAAATTATCTATGCACCAGAAGATTGCAGTTATTTGTTTTCAAATACCGCATCAAACAAACTTTCAAATTTGGCAACCTTGTCACTCAAAAATTTTGACACTTCAAATACGACAAAGTTGGACAGCATATTCAAAAACTGTTCAAATATTTCGACTTTGGATTTGAGTTCACTTGCAATAAATGTCGGCGCAACAACAACTAACTTTTTTGGTGGTTGCACAAACCTTAAAACAATTCAAACTCCAAAAACTACAGGTGCGGCAATCACATTGCCAACTTTAACCAATAAATCTTTTTACAAAGTTTCAAACTTGACATCACAAACTTCAATTTCGGTGTCAAGTTCATCTTTTGTATTAAAGGTTGGTGCTTTGGTCACTGCAAATCCAAATGGTGGAACAATTTCCAACTTGAACGGTTGGAAAAGTGCAACCAATCCAACCAAGGTTGTTTTGTGGGATAACAACGCAATTGGAACTTTGCCTGACGCAACAAAAACTGGACATGCTATAGATGGATGGTATACTTCTGAAACGGCTGGAACCAAAGTTACATCTTTGACAACATTCAATCAAAACTCAACAATCTTTGCACATTGGAATGCAAATGCATGTGCAATAACATACAAATTGAACGGCGGAACAAATGCAAGCGGTAACCCAACATCGTATAACTACAGTGAAAGTTCACAAACAATACCTGTCAATGCTCCAACAAAAGTTGGTTATGATTTTGCAGGTTGGACAGTAACAAATGGTTCGATATCTGGCACAACACTTACAATCAACGCAAAAGCAGACAGTGTTACTTTGGAAGCAAAATGGACTGCTTCAAAATACACAATCACCTACAAAGACCAAGGTGACGTTGCATTCAGTGGAACACATGCAAGTGGACACCCAACCGAACATACGTACGGCACGGCAACCCCACTCAAAGGCGCAACCAAAACCGGATATGCATTTGGTGGTTGGTTTGCAAACAAAGATTGCTCGGGAAGTGCAATCACAACCCTTGGCGCAACTTCGTACACAAGCGCAATAACCTTGTATGCAAAATGGACAAAGAATAATTACAATTACACAGTAACTGTTCCGATGACAGGAACTGCACAGACTGTGACAATTACTGCAAACGGTCAAAGCAAAACAGTAAATACAAACAATGGTACCGCAACCTTTGCTATTCCATACGGAACAAAGTTTACTCCAAGCATAAAAGTTGCTTACACAAGCGAAAGAAGATACAACCTTGTATGGGGTTCAACAGCAACTGCAACAAGGGTTACAAGTGGAACAAGCATCAACCGTGACAGTGAACTTACAATGACAGAAAGTGGACTTTCAGACACTGTAAAACTTACACAACTTTACTTTGCAACTGCACACCTTTCAAAGAATGTTGGAACCGACGCAACATATTATATAGGTACAACAAACAATCCAACGACTGCACTTACAAATTCACAAGAATATTACTTCTTGAGCAATACAAATATAACATTGTATGCAAAAGCAACGTTTACAAGCGGAAAATACAACTATACATTTGGCAATGCTGTTGCGACACCAGTTGCAACAGGCACGGTTGTAAACAGCGGAGCATTTGCACCAACTTATGCCGGTGTAACAAAGACATTAGCCATAAGCCAACTTTACACATTGCAAGCAAAGGCAAATGGAAATGGAACCGTAACCCCTGCAAGCGAAATATATGTATTGCGAAATGGAAGTGCATCAGTCACAGCAACGCCAACAAATGCAACAGGATACACAACTGTATTTGCAAAATGGGCAAAAACAAGTGGAGCATGCACAATTGCAAGCACATCGTCTGCAAACACAACAATAAGTGCAATAACTTCGAACACAGTTGTAACTGCAACGTTTACAAGAACGGCAAAGATATATACAGTGACCTATGAATCAAAAACAAACGGTGGTACAACTGCAAATCAAACAAAGACAGTTGCTTATGGTTCAAACGTAGACTTGACACTCACTGCAACAAAAGACGGTTGGACATTTGTTGGTTGGAACACAAGTTCAACAGCGACAACAAAACTTAATTCTTATTCAATGCCAGCAAATGATGTGACTCTTTATGCGATTTTCTCAAAAGTATTGACTGGTACATTTAATTACTATAACAATCAAACACAAAAAGTTTCGGTAACAATATTCAACACAGCAACAAATGGTACTATCACAGCACCATCTGCACTTGGCACTCCAAGCGGTTATACATTCAGACATTGGAGCACAGCAAATACCGCAAATGCAGCAAAAACAGTTGATGCATCGAATTCAATTACGATTAGCACGAACACAACTTACTATGGTTCATATCAAAAAACTGTTACAGGAACGTTCTGCTACAGTGCTGGAACGACCAGCAATTATTCAGATACTGCAACACAGAAAACTGCAACTGCAACTGCAATTCAATATATGAATTACACTGGAACAAAATTTGAATCCAACTTTACAGTTCCATCAGCAGTGACCAGCAGTGTTGGTTCTGCAATTGCAAAAACGTATAAGGGTGTTGCAATTACAACCAACTCTACTGCAGTGGTGACTCCAACAACAGCAAATACAATATTCTATGCTGTTTACTCAGAAGGCTTGACATTCTATTACTTCAACGGAACCGCTCATACAAACAAAGCGGTTGAAAGAAGAATGTTGTCGAACGGAACGCAATACAAAGGCAGCCTTGACAAAGACGAACCCGTACCAAGTGCATACGACGGCGGAACGTTTACGTCGTGGCAATATCAAGTAAGTCCGGATACAAGTTATACAAGACAACCACTCACAACAGGTGTAAATGTTCTTTATGCAAAATATACAAAATCTGTTGAAGCAACGTTCAACTATTATAATGGTACAGCGGCTGCAACGGCAAAAACAAGTGCCAACAGATATTACGTGTCCAACACTTCAAACAGCGTATCGACGTTCAACAATACAATCACAGTTCCAAGTGCAGTGACTGCAAACAGAACTGTTTCAAGCGTCGTATATACCTATCGCGGTGTAAGAGTCGACGATTCGGCAAACGGCACGGTTCTTGGTGCAAGTGAAATCACAACTGCAAACACAACGTACTACGCATCGTATTCGTATACGGTAACGTTGAGCTTCAACGGCAACGGTTCGACAAGTGGAACCGCACCTGCAAATGTTTCTGGCACGGCATATATGAAATATAACGGAACAAAAGTTGGCGCTTCGTTGACACTTCCTGCAAACCCATTTGCAAAAACGGGATACACACTTGATGCAACAAATCCATGGAACACAAATACGGCAGGCACAGGAACAGCATATAAAGCACAAACTTCATACTCGTTCACAGCCAGTGTAATCTTGTATGCAAAATGGACTATCAACAGTTACACACTTACAGCAAATGCAAACAATGGTACGATTGCTTCGACAACTGGCTGGACAGGAACAGGCGCAACTGCAACAAAATCTGTTCAATACAACGACGCATACGGCACATTGCCAACTGTAACCAGAACTGGCTTTGGCTTCAAAGGTTGGTTTACATCTGAAACAGGTGGAACTCAAGTTTCGGGCACAACCAAGATGGGAACAGCAAATACAACAATATACGCACATTGGGATGCAAACGGATACACAATCATTTACAACTTGGATGGTGGAACAAATGCAGATGGCAACCCAACATCGTTTAGTTACAGTGCAAGTGCACAAACAAAGACAGTAAACAATCCAACAAGAACAGGTTACACCTTTGCAGGTTGGACAGTTGACGGCGGAACAATATCTGGCACAACACTTACTATTGCAGCAGGCAGAACAAGTGATGTAACATTGACTGCAAACTGGACAATAAATAAATTCACTGTAACCATTGCAACAAACAATTCTTCTTACGGAAGCGTTGACAAGACAAGCATTGCAGATGTTCCTTATGGCAGTGCAATAACAGTAAACGGCAACAAGATAACAATAAACGGTACAACAGTAACAGCAACAGCAAAAACAATCACTGGATATACAACAAAATTCAAAGATTGGACAAACGCAACTGGAACAATTACTGCTGCTCGTACAATAACCGCAAACTTTACAAGTACAATCAACAGTTACACACTTACAGCAAATGCAAACAATGGTACGATTGCTTCGACAACTGGCTGGACAGGAACAGGCGCAACTGCAACAAAATCTGTTCAATACAACGCACAATATGGCACATTGCCAACTGTTTCAAGAACAGGTTACACGTTCAAAGGTTGGTACACATCTGCAACAGCAGGTACAAAAGTTGAAACAACAACAAAGATGGGTGCAGCAAATACAACAATTTGGGCACAATGGACACAAAACGTATCTTACTTTGCAAATGCAACGTTGTTCAAAAATATTTTGACTGCACAAAGTGTAGATACAGCGACAATAACTTCGATCAAATTCACAAAATCCGCGTCAGATATTCCTGCAAGCCCAACAAAAACATTCAGCATTGGTGCAAGTGATAACACTGGTACAACAGCATATACTTCAAGTGCAAATTGTGCAGACATTACTGCATATCTTGCTGGAACAAGTCTTGTATTCTATTCACAATATACAATCTATGCTCCTAAGAGTTGTTATCAATTGTTTAATCCAGCGGGATCGTATATTACTCCTTCGTTTACAGCGGTTAAAGAAATAGTATTTTCAAATTTTGATACTTCAAACGTAACGGATATGAGTGGGATGTTTGAATACTGTAACAGTTTGGTAAGTCTTAATTTGAGTGGATTTGATACACAAAACGTAGGATATATGACTGAAATGTTCAGATATTGCAGTAGTTTAAAGGCTTTGGATTTGAATAGCTTTGATACTGCAAATGTCATGGATATGGATGGAATGTTCTGGGAATGCAACAGTTTGGCAAGCTTGAATGTAACAAGTTTTGATACGTCAAATGTGGCATCAATGGGAAGTATGTTTGATGCTTGCAACAGTTTGGAAACTTTGAACTTGAGCAGTTTTGAAATCATTGACGATGCAGAAGTAAGAGGAATGCTTTCAGGTACGTCAGTACTCAAAACAATACAAACTCCAAAGACAGTCAATGTTGCAATAGATTTGTCATCAGGAAACTTCTTTAAATCTTCAGACTTGGCAACATCGTACTCGCAAATTCCAGTAGGAACTGCAAGTATAGAATTGAAACTTGGCTACACAATCACAGCAAATGCAAATAATGGTGCGATTGCAACGACATCTGGTTGGAAAGGAAGTGGCTCAACGGCAACAAAAGTAGTTTTGTGGGATAATAACACAATTGGAACATTGCCAACCGCATCCAGAACAGGATATACCTTCAAAGGTTGGTACACATCTGCAACAGCAGGTACAAAAGTTGAAACAACTGGCAAAATTTCAGAAAATACAACAATTTATGCTCAGTGGGAAGTTGCGACAGTATCACTTACTGCAACATATTATGGTGGCGGTAATGAATACACCGAAACATTCACAGTTGACATGAATTCGACAGTATATCTTGTTGTTGATGGCGCAATGATGAAATATTCAAGTTCAAGCAATGCCGAAGATAATGCAAACTCACAATTTGGAAAAATTGAAACTGATGCAAATTACACGCTCAATGCCGACAAGAATATTGTAACAATCAATGTTGCATCAACAAATATAAATATAGAAATGTACGGTTATACATCTATGGATGTCGCATACAAGGCATCGGAAGGTGGAAAGAGTTTTGGTAGTTATGACTTTACAACAACTGTAAATAATTTGATAGTTAAACAAACATATTACTTTGTTGTAAGAACTGACAATATTGGTGCGGAAACAATCGAAGCGTATGCTACGTTTGAAGACGCAGATCCTGCCTGCTATGGTCCAATATCAAATGTTATCTATACAAATGGCGATTATTCAATTATTAATGATGATTTGATTGTAGTTATGTATGTTCCAAACCAATCTGGAATGACTGCAATGTTTGAGTACGTTCCACCAGTTGTAAGATACAATATCATATACTTGGATCAAAATGGCGATACGTTCAGCGGAGTACATGAATCTGGATATCCAATTTTACATACTGAAGGAACAGATACAGCATTGAAATCAGCTACAAAAGTAGGATATACATTTGGTGGTTGGTTTACAAACAGTGCTTGCACTGGTGATGCAATTACAACACTTGGTGCAAATGATTATACAAGTGACATAACTTTGTACGCAAAATGGACAATCAACCAATATACCATCACAGCGCACGCAAATGGTGGTTCGGTTGTTGAAACAACAGGATGGACAGGTTCAGGTGAAAGTGCAACAAAATCTGTAACTTATTTGACAGCTTATGGAACGCTTCCTCAATGTACCACTGACGTAATAGGTATGGCATTTGGAGGATGGTATACAGAAGAAAGTGGTGGAACAAAAGTTGATGCTTCAACTGTGATGTCAAGTTCCGATGTAACAATATATGCTCACTATACAACTGTTACTTATCAAATTTATGTATACAACGATGTAGATGGCACAACGACAAATTATGACTGGAGTGTCCTTGACGTAAATGGCAAATATGTTGGTTACCGAGAATCTGGAATAATAAGTTATGGAGAAACTATTTGTTTACCAAATGGAATCACTGGATTGATTGGCTGGCGAGTAGCAAAACAAGACAGTAACTTTGAATACTCTTTGGCAACTTGGGGCAAGTCTCAAAATGACATAATACGTGAATTTACAAGATACACCAATGAACAAGGAATGATTGATTGTTCTTACTCTGACGAAATATTTATCAAAAACCTTTCATCAACTGTTGGAGCAACATTGTCAATCTATCCAGTATTTGAAATAACAAACAAAACAATAACATTTGACGTTTACTTCAACAACACAAGTTCATCAGACGGTATAGCTGAGCTTGAGACGGTAGTATGGAGCGCATTTACAAACTTTGCATCTATTTCAGTAAATGGTGAAAGACAAATGGATGGATACTTGACTGATACAGAAAGTTACCATACAACCATGCCTGCAAATGGTACAACAGTATTCTCGATAGGAAATTTGTTTGACAATTCACAAGGTACTTTGATTGGCTGGCTTAGAAATACTGTTGCAGGTCCAAGCTTTAACTGTTCTTCTGCAAGATTGTTTATAAATCAAGGCAATGGTGATGTTGAAGTTACTTCAACAACCGCGGATATCAGAATATTGAAAAATGCACATATTATTCTGCGATGCTATGAAGGTACAGTTTATAGATTGATTTGCGACACAAATAATGGAGTACTTGCTTCGTTGCCAGATGGTTGGGGTGCTGCAGATGACTATTCTGCAAACAAAAGTTTGATTGAAAATACTGTTATTGGTGAAATGCCAACAGCAACAAGAGCGGGTTATGACTTTGTCGGTTGGTATACAACAAAAGACAGTGGTGGAACAAAAGTTACATCTTCAGACAGAATGTTCAGTGCAAACACAACGTTGTATGCAAGATGGTCATTAAAAAATGTTGCTATCAATTATATGTTGTATGGCGGAACAAACAGTGACAACAACCCAACATCATTTGTATACTCTGCAAGTGCACAAACGGTTGAAATCCCTGGAGTTCCAACAAGAAGTGGATACAAGTTCTTAAAATGGGTTGTTTATGGTGGCGCAACAAATGGAAGTGTAGACAACACAAGTACACCAGCAGTGCTTCACGTACCAGCTGGAAGAAGAGAAACTATCACTCTTGTAGCAAGATGGGCAAAATCTTATAACGTTTATTTCAATTCTGTTTATGTAGATAATGATAGTACAACAGAAGTTCCAATTTCCGACCCTAATGGTTATATTTATGCTAGTGGCCATGATGGAATGTTTAATGCTGCGGTAATGTACGAAGGGGCAACTGGATTGCCAACTGCATCAAGGACAGGTTATTACTTCCTTGGATGGACGGTATCCGTAAATGGAAGTGATCTTAACAGGGTTGATTTCCCAGTGGGAGTACCATTTAGTGCACCATCAGGATTTGCTGACTGGTCTTATCTGTATCCTGTATTTACAAAAGAAAGTTATTTGCGACAAGATTGGTATAACAGCATCTCAAAAGACATAACTACAAGCATAATTTTTATAAACGATCTTAATAGTATTAGTGATTTGGTGGACACCACAAGTGGAGTATCAGTTGGTGCAATTAATGCTTATGGCGAGATTGCATGGGCAAACACATCTAGATATGCAGATGTATTGGCATTTGGAATCGGCAGAAACTATGCAATGACTTATTACATTTATTCACCTTGTACAATTTATGCTCCTTACAACAGCGGTGGGTTGTTCCTTGGTTTGACAAAATTGAATTCAATAAATTTTGGAAGTTTTGATACTTCAAAGGCAAAATACACAGATTCTATGTTTAGAAATTGTTCAAGCTTTGAAAGTTTGGATCTTAGCAGTTTTGTAACAACAAGTATAGAAAGCATGGGATGGATGTTCCAAAATTGTAGTGCATTAACGTCTTTGGACTTGTCAAGTTTTGACACATCAAATTGTGACAGATTTACGTCTATGTTTGAAAATTGTTCTTCGTTGACGAAATTGGATTTAAGCAATTTTGATGTTAGTGTAAATGCTGACGATATGCTGAAAGGATGTACAGCACTTGAAGAAGTTTATGCTCCAAAATTAAACAAGGTAAAAATTGATTTACCTTCAGACAAAACTTGGTATAACATGATCGATGGTTCAACAACCACTGCCATTGGAGCAGTTCCTGTGAACAGACCTGAAACTGTGATATTCAAAACAACACCACCAACGTATACGCTTACCAGCACCGAAAGATCAACTGGAATAGTTACGATGGGGTATGCTGAAAATAAAGATGTACAATGGAAATGTTTTGCTTATTCGACTGACGGAACAACTTGGACAAAATGTACAGGTGCTATCCCAACATCCGCAAAGTATGCATATTTTGTGCTTGATACTTACGTTTCAAGCCTTGATAAAAAAGCATATCTGGCTGAAGATAAATATGAAGTAAGTTCAAGTGATTTAGAGTTTTATCATTCTGATAGTAGTACTCCAAGTGGAGTGTATGCAACTGATTATTATTACAGTGATGTTCGAAAAATTTTGAATACAAGCCTTGTTACAACCCTTGGAATAAATGCGAACAATAATATTTGCAAAGCAATTCAAGGTAGAACACTTAATGACTTGTACAAACTTAATGCATTGGATAGCAACAAAACACCAATAAATCAGACTTCGCCAAAAGGAGCAACAATGACTACTGTTGACAAATTTTGGATAATGTCATATAATGAAGCAGATAAGTATTTTGACGATGTAACTGCCCGTCAATGGAATAATGGAAATCAAGGAGTGAATTATTGGTTGAGATCGCCAAATAGCTCAAGTACTATTTGGGAGGTATTCTTAAATGGACAAATGGCACATACACCGTTCGCTGCTACATACTGCATACGTCCTGCTTTCCAATTAAGATTGGCGTAAGAAAAATATGACTTGATTATAGAAAAAATATGACACAGAAATGTGTCATATTTTTTTTTGTTGTCGTTTTGTTGTTTTTGATGGGATTATTTCGCTTTGCGCTTCAAAAAGTTTTCAAGGACAAAGATACCCAAAAGGGCAAGGATGGAAAGGCAAAGGATAAGGTACATTGCGGTGATGGATACGGGGTGGTCGAAAAAGTAAAGGTTGCAATCGATGCTGTCTTTTATGCCTTTGACCACATCAGGTGGAAAGCCTTGCGACTGCATTTCGGCAAACACACCGCCAAGTGTGTGGTTGCGGACAAGTGATGTGCCGTAAGTTCCAGGAAGGAAAGAAAGTATGTGTTGAAGCCCTTTGCCAAAGTTGGATATTGGCATATATGCGCCACAAATAAATCCGTAAACCGAGGATACTATTGTTCCGACCGCAGATGCTTGACCGTTTGTTGACAAAAGAAAGTTTACAACTGACGAAAGTGCCACGCCAAACATTGTGAGCAAGAAAACGTCCAAAATAAGCAAAAATACATCACCAACTGACATATACCAACCTGTGATTGCAAGATAACCAAATCCAGCGAATGTGGCGGTGTAGGTTATGATAAGAGTTGTCAAAAGTGAGCTGACGTAGTAGGAAAATGCAAGTGTTGACTTTTTGACAGGTGTAACTGCAAAATCTTTTCTTGCGCCGTTGACTTTGTCGTTGACCATAAGCAGGTTTGAACAAAACGCAACTGTAACGCAACTTACTGCCAAAAGTGAAGATATGAGTTCACCGCCCACAGTTGCGTTGATAAGTGAAGCCGGCACCGAAAAGCCATCAGGCATTGCTGATACAAAACTGTCACGATAAACCTTTGCCAAAAATGTTGCATAAAGCACAAGCAAAATAAGTGGAGTGATAAGTGAAACAAAAAACATAGATTTGTCTTTGAAGAACATTTTTATATTACGTTTTGTCATTGAAGAAAAAGTTTTCATACGTTACCTCCCAAAAGTTTTTTGCCGGTTACGGCCAAAAACACGTCGTCCATTTTTCCTTTTGTTATTTCAAAGTCCACAAAGATTTGTGGGTGAGCGATGATAAGGTCACGTGCCATGGCGGTGTCTTTTACCGCCAATCTGAAACCGTCTTTGATTTTTTCATAATCAAGACCAAGTGATTTGACGGTTTGTTCGTCTTGACCGTAAACCGTCACAAAATCGCCTGTGTGTTGATTTTTAAGTTGCAATGGAGTGCCTTGCGCCACAATTTTGCCACTGTCCAAAATGACAACATAGTCTGCATCGGTCGCTTCTTCCATGTAATGTGTTGTCAAAAAAACGGTCATGTTTTGTGTTTTTCGCAATGTTTCGATAACATTCCAAAGTGTTTTGCGGGTTTGCGGGTCAAGGCCGGTCGTAGGTTCGTCCAAAATGAGTATTTTTGGGTTGTGTAAAAGAGCCCTTGCGACGTCAATTCGCCTTTTTTGTCCGCCCGAAAGTTTGCCGAAAGTTCTTGAAAGCAAATCTTCAAAGTCCAAAATTTTTGCCAAGTGATTTATGCGCTCGGTTGCATCTTTTCCGCAAATGCCATAAAGGCTTGCACGTGAATAAAGGTTGTCTTTGACCGTAAGGCTTTTGTCCAAAACCGAATTTTGAAAAACGACGCCCAAGTCAGCACTTATGCTCTTGCTGTCTTTTTCAATGTTTTTTCCACAAATTGTCACGGTGCCTGCATCTTTTGCAAGAGTTCCGCACATGATTGAAATTGTAGTTGATTTTCCCGCACCGTTTACACCCAAAAATGCAAAAAGTTCGCCTTGTTTTACGCAAAACGAAAGGTTGTCTACGGCATGGACAGTTCCAAAACTTTTGTCAAGCGACTGTATTTTGATTATATCTTCCATATGAACTCCAAGTGTAATTTTTTGTGAAAATATAATAGAACCAAAACGAGGTATTTGTCAAATATATATCAATTTTTGTCAAAATCATATCAAATCACGACCTTGGGAAAATGAAAATTTTAACAAAATCTTTAAGAAATAGAATTTTGAAATTGCAAAGCGATTTTTTGCGACAAAATATTTTGAAAAACAAAATTTTTCACATTGACATAACACCCTTTTTGAAAGTAATCTTGAAACGAGTAAAAAAGGGAGGTTATATGAAAAAAATTAGTTTTTTACTTTTGACTTTGTTTGTTTTGCCTTGTATTTGTTTGTTTGCAGGATGTGGCGAAACTTTTGATTATACCGTCAAGGCTGGCGAGTCCATTCAAGCGGTTATCGACGCTGCCGAAACTGGAAAATCTATTTTGATAAAAGCCGGTACATACAATGAACAAATTACAATTTCAAACAAAAAATTGACAATCATGGGCGAAGACGGAACAATAATTTCTGGTCCAGAAGATTATTCAAACTTGACCTTGTGGGAAAGGGAAGCCGGTGACACAACAGGGCATTCGTCACAAGGGATGTACGGAATTGTCCGCATACTTGCAGGTGCCGACGTTACAATCAAAAAATTGACCATAAAATCCGAACTTGCACGCACCGACAGTGTGGACAACAATGCTGGAAGAAGTGCAGGAGTTTTTGTGGCAAATTCACGCCTTGAAATGATGGATGTAAAGGTGAGCGGATTCAGACTCAAAAACGAAAAGTTTGGAATTCAAACTGGTTATGGGCTTTATGTTGGTGGTGCAAATGCAAGCACGATAATAATTGACAAATGTGAATTTGTCGGTTTCCAAAAAGGTGGAGTATATGCTCTTACAACAAATTCTGATGTGACTGTAAAAAACAGCACAATTCAAGGAGCGGGTGACACAGACCTTATTGCACAAAACGGAATTTGCGCGTGCGGAAAAGTTGCGATTCAAAACAACACTTTCAAAAATTTGAAATATCTTCCCGACGGAACGAGTGCTTGCGCGATACTGCTCAAAAGCAGTGTAAATCAAGACAACATCACAGGCAACAAGTTTGAAAACGTACAAGTTCAAAAAGATGTTTATTGATAATAACGAAAAATTATTTTTTGAAAAAATATATCAAATGATATTATTGTTTCAAAAATTTCCAACATTTTTTTCATTTGTAAATTAATGTGCTGTTTTATCTCTTCCATACCAAATAGCTCTATAAGACCAATCTGCGCAATTGTTTTGTAATATATTATATGGGGGTGGTGATTTTATATCTTGCTGAATTCCTCTAAGCATATTTATATCTTCAACAGGGGAAGAAGGTATGGTTTCTGGATTGGTTAAATTGAGTCCATCTGAAGATTCTATATAACCTCTACCAAGAATAATTGTTCCACGTACTGTATTGACTATATATAATCCAAATAATAAAAGAAAAATTAGTATATTCCCTGTTTTTGGCCATTCCACGGCTAATTTCGCTGTTTCCCTGTCTGCTGGATTCAAACCATAATCAAACGTCTTAACTCCTACTTTACACCATTTCCCGTCTTTGTTCTTCTCCCAAAGATCAACAGCTACACCTATATGCAAGGTAAATGTCATGTCGGATAATTGATCAGGTAGAATCTGTGAAATGTATCTGTCATTCCCATTTAAGTCATTAAAATATATGGAGAATTTTTAACAAACGCATACAAATTCCATCCTTCTTCTATTCCGATAGGATCCCTGGTTATCCACTTGCCATCGTGGGAATTATAGTGGCGGTAATTGTATCTAAATATTTTTAGCTCGTTATGCCACCAATAAAATACAACTAGAAATGGAATTGGGGATACAACATCCTCAAAAATATTTAATCAGAAATTTTGTTCATTTTTGGATGTAGCCTATCAATTAAATTGTTCATATTTTGCATATGCCAATTTAATTCCGGATTATGTTCTTGTTTTAAAATAAATGTATGCCATATTCTTACCAATTTCATTTGTTGCAAAGAAAATAATTTCCATTTCTCATCAAAAACATCTTCCATGGCGATAAAATAAAATACGGAGTCGATCGATAATTCAAGATTACAAATTTGTTTGTATTTTTTTATTTCTTGTAAAGAAAGAAAAATAACAGAAGGGAGATAGTAATGGAAGTATGTAGCATTGAGCCATGAGAATGCATCCCAATGCAGTCGCAATTCTTCGGATTGTATGTTATCCCATGATTTTCCTCTTAAAAACATACAAGATTCACGTGCTTCCCAATCATTGGGAAAACGAAGTCCTTCAGGATCGGGAATCGGATGCGTAGGGAAAAGTTTGTACAATATGTTTATTAGCATGTTAATCATTACATTCCATTGCGATTATTTGTTCACATTCGCTGACTTTCGCCCAAGCTTTTGCTTCTTCGTCTTGATGTGTTGCGTCACCTCCACGAAAACAAGTGTTATTAATAATACTTCTGGCCGTGGCTAGTGCAAGCCATGCTTTTTTCTTAATTCTAAGCATCCAACAGCAATTCTTAGTTTTACATTTTCCCAACATCCCCACGTTCGACTTGGCCAATTCGACATTGACTTGTAAAGCTGCATAAAGAATCTTACTGGTCACCGCATGGTTTTGTATGATGCGATGGAGGATTGCGACGTAATCTACAGAGAACTGTGATTTTTGTTAATCGCTACCAATTTAATTGAGTTATTTTAAAATATTCCAATTGTAACCCTCTCAGTTTATCAAACCAAGATCCTGCGAATTGTAGGGCAATGAAAGAATGGTTAAATGCCATCATAACCTTATACCTCTTTTTTAGGAAAGTATTCGTTAAAGAGATCACGATTTCTTGCCAAAGATAATTATGTGTAAGTCAAAAAAGCAGAGGATACATGGATAGTTTGCCATTGATGCTATACGGACTTACTCATTTTGGCGGGTTTCGTTCTCCAAAAGCCATGACGGACGAATATCGTCCAAATATTTTATTCTTATTATTAAGGACTTATCAGTATCGAACATTTCGCTGCTCCACTGGATAGGTTGGGAAATGCTACAGGGTAATGCCGGAGGCTGTTCTCTAGCTAATTTTTTTGGCCGTTTTACGATTTATACCTTTACACTGATTCGATTCTCTTACGTACATCAAATACAATCAATAAATTGGTTTATGAAATCTGTCGACATACTTTATTAATTCTACTGCACTGGTGAGCAGGTTTTCCAATGATACAGAAAAAATGTTTATTTCCTGAAAGGAAGTATGCCTTTCGTTTTTATAAGTCACAATGACATTATGTTTATCACTGATTCTTTTGATAATGACCCCACAAGTGCTCTCATTCCATATTTCGTTTAACTTAGAATCACTAAATGTTAGCAACCATCCGGGATTGTCACATGTTTGAATGGTGATGCCATAATCGTGCTCCCATTGTCCATTGCAATAATGCCGATAGAAATTATCTATCAAATGTATACCATTAATATTCATTGTTTTGAATTTTTATTATAAACATTCTACAGGATGTTCAACTTTTCGTTCGTAACATTCACAAGTGATTGGATTTTGATCCATCACGTAGTGCCATGTGTGTTTATGGGTACCAGGGCATGGATAGTGTTTTCTAGACGGAGGCACACAATCTACACGCGAACCACTTTGTTGAGGAGGTGGGCATGGGGGGCAAGTCTTTTTGATGTTCGGAACAGGGATGGGAATAGGTTTTGTTTTGGGTATTACTTCGTCAACGATTTCTTTAATAGTACCGGGGCGCACAACTTCAGTTATGACAACAGTCGCAACTATGGCACCAGCAACTATAAGTGAGACTGGTATTGAAATAATTGGTAGCGCAAATGCCCATTCACCCCGTATATCAAGTAACATCGTAGGGGTATTATAAACATAAGCATAAAGATTGGAATTCAGCTCAATATGGGGATCTCTTCTTAACCATCTACCGTCAAAAGGATTATAGAACCGGAAGTTATAATATACCATACTCAGCTCGGCATCATATGCCTCGCTGCTCCATTGAAGGGGATTGGTGATGTTGCCCCTTTGCGTGACTTCGCCGAAGGGGGCGTAGGAGT
>CAJKWP010000004.1 GCA_905203645.1 uncultured Christensenella sp.
AAATGCAATAGAAATCAAAAGTTGTAGCTAAGCAAATTAAATAGACATGGTTTAAATAGTTTATTTGAGATTTTATTTTTATTAAAAAAAATCCCTAGAACCCTAGGGATGTTTGGAGCTACTGGGCGGACTCGAACCGCCGACCCGCGCATTACGAATGCGCTGCTCTACCAACTGAGCCACAGTAGCACAAAGGTGCTTTTTGCACCTTGTATAGATTATCCACAATTTTTTTGAAACGTCAAGTAATTTCTCGATTTGAGTATAACATATTTACGCTTTGATTTCAAGTTCAAATGAAAGACGATTTTTCTGTTTGTCGATTGCTTTGATAACAACTTCAACTTTTTCGCCCATTTTTACTATTTCATAAATATTTACGCCCATAAGATTGGTTGCATCTTTGATGTGGAGCAAACCTTCTGCACCGTTTTCAAGTCGCAAAATAGCACCAAATGGCATAAATTTGATTACTTCGCCAATGTGTTTTTCGCCAACGGAAAGACCATCAAGCAACAATGCTTTTGGACTTTGTTGCAAAGCCTTGTAACTAAGACCAACCTTTTGGTTTTCACGGTCAACATTTTTAACTTTGAAAACGTATGTTTGACCAAGTTTAAGCACTTGGTCAGGACTGTTTATATGGTTGTAAGATATGTCAGAAATATGACACAAGCAAGTAATTCCGTTTACGTTTACAAACGCACCATAAGGCATGATTTTTTCGACCTTACCTTCAACAAGTTTGTTTACAAAAATCGAATTCCAAAATGCTTTTTCGGCACTGAGTTGTTGTCTTTCAGCAAGCATTTTGCATGAAGCAACGATATTTTTTTTGTCGTTGTCAATTTCGGTCACGATGCCTTCAAGACGTTTGTTCAAAAAGATATTTTTGCTTTTGTATGGACGACTTGATATTTCGTCATTGGGTACAAATACTGTGTATTCACCCAATTTTGATTGCAATCCATCTGAAACAATTTTTGTTACTACAAAACTGAAAGTGCTGCCAAGTTTGAGTTCCTTTGCTTGCATTGTGCCAATTATAAGTGCATCAGCACGACGCTTTGATGCCTGCAAAAGTCCTTCTTCGTTTTTCATGTTTGTTATCACAACTTTGAATCTGTCACCAACTTGTATGTCGGCAAAATTGTCAAAGTCGTCAGCAGGAATAAACCCGTCGGATTTTCCGCCAATATTGAAGATTACTCCATCTTCCCTTTTTAATACTACTACGCCATCAAGCACTTGATTGAGTCTGTAAGTTGTCCAAGTTTGATCAATAGCGTCCATTGAAAACTTTACGTCTGGTGTTGCAGTTTGTGAATTTGTATCACCTTTTTCGTTATTGTTGTTATGTTGCATAAAAGCTCCTTTGCGTATAAGTATATCAAACATGGTTTGATTTTGACAAACAATACGGATATTTTTTGAAAAAAAACTTTGAAGCAAAAATCCCGTAAAGCTGACTTTACGGGATAAATTGTTATTTTTCTATTTTTGCTTTGTTTCAATTATTGTTTTTTTGATTTTCTTGGTCTTTTGTTTTTTGCTTCGGCTTGTGATTTCAACTCTGCCAGTGCATCCAACACAAGTTTGTTTGCTTGTTCTTCTTCATCTGGTGAAAGTTTTTTGCCAAAGTATTCATCAAAATAGATTGGTTTGCCGATACGCAAGGTGTTGAACCTGAATAATTTTGGTTTTTTGTCAATCCACATCGGCACAATAGGCTTCTTTGCTTTGATAGCGAACATTATCGCCCCCGACTTGAAATCTTGCAAATCGTGTTGTTGTTTTCGTGTGCCTTCAGGGAAAACCAACAATCTTTGGTCGTTTTTTAAAACAGAAAGACATTGTTTTATGCTGTCCAATCCTGGATTTTTCCTGTCGATTGGAATTCCGCCAAGAGATTTGTAAAATTTTGCTTTGCTTTTCTTTTCAAAAAGCTCTTTTTTGCCCAAAAAACGTTGTTGTTTGTAAATGTTAAGTCCAATAGTTGGGATATCCAAAACGGACTGGTGATTGCAAATAAGCACAGCACCTCCTTTGGGAAGATTTTTTTTGCCCACTACTTTTGTTGGCATAACCAACTTGCTTGGAACCCATAACAACGTTTGAAAAAATTTATACCAAAACATTTTTCACCACAATTTTAAAGATTTTTTAAACCCAAAAGTTCTTCGGTTGAAAGTGGTTTGCTTTCCCCACGAGAAAGTCCACCAAGTTTTACATTTCCAATTTGTACACGTTTCAAAAATACCAAATTTTTGCCAATGCCTTCGAACATTTTTTTAATTTGGTGATTTTGCCCTTCTTTGAGCGTTATACGAAGTTTTGTAAGGTTTTTTGTGCATTCTATTCTTTCAACTTTGCAACTTGGCAATTTTTCGCCGTTTATCACAACACCAGCACGCATTACTGCAAGTTCACTTTCCTTGAACGCACCTTCGGCTTTTGCAACGTAAACTTTTTTGATTTCACTGCGTGGATGAGCAAGTTTGTTTGCCAAATCGCCGTCGTTTGTGAATATCAGCAGACCTTCGGTGTCATAGTCCAACCTGCCTACGGTGAACAAACGTTCTTTTGTATCCAAAAGTTCATAAACCGTATGTCTGCCATGTTCGTCATTGGTTGTGCAAAGATAGCCTTTTGGTTTGTTCATTTTTATATATATTTTTTGCACAGGCAAACAAAGGACTTTTCCGTCATATTCGACCTTGTCCTTGCTTTCGTCAATAACTGTTCCCAGTCCATTTTCAATTTTGCCATTCACCTTTACCTTACCATCCAAGATAAGAGTGTCGCAACTGCGTCGGGATGCAACTCCGCACGACGCCAAAAATTTGTTTAATCGTATCATAATAATATTATTATATACAAAACACACAAAATTTCAAAACAAATTGCCGATTTCGATTTGAAAGAACCCACTTTAACGAAAGTCCGATCAAAATAACACAAAAAAACGAGCCCGAAAGCCCGTAATTTTTGCTAAGCGTACCAGTGTGAAATTATATCCTTCACCGTATCTTTGTATCCCAATTTTTGTATATCTTGGTCGATAACAAGGTCAATTTCTTTGACAAGTTTGCCATTTTTGAGTATTTTTGCCTTTCCGACTTTGCTTCCGGCTTTGAGTGGCGCTTTGACGTTTTTGTCAAGTTCGGTGATAACTTCGCAGGATTGATTTTCGCCCTTTTTGCTGAGTGCAAAGTAATCTTCGGCAAAGAAAACTTGTGCGTCGGTTTTTCCCATTTGGACTTGCAAAGTGCAAACTTGTTTTGATTTGTCTGCAACGTGTTTGTTTTCAAAATTTGCAAACGCATAATTGAACAATTTTGTCACGTTTTCAAATCTTGCTTTTGCGTCTTTTGCTCCAAGTGAAACTGCAACAAATCTAAGATTGCCTTTTTCGGCGCAACATGACAAGCAATAACCCGCTTCGTCTGTAAAACCGGTTTTTCCGCCCGTGCAACCTTTGTAATATCTTACAAGTTTGTTTGTGTTGACAAGTTCGGTTTTTCTGCCAGATGGATGTACAAGTTCGTCCATCCAAATCATACAGTAATCATGATAAATTTGATGTTTTGACACTTCCATCAAAAGTGTCGCTACGTCTTTTGCACAAGAATATTCTTCGGGCATTGGAAGACCAGTTGAGTTTGCATAAATCGTATTGTCAAGCCCAAGTTCTTTTGCTCTTTTATTCATACGTTTTACAAATTCTTCTTCGCTTCCGCACAAAAATTCGCTGAGTGCAACCGAAGCATCATTTGCAGATGCAACTATAACACTTTTGAGCATATCTTTTACGCTGTAAGTGCTGTAAGCATCAATAAACACTTGACTTCCGCCCATTCCCGCTGCATTTTCACTGGCGGTCAACATATCATCAAGCGAAACCTTGCCTGCTTCCACGTCTTCGATTGTTAAAAGTGTCGTCATAAGTTTTACAATGCTTGCAACTTGCAATTTTTCCTGACTGTTTTTTTCATAGACAACTTCGCCCGTGTTTGCATCAATTATGATTGCAGATTTGTCTTGACTTAACGCTTGTTGCTCAGCCGGAAAAGTAAAGCCACAGCACAAAAACATACAAGCAAAAGCCAATGATATAACGCTTAAAAACTTTTTCATAAAAAAACTACTCTCCTTTTTGAAAGTAGTTTTTGCAAAAATATTTTTATTATGAATTTTTTTTGATTTTGAATGCAAAATTTTGAAGTCAAATCATTTTTACAAATTCGGATACGATTTCTTTTATTTTGTAAGCGTTTTGATTTGAAACTTGCAAAACTTCCTTGTGAGTTATTTCATGTTCCGTATCGGCGGCCTTGTTTACAACCGAAGCAAAAGCCAAAACGTTTATACCCTTTGCCTTGGCACATATTGTGTCAAAGGCAGTTGACATCGAAACGGTATCAACTCCGATTTTTTGCAAAAATTTGACTTCGGCAACCGTTTCGTAACTTGGACCCGAAAATTGAGCGTGCACACCTGTTTTCAACAAAATATTTTTTTGTTTTGCAATTTGCTGTGCCAATTTGCGATAGTTTTTGTTATAAGCATCATTCATGTCCACAAATTCGATTTTGTCACTTGCTACAAGCGGATTTGTACCGGCAAGGTTGATATGGTCGCAAATAAGCATCAAATCACCTGGCACAAAATCAGGATTTACACCACCTGTTGCAGTTGCCATAACCAAAGTCTTTACGCCAAAAGCCGAAAGAATTTCGAAAGGCAAACGCACCAATTTTATATCACCGCTTTCATAAAAATGATATCTTGTTATTTTCAAAACGTTTTTGTCACCAATGCGACCAAAAACGAACTGTCCAACAAAACCTTCGACCTTGCTTTTGGGCATTCCAACCTTGTCGTAAGATATAACGATTTTGTCTTGAATTTCTATTCCGCCGTCAAGTCCAGAACCCATGATAAACGCAACGTCAATTTTTTCGCTTACACCATATTTTTTAATCAATTTTTTTTTGAGTTTTTGAACGTCCATAATTTTCCCCTTTGAAAAAATTATATCTTTTCCCAACAAAAAAATCAAACAAAACGATGTTTGATTTCAGACTGAAGATAAATAATTTTTTCAAAAAGGTTGTTTGTCTATTTTTATGCAAATTGAAAGTGGATTTTGAATTTTTGCATAATTTTTGTGAAAAAAATCCCAATTTGATTGGTTTATACTGGCTTGAATCTTCCACAAAGTTCAAGGGATAAAAAATTTTGCAAAATAGACAGAAAAAAAGAGCAAGTAAACTTGCCCCTTTTATTTTTCTTGAAATGATTGTAATATTTATGCTTCTTTGCTGTCGAGTTTCTTTTGGATTTGTTTGTCTTTTTTGATATAAGCAAACGACCAAAGTGCTGGCGCAACAAAGTTTGAAGAATAGAAACTTGAAAGTATGCCAAGCAAAACTGGGAATGCAAATGATGCAACTTCGCCAACTGCGATACTTCCAAACAAAACAAGAAGTATTGCAACTGCACCAGTAATCATAATTGACCTTGGAAGATTTTGTTTTACAGCCAAATTTGCCAAGTCACGATTTTTGAAGTTTTGTTCTGTTTTAAGGTTTTTGCGAATTTGATCAAAGTACAATACTGTATTTACGAACGAATATCCCATAACTGCGATAAGTCCCGCAACCAAAGACGTATTTACTTGGAAACGGCAAATCAAAATCAGTGAAAGCATAACCAACAAATCGTGATAAACGCACAAAAGTGCACTCATACCGCTTGTTATGCCAAACCTTACAAAGAAGTAAATCAAAATTACTATTGAAGCGATAACAATGCTTGCAAACACGTTTATTATAATGTTTTGACCCATTTTTGCATCAATATGTTGATTGCCTTGGATATAATTTTTTTGAATTTCGTCATTTTTGTCGTAACCAAAGGCTTGGAAAAGTTGCTCTGTAACTGCGTTGTTGATAGCAGTCATTTGTTCGTCAGTTTTGCCTTTTGGGTTTTGATATCTTACAGTGATGCCAAGTCCGCTTGAACTTTCGGTTGTTTGCCAAACACTTGCAACAAGTCCATTGTCTTTCAGCACCTTGTCGATTTTTTGTTTGGTTTGTTCATAAACTGTTTGGTCATTCAAATTTTCGCCAACATAAACATTTACGATTGTTCCGCCGGTGAAGTCAATGCCTTGGTTGAAACCAACTGCAAAAAAAAGTACTATGCCAACAAGTATAAGAGCCAAAGGTGCGATTACAAAGTATTTGAAATTTTTTACAAAATCAAATTTTGTTTGATTGATTTTTTTGAACAAGTTTTTAGATTTCATCAACGTGAGCCTCCCTTTTCAGTCTTAGTTTGTATGCTTTTGTACTGTTGAGTGGAAGGTATATTTTGACAAATCTGCGAATTACCCACAAACTTACAAATGCCGATACAAAAGTTCCAAGCAAGAATACAAGTGCAAAACTTTTGATTGTGCCACTGCCAACTATCCAAAGTACCAAAGCGGATATTGCACTTACTGCATGAAGGTCAGCAACTGGAGCGATTGATTTGTTGAAACCGTTTTTGACTGACATAGGTATCTTTTTGCCTTCTGAGTATTCTTCTTTGATTTTTTGGAATGTTGTAACAAAAGAGATAACCAACAATGAAACTGAAAGCAAAAGTCCAGCAAAGCCAGCAAGTGAAAGTTGAACTGATGGAACAGATTGCAACAAGAACAAGTATAGAACTGCAAATACAATCATAGTAAAGTCAGCCAAAAGTCCCAAGTCACCATAGAAAACGTACAACAAAGCCATAATAACAACGATTGCAACGCAAATTGAGATACTTCCAAACAATATTGCGTTTTTGCCAAGTGATGCACTGATTGTCGTTGATTGAAGCATTTTTAAATTTGTATTGAAACTGCCTGACAAGATTTTGAGTGCAAATTCGTTGGCACTTTCATAACTTGTCATGTTTGAGCCAGAAATAAAGGTTGAACCGTTTGTGATTGCACCATTTGCTTTGAGTTGTGTGATTGGATTTGTGTCCTCACCAACAAAAATATATATTGTATCGCCTGACTCGGAGATTTCGCCAGTAAGGTCTGCAAACAATCTTTTACCTTCTTTGGTAAATGTCAAAACAACACCATAATCTGCATTGCCGTCACCGTCTGCATCTTGATAACCAACAGTTGCATTTTGAATGTGTTTTCCAGTCATAACTGCTTCGGCATTAGCGTTGTTTTCTTTTGTTATTTTCAGGTTTGCAGGTGTTCCGATAAGTTTTAAAATTTCGGTTGCGTCGGTTTGGTTTGGAACTTCAACCCTGAGTTGATTGTTGCCTTGTTTTTGCACATTTGCATTTGTAAAGTTTTTGGAAGAAAGCAAACTTTCAACCCTTTTTACAGTTGCGTCAAGTGCAGTATCAAGGTCGGTTTCGGTACTTTCTGCTGGAAGTGATGCTTCGAAAACTGCACTGACACCCCCTTGCAAATCAAGACCAAGTGGAATAGAATTGATAAAGCCATTGTAAGTTGTTGTTGTAAAAGGTATATCAAACTTGACAACCGACAAAAGTACACCGATTGCAACAAGTATGGCCAACAAGATAAATCTTGTTTTGCTTGATTTTTTTGTCATTAAACTGCCCCTTATATATTTTTACTAAACAAGTATACACACAAAAAGCAATTATAGTCAAATAAAAATAAAAAGTTTTGTTTGAAATCGACAAAAATACGCAAAACAAAACTGTTTTGCGTAATGAAAGCAACAACAAATATCAAGATCTCTTTTGCTTCAAATTTACTGCAATTATCCCGCAAATAGCACCTATGACACTTCCGAAAAGCAAATCATTGAGCAAGGTTGTTGAAAATGAAAAATGTCCATCCAAGATTGAAAAAGTCAAAAATGAAACAGCGGTATATGCAAAGCCAATCAAAAGACCGGTTACAAGTCCCATTTCTTTTGATTTTTTGAGTGCAATGAGTGTTGCTACAAGCACGCTTATTCCCTTTATAACTTGATTTATTGGTGAAATTGCGTTGTCTGGAATTGCAACAAATCTAAGCACAAATGCAAATATCAAAATGCCGATAAGAGATATTGAAAGTGCAATCAAGGCACCTTTGAGTACGGTCAAAAATATATTTGGATTGTTTGAATCGTTTGAAGATTTTGGTTTTCTGAATTTCATAAAAACTCCTTTATCATAATGTATTTTTGATAATTTGCTTTTATGAATAAATTTGGCTTAAATAATTGAAAAAAATATTGAAAAAAACAAACCGCTTTGTTTTGCGGTTTGAAATTTGTAAAGTTTTGCAAAAAATATTTATTTTATTTTTTTGATTTTTTTTTATTTTTTGCTTTCTTTTCTTCTTTTGGTTGTTCTTCAACGTTTGCAGGTTGAGTTTCAACTTCTTCAGTTTTTGCTTCTTCGGCTTTTTCTTCCTGAGCGGTTTCGCCTGCTTGTGGTTGTTCTTCTTCAGGTTTTTCTTCTGGTTTTTCTTCGACAACAGGATCTGGATTCAAAACGGCATAAACTGCCAAAGAATCAATAGAAAGATAACTTTTTTTGTCGTCAACGCCAGTTTCGATTGTAACGATTTTGCTTCCGTTTTCGCCGTCGCGGATATCAACAACTGTGCCATAAACACCACTTGAAGTCAAAATATCTTTGCCAACTTTGATTGATTGATTGAGTTCACTTACCTTTTGTTGTTCCTTTTTGTTACGCAAAATCATAAAAATTGGATAACAAATAATAAGCAAAACAATTACACCAAGCAAAATCCATTGTGAAGCCTGAATTTCAGCCAACATCATATTCATTTTTTTACCTCCTAACCCAAAACATAGACGCCAATAAGCACCATAAATATCAAAATGCAAATAGGAAGTGCGATTTGTGAAAAAGTAACCAAAAGCGCCATAATGTTCCTCTCTTTTTCAATATATCATAAATTATGCGATTTGCAAAGAATTTTTTTTGCATTTTGTTGCAAAATTATGCATTTCGACATATTTTTTTGTTTTTTTTGTAGTTTTTAGCAAGACCAGTTTTTCAGATATTCGGTTTTGAAATCCAAAAGTCTGTCTTCCCAAATTGCTTGTTTTATTTGCTCGGTAAGTTTTATCAAATAGCGAAGATTGTGAATTGACAAAAGTTCGGCACCAAGCATCTCGTTTGCCACCATCAAATGTCTTAGGTATGCACGAGTAAAATGCTGACAAGTGTAGCAATCGCAATCTTCTTCAAGTGGGGCAAAATCGGTTTTGTATTTTGCGTTTTTGATGACTATTTTGCCAGTTTTGACAAAGGCGGTTCCGTTGCGTGCAATACGAGTTGGAAGCACACAATCCATCATATCTATTCCCCTTGAATAGCCTTCAAGCATACAATCTGCACTGCCGACACCCATCAAATATCTTGGTATATCTTGTGGAAGCATAGGTTGCAAGAACGAAAGTATGCGATACATTTCTTGCTTTGGTTCGCCAACTGAAAGTCCGCCAACTGCAATACCGCATCTTGCGTACTTTTTGCAATGATTAAGACTTTTTACCCTGAGGTCGTCAAACATATTGCCTTGGATAATTGGAAAAAGCATTTGTTTTGGATTTTTTTGCGCCTCGTAGCATCGTTCAAGCCATCTTTCGGTACGTTCTTCGGCTTGTTGCGATTGTTTGTAAGTTGCACCATAAGGAGTGCATTGGTCAAAAGCCATCATTATGTCCGAGCCAAGATTGTTTTGAATTTGCATACATTTTTCGGGGGTTATAAAGTATCTTTGTCCCGAAAGATGTGATGCAAATTGAACGCCGTCTTCGGTGATTTTGTTGAGTTTTGAAAGAGAAAACACTTGAAAACCGCCACTGTCGGTCAAAATTGGTCGGTCCCAATTCATAAATTTATGAAGGCCGCCCGCTTGTGCGACGATATCGTCACCTGGTCTTAAAAACAAGTGATACGTGTTTGACAAAATTATCTGTGCGCCAACCGATTTGAGTTCTTCTGGTTTGAGCCCTTTGACAGTTGCAAGTGTTCCAACTGGCATAAAGACAGGAGTTTCTATTATGCCGTGCGGTGTTTTGAGTTCGCCTATACGTGCGCCTGATTGCTTGCACACCTTTTTTATTTTGTATTCAAATTCCATAAAATGTCCTTTTTATAATCTAAAAGTAAAAATTTGCGTCGCCAAACGAGAAAAATCTGTATTTTTGTTCGACTGCGTGTTTGTAAATTTTCATTGTGTCTTCATAGCCACAAAATGCCGAAACAAGCATGATAAGTGTGCTTTCGGGCAAATGAAAATTAGTCACAAGTCCATCAACCATTTTGAATTTGTATGGTGGATAAATAAAAATGTTTGTTTCGCCACTGCCTGCGATTACATGTCCTTGTCTGTCGGCACAACTTTCCAAAACACGGACACTGGTTGTTCCAACCGCGATAATACGTTGACCATTTTGCTTTGCAGTGTTCAAAATATCTGCGTTTTGTTGTGAAAGAATGTATTTTTCAGTATGCATTGGATGCTTTGTTATGTCGTCTTCTTTTACAGGTCTGAATGTTCCAAGTCCAACGTGCAAGATAACTTCGACAACTTTTACACCCTTGTCTTTTGCTTTTTGCAAAAGTTCGTCTGTCCAGTGAAGCCCTGCTGTTGGTGCGGCACTTGAACCAAGTTGTTTGCAATAAACTGTCTGATATCTTTCTTGTTCGGTCAGTTTTTCGTGGATGTATGGTGGCAAAGGCATTGTTCCGATTTGAAAGATGATATCTTCAAAAACACCATCAAAATCAAAACAGATATTGCAAAGACCTTCGTCAAATTTTTGTGTTATTGTTCCACTCAGATTGTCAGAAAATTTGATAACTGTTCCAATATCCACACGTTTGAAAGGTTTTAAAATTATTTCCCAATTTTTCAAATCAATTCGTTTGTGGAGCAAAATTTCGATTTTTGCGCCTGTGGACACTTTTATTCCAAACAATCTTGCAGGCAAGACCTTTGTGCTGTTGATGACCAAAATGTCGTCGGGTTTCAGAAAATCGACTATATCGTAAAAGTGCTTGTCCAAAATTTTTTTTGTTTTTCGGTCATAAATCAAAAGGCGGGAACTGTCCCTTGGCATTGCGGGTGTCTGTGCGATAAGTTCGGGTGGCAAATCATAAAAATATGATGATCTTTTTGTCAAGTCCATTATGTTGTCCTTTTTATCAATAATCTTTTTTGTCTTCGTACATTTTCAGTTCGGCAAGTTTGTCTTCCGAAAGTTGGAAACCAAGGTGGCGATAAGCGCTTGGCAAAACCACTCTTCCCCTTGGTGTACGAGCAATGAATCCAAGTTGCAAAAGATATGGTTCGTAAACGTCTTCGATTGTGCCACTTTCTTCACCAGTTGCCGCCGCCAAAGTTTCAAGTCCAACAGGACCACCCGAAAATTTGGTTATCATGGTTGAAAGCAATCTGCGGTCAATGTGGTCAAGTCCAAGGTCGTCGACTTCAAGCATCCTTAATGCTTTTTGTGCGATATCCAAGTTGATAACGCCTTCACCGACAACTTCGGCATAATCACGAATACGTTTTAAAAATCTGTTTGCGATACGCGGTGTTCCACGACTGCGTTTGGCGATTTCCAAACTTGCGTCATCGTCCATTTTTATATTGAGTATTTTTGCCGAGCGTGAAATAATTGTTTGCAAATCTTCGGGGCTGTACATTTCAAGCCTGCAAATAACGCCGAATCTGTCCCTGAGTGGGCCTGTAAGCATTCCCGCCTTTGTTGTTGCACCGATAAGTGTGAAAGGTTTTATTTTCAAACGCATATTGCGTGCAGATGGACCTTTGCCGACAATAAAGTCGAGTGCAAAATCTTCCATTGCGGGATACAATATTTCTTCGACGGATTTGTTAAGACGGTGTATTTCATCGATAAACAAAACGTCATTGCGATTGAGGTTTGTAAGTATTGCGGCAAGGTCAGCGGCGTGTTCAATTGCTGGTCCCGACGTGATTTTTATTTGTGCGCCAAGTTCCTTTGCAATAATATGTGAAAGTGTTGTTTTTCCAAGTCCTGGTGGTCCATAAAGCAAAACGTGGTCCAAGGCGTCACCCCTGTTTTTTGCTGCCTTTATATATATTTCCAAATTGTCCTTGACTTTCTTTTGACCAACGTATTCGTCCATAGTTATGGGACGAAGAGAGTTTTCGATTTCGGTTTCACTTGGATTTTTTGTGCTTGTTATAAATCTGTTTTCCATATACTATCTCCCCATTTGTTGAAGGCACAAAGATATAATTTCTTCGACAGCCATATCCGCTTTTGCAACGCGTTTTGCCAAAGCCGTCGCTTCGTTTTTGGTTATGCCAAGACTTACAAGGACTTCGATTGCGTCGCTTATTGCACCAACGTTTGATATATCCACGTCATCAAAAGCACCTTGAATGCCAATTTTGTCTTTAAGTTCCAAGCAAAGTCTTTCGGCAGTCTTTTTGCCAAGACCTTTTATTTTTGACAACTCGTTTACGTTTGATGTTGCAATTGCGTTTGAAAGTTGAGTCAAGTTCATGCCTGACAAAAGACCGATGGCACCCTTTGGACCAATGCCACTTACTGAAATAATTTTGTTGAAAAGTTCTTTTTCTTCCATGCTTGCAAAACCGTAAAGGCAAATTCCGTCTTCTTTTACGTGCAAATATGAAAACAGTTTGCACTCTTCGCCGTTATATGGCAATTCGGCAAGCGTGTTGTTTGAAACGAAAAGTTCGTATCCAACACCGTTACATTCGACAATAACCATTCCTTCTTGTTTGTGTGCAAGCACACCTTTGACATATCCTATCATGATTTTTTCCTTTTTGTAAGTTTAGCACACAAAGCAAAAGTTTGAAAGCAATTTTTTGTTTTGCAAAATTTGTTTTTGTTATTGAACGCGGTTGACGTTCAAGTTTGGATTGATTTGACTGTGACAAAGTGCAACAGCCAAAGCATCGGCAGCATCATCAGGTTTTGGAATTTTTTCCAAATTGAGTATGGTTTTTGTCATAAATTGAACCTGTGCTTTTTCGGCGCGACCTTGCCCAGTGAGTGCTTGTTTGATTTGAAGTGGTGTATATTCAAAAATCTCCTTGCATCTTTTGTAGCAAGTTGCAAGTATAACGCCACGTGCTTCGGCTACGGGAATCACGGTTGTTTGGTTGCGAAAATAAAAAAGTTCTTCGATTGCGACGCAATCAGGTTTGTAAACGTCAAAAATTTCGTTTATTGCGTTTTCGATTATATCCAATCTTTGTGGCATAACAAGTTCCTTTGACGTTTCGATTACGCCATAGTCAACCACAATATTTTCGCCCATGTTGTTGTCGATTATTCCAAACCCCACAATGGCATAGCCGGGGTCAATTCCAAGTATACGCATAATTTTTCCCTTGTTATTTTTTTATTATTTCAAAATCCGTGTCGCCAAGTTTTACTTGTACGATTTGCCCGATTTTTTGTGGCAATTTTGTTCTTATTTTTAAATAATTTGGTGTAAAACCATAAAAATAGCCATCTTTTTGCTCTTCAATCAAAACTTGCATAGTTTCGCCCAAATTTTGATTTATATAATTTTCTTCCATTTGGCTTGCAATTTTTTGAAGTATTTTTGTGCGCTGTTTGAGCACTTTTCCATCCAATGGTTTGTAAAGTTTTGATGCAACTGTGCCGTTGCGGTTTGAATATGGGAAAATGTGCATTTGAGCAAATCCAACTTTTTGGACAAAATTGCATGTATTTTCAAATTCGGCGTCGGTTTCGGTTGGAAATCCAACTATTACATCGGTTGTTATGGCTGGATTTGAAAAGTTTTGTCTTAAAAGTTCGACCGCCAAAAGATATTGTTGTGTTGTGTATTTGCGGTTCATGCTTTTCAAAACCACATCACTTCCGCTTTGCAGTGACAAGTGAAATTGTGGGCACAAGTTTTTACAATGTTTGATTTGCTCAACAAATTGCCTTGTTACGACACCTTCTTCAAGCGAACCAATACGCAATCTTCCGTCGTAAAACGACAAACTTTCAATCAACTGTCCAAGTGCTTTTTTGCCGTCAATTTGAAAATCTGACATATCTATGCCAGTCAGCACAATTTCCTTTACTCCCTGACTTTGCAGTTGTTTTACTTCGTCGATTATTTGATTCAGGTCACGACTCCTGCTTCTGCCACGCAGATATGGGATAATGCAATAACTGCAAAAATTGTTGCAACCATCTTGAATTTTTACAAATGCACGCAAATTGCTTTGTTTTGCATTTGCATGAACAATATATTGTGACGAAATATCAAATTCATTTTCACATTTTTGATATTGGTTTTGCAAAATAATGTCTGCCAAAACATTTTTGTCACGATTTCCAGTGACAAATTTTACGTTTGGATATTGTTCAAACTGAGCGTGGTCTTTTTGACTTGCACAGCCACAAACAAAAATGTCTGCATCCGGATTTTGTGCAAGTACGCGGGATATGCATTGCCTTGATTTGCGTTCGGCTTCGTTGGTTACTGCACAGGTGTTCAAAACATAAACGTCGGATTTTTCAAGTTTGTCGGTGACAGTGTGACCTTTTTGTTCAAATATGCCACGCAAAACATCGCTTTCATAAGAGTTTACTTTGCAACCGAGTGAAAAAATACAAATTTTCATTGCCATTCCCCCAACAAACAAAGTGTTGCGCTTGCAAGTGCTATGCACGCAGTTTCGGCACGCAAAATTGTTTTGCCAAGCGATACGGTTTTTGCATTTGCATTTTGCAAAAGTTCGACTTCACTTTGTGAAAAACCGCCTTCACTGCCAACGACCAAAGCAATCTTTTTTCCACTACATTTGTTCAAAAAGTCCGAAAGGTCACCAGTTTTGCTGTTTTCGTAAGCAAAGATAACCAAGTCAAAGGTTTTGAGTTGTTCAAGCATATTTTTGAAATTTGGCTGATTTGAAACACGAAGCAAATTTGCACGTTTGCATTGTTTGCAGGATTCAATAACAATTTTTTCAAATCTTGATTTTGGACTGCCGTCAAGTTTTGTGTTTGTGTATTCACTTTCAAAGAACACCAAGTTTTGCACGCCAAGTTCACAAAGTTTTTGAATTATCAAAGATTGATTGTCGGGCTTTTTTACAATGCCTTGAAAAACAGTAATTTGATTTTTGAGTTGATTTTCACTTTTTTGACAATCAAGCACGTTTGCAATCAAGTCACGTTTTGAAATTGCAGAAATTTGGCACTCGTAAAAATTGCCGTCACCATTGAACAGCAAAAATTTGTCGCCAATTTGCATACGCAAAACACGAGTGATATGCCCAAATTGCTCATCGTCAATTTTGACACTTTGCCCTATTTTTCCATTATAGTAAAATATTTTCATATGTTTATTATAACACAACACAAAAAGAATAAAAACATTTTGGCACAAAAAAAGACTGCCAAATTTGACAATCTTTTTTGTTATTCAATTTTTGTTTTGAAACATTTGAAATGAATTATTTTTCAACAAGTTTTGAAATCAAGCAAAGTTCTTTGATTCTTCTTCTGCTGGTGTTTCACCAGTCACTATTTGAGGTTTGTAATCAATTTTGGGTTGTGCATTTTGAGTGAAAAAGTCTTGGTCAAAGGTTATTTTTGAAATATTTTTGTTGCTTGGGGTTTCAAACATTATATCCAGCATGCGTTCTTCCAAAATTGTCCTGAGTCCCCTTGCTCCTGTTTTGAGTTCCATTGCTTTTTTTGCAACCGCTTTGACTGCTTCATCAGTAAATGCGATTTTTATGTTATCCATATTGAACATTTTTTGATATTGTTTGAGTATTGCATTTTTGGGTTCGGTCAAAATCTTTACAAGTGCGTCACTTGTAAGATTGTTAAGTCCGACTACGATTGGCAATCTTCCGACAAATTCAGGTATAAGACCAAATTTTATAAGGTCGGTTGGTTGCAACGATTTTACAATATTTTGTTCCTCGTTTTCTTTTTGAGTTTTGATTTGGGCACCAAAACCAAGTGAAGTTTCGTTTATGCGTTTTTCGATGATTTTGTCAAGTCCAACAAATGCACCACCACAGATAAACAAAATGTTTGTTGTGTCGATTTGAAGCATTTCTTGATGTGGGTGTTTTCTGCCACCTTGTGGTGGAACAGAAGCAACAGTACTTTCGATAATTTTCAAAAGAGCTTGTTGTACACCCTCGCCCGAAACATCCCTTGTTATGGAAACGTTTTGAGTTTTGCGTGCTATTTTGTCGATTTCGTCAACATAAATAATTCCGCGTTGTGCTTTTGCGATGTCATAATCTGCATTTTGAATAAGTTTCAAAAGGATATTTTCGACGTCATCACCCACGTAACCCGCTTCGGTAAGAGTTGTTGCATCGCAAGAAGCGAAAGGCACTTTGAGAATTTTTGCCAAAGTTTTGGCAAGCAATGTCTTTCCGCAACCGGTTGGTCCAACCATCAAAACGTTGCTTTTTTCAAGTTCGACAAATTCGTCCTTCTTGCTCTTTTTTGCAGAAAGGTTGTAATTTATACGTTTGTAGTGATTGTAAACTGCAACTGAAAGTACCCTTTTTGCGTCATCTTGTCCAATGATATATTGGTCAAGTTGTTCTTTGATTTGTTGTGGGGTTGGAAGTTCAATTTCGGTTTCGACCGACTTGATTGTGCGGTCGTCTTTCATTATTTCGCGACAAACTTCTATACATTCGTCACAAATAAAACTGTCGCCCGCTGGATTTGCAATCAAACGTTTTGCCAAGTTTTGTGGTTTTCCGCAAAAAGAACACGAAAATTTATCATTTTTCATTGTTGCCTCCTATCTTTTTTCAAATATTTTGTCAATGAGTCCGTATTCCAATGCTTGTTCGGCAGACATATAGAAATCGCGGTCGGTATCTTTTTCAACTTTTTCCAAAGGTTGACCAGTGCGTTCACTGAGTATTCTGTTGATCTTTTCTTTGATTTTTTGGATATGTTTTGCTTGTATTTCGATATCGCTTGCTTGACCCTGAGCGCCACCAAGTGGTTGATGAATCATGATTTCGCTGTTTGGAAGAGCAAAACGTTTGCCTTTTGTGCCACTGGCAAGCAAAAATGCACCCATAGATGCGGCAAGCCCGATACAGCAAGTTGAAACGTCGCACTTTATAAAGTTGATAGTGTCAAAGATTGCAAGTCCGGCACTTACGCTGCCACCTGGTGAGTTGATATACAAAAAGATATCTTTGTCAGGATTTTTGCCTTCCAAATAAATGAGTTGTGCAACAATCATATTTGCAACTGCATCGTTTATTTCGCCAGTCAAAAAGATTATGCGGTCTTCAAGTAATCTTGAATAAATATCATAAGACCTTTCGCCATTGCTGGTTTGGTCAACTACCATTGGAACTAACATCTTTTATTCCCCTTTTAAAGTTTTGCTGTTTTTGTTTTTTTTAAACAAGTTTGTTGTTTTTCATCAAAAAGTCGATAACTTTGTTCATCAAAATTTCGTTTTCAAAATACAAAAGTTGTTTTTCGCCCAAAGATTTTTTGTAATCTGCTACATCTTTTTTGTATTTTGTTGCAAGGTCTGCAATTTTTGCGTCGATTTCGGCGTCAGTAACTTCAAGTTTTTCTTGTTTGATAAGTTCTTCCAAAACAAGTCTGGTTTTTACAGTTTGAACGGCTTGGTCATGTCTTTCCTTTTTCAAGTCTTCGATAGTTGTGCCAGACCATGCAAGATAGTCGTCAAGTTTCATACCTTGGTAACTGAGGCGCATTTCAAAGTCACGAATGAACATATCAAGTTGTCTTTCAACCAAAACTTCTGGAACGTCAACTTGTGCATTGTTTACAACTGCTTCGATAAGGTTGTTTTCGTTTTCTTGCTTGTTGTGTGCATCCAAACTTTCTTGCAAGTGTTTTTTGATATCTTGTTTGTATTCTTCCAAAGTTTCAAAGTCACTTACATTGCTTGCAAACTCGTCATTGAGTTCTGGAAGTTGTTTTTCTTCGATTTTTGAAATCAAGCAATCAAAAGTTGCTTGTTTGCCGTTGAGTTCAGCAACACCGTAATTTTCTGGGAAAGTTACGACAACGTCTTTGCGTTGACCGATGTTAAGTCCAACAAGTTGGTCTTCAAAGTTGTCGATGAATGTGTGTGAGCCAAGTTCCAATCTGTGACCTTCGGCTGTGCCACCTTCAAACTTTTTGCCATCTACACTGCCCGAAAAGTCCAAAGTAACAATATCGCCAAGTTGTGATGGACGTTCAACAGTTACAAAGCGTGCTTGTCTTTGACGAACTTGTTCAAGTTCCTTGTCAACTTTTGTTTCGTCCAAAGTGTGTTCGTGTTTTTTGATTTCCAGTCCTTTGTATTGACCCAAAGTAACTTTTGGAACAACTGGAACGGTAGCCAAAATTACAAGTCCACTTTCGTCAAATTTTTCGATTTTGAGTTCGGGATTGTCAATAGGTTCGATTTCTTTTTCTTTTGTAAGACAATCATAATATTCTTTTGAAAATCCGATATCAATAGCGTCGTCAAAAAATACGTTTGCGCCATAATTTTGTTCGATAACTTTGCGTGGGGCTTTGCCTTTGCGGAAACCTTGAACATTGAATTTGCCTTTGTTTTCTTCGTATGCTTGATTTACATACTTTTCCCATTCTTCTGGGCTGATAGTGATTTTGATTTGATATTTGTTGTTATCAAGTTTTTCAGTTGTATACATTTTTTCTCCTTAACCTTTTTCCATTATAAACAAATTTGAATGGAATAAATCATAATAAATTGTTGTTTTTTGTTTTTTTGCTTGTTTTGAAACGCTGAAATAATGGCTTAAAAGCGTGTTTTGATTATCTTAAAATCAGCAAAATCAATATTGCAGTGACTGCGATTGCGTAAATAACGTACCAAGCGGTTTTGCGTTTTGTGCGAACATAGAACCATGCAACAATACAAGTCAGCACTGTTGAAATCCATTCGCCAACTTGCCTTATGTAATTTGCAACCGTAAGGTCCCAACCGCACCATTTGAACAAACATTGCAAAAGCAGTGCCAAAGCAATGCAAACAACCGCAACAAATGCGCACAAGTAAATTATTCTGCGTACTTTCAAATCTTTGTTGGTGCTCATAAACTCTCCTTTTAAAAACTATTTTGATACATTTTAAAAAAACGTTTTATTTTAGCAAATTTGCCGAAATTTGTAAAGTATAATTGTTGCATTTGCAAACAAGAATGAAAATTTTGTATTGTCAAGATTCAAGTCTTTTCAAAACTTTTTGGAAATAATCGGGCAAATCAAGAGTAAATTGCATTACAGTGTTGTCAAAAGGCTTCAAAAGTTCAAGTTTGTAAGCAAACAAAAGTTGTCCGCCGCCATAAAGATGAGATTTTCCACCGTAAACTTCGTCACCCACGATTGGGTGATGCATATATGCACAATGCACTCTTATTTGATGTGTTCTGCCAGTTTGCAATGAAAATTCGACAAGGCAATAGCCATTGTATCTTTCCAATACTTTGTAATGAGTGATTGCCTGTTTTCCCTGACCGTCGGGCAAAACTGCCATTTTTTTGCGGTCTGTTTTGCTTCTGCCAAAACCTGTCGTTATTGTACCTTCGTCATCTTTCAAATTGCCAATCAAAAGTGCTTTGTATGAACGTTTGCAAACCTTTGTTGCAATTTGCTCTGACAAAAATTGATGTGCTTTGTCGTTCTTTGCGACCAACAAAAGTCCAGCGGTGTCTTTGTCGATGCGATGAACTATGCCCGGTCTTATGGTGTCAATATTTGCAAGATGATTGAAATGATACACAAGTGCATTTACAAGTGTGCCACTTTTGTTGCCAACAGCAGGATGAACAACAAGTCCTTTGGGCTTGTTGATGACTGCAAAATTTTGGTCTTCATAGACTATATCAAGCGGAATATCTTCGCCATCCGCATTGAGCGAATTGTCAATCAAAGTATAATTTATTTTGTCGCCCTGCTTCAAAATTGTGCCAGACTTTGTTTTTTTGCCATTTATTGTTATCAAACCATCGTCAAACATATTTTTTATTTGCGAACGACTTTTGCCAAGTTTTTCGCTTAAAAAAATATCTGCACGGACATCGATTGGTTCAAAAATTTCAATTGTTTCCATTTGTTTTTTCTTCCTTTGTATAGAAAAACAAAAAGAACACGGCAAAGCAAATTACGCCTGCGGTAAGTGCCATATCCGCGATATTGAAAATTGGAAAGTTGATAAAATCCAACTTGATGAAATCTTTTACAAAATGCAATCCTTGACTGTTTGTATTTACAAGTCTGTCCCACAAATTGCCGACTGCACCACCCAAAATCAAACCAAAAGATACCGCATAAAGAGTGTTTTTGCCTTTGAAAAAGTGGTCAAATGTAACAAGTGCCAACAAAAACAAAATTGTAACGATTGCAAGGATAGTTGCTTTGCCATCAAAAATCGACCATGCGGCACCTGTGTTTTCTTGATAGTTTATGCTTAAAAGTCCCTTGATTAGCACAAAATTTTTGCCAGTAAAAACTGCCTTCAAAATTTGGTCAAGAGCAACTATGCCAACAAACAAAGATGCAATTATGATGTTTTGTTTTGTTTTTTGTTTCATTCTTCACCTATGTCCAGATTACAATAAAATTTGTTGTCGTCTATTTTTTTGAGTTCGCCGTCCAAAGCAAAAATTGCACCAGAAATAAAATCCAAACTTCTGCCACGATTTTCTTTGAAATTTGAAAGGTCAATTATGAGTGTTTTGACATTTTTGAGTTCTTCCAGCACCATTTCAACTTCGTCTTGTGTGCGTGCATTGCGAGTGGTTGGCAACTGTTTGTGATAGTTGTTGTCAGTCAAAACAAACTGCGAATTTGTGGTTTGTTCCTTTTTTTGTTTTTTAGGTTCGGGTTTTGAGTCATCTTCAAAACCCAAAACACGCCAAATTGGACTTAAAAAACTCACTGTACTTCTCCTTTGTAACAAAACAATTTTAGCAAAGGGAAAAAAATTCTGTCAAGTAAACAAAACAAAAATCCCCAAAAGGAGATTTTGTCATGTGTTTTCTGCATTAGTAAGGTTGATTTTCGTTTGGCATTCCTCCACCACAGTTGCAACCATGTTTTTCGGGCAAGTCTGTAACCAAACTTTCGGTTGTCAAAAGTGTTGAAGCAACACTTGCTGCGTTGACCAAAGCACTTTTTGTAACCTTTGTTGGGTCAATAATGCCTGCATCAAACATATCCACAAATTCATCTGTAAGTGCGTTGTAACCAAAACTTGCGCTGTTGTTTTGTTTTACTTGATTTACAATTACGCCACCATCAACACCAGCATTTTTTGAAATTTGTCTGAGTGGTTCTTCAACTGCACGCAAAATAATTTGTGCGCCTGTTTTTTCATCGCCGACAAGGCTGTCAACCAATTTTTGAATTGCTGGAATTGTTTTTATAAGTGCAACGCCACCACCTGCAACTACTCCTTCGCTTGTTGCGGCTTTTGTTGCTGAAAGAGCGTCTTCGATACGAAGCTTTTTTTCTTTCATTTCGATTTCGGTTGCTGCGCCAACTTTGATAACTGCTACGCCACCAGCAAGTTTTGCAAGACGTTCTTGCAATTTTTCTTTTTCATAATCTGATGTTTGGTTTTCAAGTTGCATCTTGATATTTTCGATACGTGCTGCAAGTTGGTTTTTGTCGCCTGCGCCTTCAACGATTGTTGTGTTATCTTTGTCAACTTTTACAGTTTTTGCCCTGCCAAGCATATCTACTGTGGCATCTTTGAGTTCCATAGCAAGGTCTGAACTTATAAGTGTTGCACCGGTCAAAATGGCTATATCTTCCAAAATAGCCTTGCGTTTGTCACCAAAACTTGGTGCCTTTACTGCTACACTGTTCAATCCACCACGGATTTTGTTGAGTACAAGCATTGCCAAAGCGTCACCTTCGATATCGTCAGCGATAATCAAAAGTTTTTCGCCACTTTTTGCAACTTGTTCCAAAACAGGCAATATTTCTTGAACAGAAGATATTTTTTTGTCAGTAACCATAACAAGTGGGTTTTCAAGCACTGCTTCCATTTTTTCCATGTCAGTGCACATATATGCCGAAAGATATCCACGGTCAAATTGCATACCTTCTACGACCGAAAGTTCTGTGCTGGTTGTTTTGGATTCTTCAACTGTGATAACGCCGTCTTTGCCAACTTTTTCCATTGCTTTGCTTACAAGTTCGCCGACTTTTTCGTCACCTGCGGAAATACTTGCAACTTGTGCAATTGCCGTGCTGTCTTTTACGGGTCTTGAACATTTTTTGAGTTCTTCTACAACAACGTCAACCGCTTTTTCGATACCTTTTCTAAGTACGATTGGATTTGCGCCAGCAGCAAAGTTTTTGTTGCCTTCGCGTATGATTGCTTGTGCCAAAACGGCGGCGGTTGTTGTGCCGTCACCGGCAACATCGTTTGTTTTTACGCTTACTTCTTTTATAAGTTGTGCGCCCATATTTTCAAATGGATCTTCAAGTTCAATTTCCTTTGCAATCGTAACACCATCGTTTGTGATAAGTGGCGAAGCATATTTTTTGTCCAAAACGACATTTCTGCCCTTTGGTCCAAGTGTGATTTTGACTGTATCGGCAAGAGTGTTTACACCCCTTTCCAATGCTTTGCGGGCTTCATCCCCATACAAAATTTGTTTTGCCATGTTTGGTTCTCCTTTTATTCAACTACTGCCAAAATGTCAGTTTGTTTGATGACAATATATTCATTGCCATCAATTTTAAATTCGCTTCCTGCGTATTTTGTGTACAAAACGCGGTCGCCGACTTTTAATTTCATCACTACTTCTTTGCCGTCAACTATTCCGCCTTCACCGACTGCAACAACGGTTGCAATTTGTGATTTTTCTTGACTTGTTGAAGGCAACATCAATCCGCCTTGTGATTTTTCGGCAGATTTTTCTGGTGACAGAATAACTCTGTCAAACAAAGGTTTTAAATTCATAACTATCTCCTTTTTTTGTTTTTATTGTAACATTCGTCTGCAAAAAGACGCAATCGAATGAAACTTGTTTGTTTGTAATGTTTTGTATTTGTTTGACATAAAATATTGTAACTTTGCTCAAAAGGGAAAATCAAATAACTATGCCAAAAAAATTAAATTTGTTAACAATTTTTGTTGTTTTGTTATGTTTTGGACTGGCTGTATCGCTTGCCGAACTGTTTTCAAGCGTCATTACAATCGGAGATTTTGCATTTTTGCCAAGCAGTCAAGCAAAATCCGGCTCCTTTTGTATATATGCACTGGCATTTTACAAAACCACTGATGAAAGTGCGGCAAGTGGACTTGCAAAAAAAATTCAAACCAAAAACGGTGCTGGATACATTTATCACAAAGATAATGTTTATTATATTTTGGCAAGTGCTTATGAAAGTGAAAATGATGCAAAAAAAGTGCTTGAAAAGAACGAAACTGGCGACTTTGCTGGCGAAATAGTCAAAATCGAAGTCAAAGAAATCAAATTGAACATGACTCTTAGTGGAAAAGAGAAAATTGCTCTTTCTAACAGCCTTTCGATTTTCAAAAAAGTTTATGCAAATCTTTATGATTTGTCCGTAAGTTTGGATACCGAAGTAAAAAATCAAACAGAATGTAAACTTGCAATCAGCGACCTAAAAACCAATGTTTCAAAAGTTCAAGCAGATTTTGACGCACATTTCAATGGCAAACTTGACAAAAATCTTTTGAATATCAAACTCAAACTTTCCGACCTTTCCAAAATGCTTCAAGAACTTTTGGAAAAAGACAGTGACGGAATATCATTTTCAAGCAAACTCAAATATGACAGTATCGAAGCAATCATGTACAACATTGATGTGTGCGATGCAATGAGTTAAAACCCCGCTTTAAAAACAAACTGCCGAAAAACTTGTTTTCGACAGTTTTTTATTTTGACAAAACAAGCCGTTTGAAAATACGTTTTTAAAGGTTTTTAATTTTGCCCAAATACGTTTTGTATTTTGTATAATCGTTATCACTTGACAAAAGTTGAACACTTTTGAGTACATCTTTTGTTTTTTTGTCCAAAGATTTTGGAAATTCGCACTTGATTGTTACAACCAAATCACCATAACTGTCACGGTTTAAGAGTTTTACACCCTTGCCCTTCAAGCGCATGATTGTGTTTGGTTGAGTAAGTTCTTTTATTTCCAAATTGTAAAGTCCATTCAAAGTTGGAACTTGAACAACTCCACCCAAAATACAGGTTGTATATGGCACATTCAAATCCAAGTACAAGTCAAACCCTTTGCGAACCAAAAGTTTGTGTGGTTGAACTTTGATATGAACGTTCAAATCGCCACTTACACCTTTTCCAAGTGGGCTGTTTCCTTCGCCTTTAAGTCGCAAAATTTGATCGTTATCGATGCCCGCAGGCACTTTTACATTGACACTTTTTGCAACTTTTTTGTAGCCCTTTCCACTGCAATCAGCACATTTTTCTTTGATTTTTTTGCCTGTGCCATTGCAAGTTTTGCACACACCTTCACGAATGGTTGTTCCAAAGATTGTGTTTTGTGTAAATCTTACTCTGCCAGTGCCTTTGCAATCGCTGCAAGTTGTAAATTCTGTGCCACCTTTTGCGCCTGTGCCACTGCATGATGAGCAAGTTTCGATTTTGTTGATTTTGATTGTTTTGGTTGTGCCAAAACATGCTTCTTCAAATGGAATAGAAAGTTCTACGTCGATATCTTCACCCTGCATTGATGCCTGTGCACGGCTTGAACCGCCACCGCCAAATGCCGAGAAAAGGTCGGAAAAGATATCCGAAAAACCACCGCCAAAGTTTGCGCTGAAACCACCATTGCCAAAGCCGCCACCGCCTGAAAAGAAATCGCCAAAGTTTGCACCGTCGGCGCTTCCGTACTGGTCATAGTTGTGACGTTTTGTGTCATCGCCCAATACTTCGTATGCTTCGTTGATTTCTTTGAATTTGTTGGCAGCATCCGGATTGTCTTTGTTCAAATCTGGATGATATTTTTTGGCAAGGCGACGATAAGCGGACTTTATTTCATCATTTGATGCATTTTTTTCAACGCCCAATATGCTGTAATAGTCTTTTTTTTCGTTAGCCATTTTTATGCCCTTTTATTATTTGTTATCGTTTTCGTCTTCAACAACAACTTCTGGGTCAGAATCGTTTTGTGCTGTTTGTTCGTTTGCTTGAGCATTTGCACTTGCATTTTGATAAAGTTTTGTCATAACTTCGTTTGAAACTTTGCTGAGTTCTTCCATGCCCTTGCGAAGGTCTTCGGTTTCTGTGCTTTCAAAATCTTTTTTTGCTTTTTCGATTGCTTGTTCAAGTTTTGTTTTGTCTTCTTCAGAAATCTTGTCACCGTTTTCTTTCAAAGTCTTTTCCATTGTATAAACAAGGTTGTCTGCTTGGTTTTTGGTTTCGATATATTCACGGTGTTTCTTGTCTTCTTCTGCGTGCATTTCGGCTTCTTTTACGGCTTTGTTGATTTCGTCTTCTGAAAGGTTTGAAGAAGCGGTGATTGTAATTTTTTGTTCTTTGTTTGTTCCCAAATCTTTTGCAGAAACATTTACGATACCATTGGCATCAATATCAAATGTAACTTCGATTTGAGGTACGCCACGTGGTGCTGGTGGAATGTCTGAAAGTTGGAATCTTCCCAAAGTTTTGTTTTGTGCGGCAAATTCTCTTTCACCTTGCAAAACGTGGATATCAACACCTGGTTGATTGTCTGTTGCAGTTGAGAATATCTGAGATTTTCTTGTAGGAATAGTTGTGTTACGGTCAATAAGTTTTGTAAATACACCGCCCAAGGTTTCGATACCAAGTGAAAGTGGTGTAACATCAAGCAAAAGCACGTCTTTTACTTCGCCTGCAAGTACGCCGGCTTGAATTGCGGCACCGATAGCAACGCATTCATCTGGGTTGATACCTTTGAATGGTTCTTTTCCTGTAAACTTTTTGACTGCTTCATATACAGCTGGGATTCTGGTTGAACCACCAACCAAGATAACTTTGTTGATGTCAGCATTTGTAAGGTTTGCATCTTTGAGTGCTTTTGCTGTGCAATCAATAGTTTCTTTTACCAAATCTTCGGTTATAGCATCAAATTTTGCCCTTGTAAGGTCGTATTCCAAGTGTTTTGGACCACTTGCATCAGCGGTGATAAATGGCAAAGAAATTGTAGTTTTTGGAGTAGCAGAAAGGTCAATTTTTGCTTTTTCTGCGGCTTCTTTGAGTCTTTGCATTGCAAGTTTGTCTTTTGAAAGGTCGATGTTTTCTTGTTTTTTGAATTCTTCAATCAAAAGGTCGATTATGCGGTTATCAAAGTCATCGCCACCAAGTCTGGTGTTACCGTTTGTTGACAAAACTTCAAATACGCCATCACCGATTTCCAAGATTGATACATCGAATGTACCACCACCAAGGTCATAAACCAAAATCTTTTGATTTTTGTTTTCGCCTTTGTCAAGTCCATAAGCAAGTGCGGCAGCGGTGGGTTCGTTGATTATACGCAAAACTTCCAAACCTGCGATTTTGCCGGCATCTTTGGTTGCTTGTCTTTGGCTGTCATTGAAGTATGCAGGAACAGTGATAACTGCTTGTGTTACTTTTCCGCCAAGATAACTTTCGGCATCTGCTTTGAGTTTTGACAAAATCATTGCAGAAATTTCTGGTGCAGAATAAGATTTTCCGCCCATTGTAACTTTGTGGTCTGTACCCATTTCACGTTTGATTGATGAAACAGTGTTTTCATGGTTTGCGATTGCTTGACGTTTTGCAACCTTACCAACCAATCTTTCGCCTTCTTTTGTAACTGCAACAACTGATGGAGTTGTTCTGTCACCTTCTGCGTTTGCAATAACAGTTGGTTGACCACCTTCCATAACTGCTACGCAACTGTTTGTTGTTCCCAAGTCAATACCTATAATTTTCATATTTTTATTCTCCTTTTTTGTTTATTATAACTTGTGAGTATCTGATAACTCTGTCATTAAGTTTATAACCATCTTGATAAACTTCACATACTATGTCGTCATCAAGGTTGTTATCGTTTTTTACCATGATTGCATTGTGCAAATTTGGGTCAAATTTTTGTCCAAGGCAATCAATTTTGGTGACTCCAAACGTCTTCAAACTGTCCAAAAGACTGTTTTCGATCATTTCGATACCTTTTAATACGTTTTCGTCATCAATCATTTCTTTTGCTTTTTTGAACGAATCAAGTGCGGGGATAACTCGCATAATCACGTTGATTTGTCCGTCAAGTTTTGCTTCGCTGAGCATTGTCAAACTGCGCTTTCGATAATTGTCAAAGTCTGCTTGAACTGTCTGCAAAAGACGTTTGTAGTCTTCGACTGGCTCTTGCAAAGTTTCAACTTGCTCTTCCGATTCGGGTTGTTGCTCTTCTTGGCTTTGCACTTCTTCTTCAACAACTTCTTCATCGGAATGTTTGTGTTTTTTAGACATTGAAATCTCCATCTCCTTTTATTTCTTCGATTACAACTTTCAAGGCGGCGGTTATTGTTGCATAGTCCATTCTTTGTGGGCCGACAATTCCGATTGATGCAACTTTGCTTCCGTCAACGATGATTGGTGCTTTGACAAGTGCCAAACCAGCCATTGTTTCGTCTTCGTCGTCAATTTGAATAAACAATTCACTGTTTGAATTTTGGATTTGCAATGCTGACGAAAGTTTGTCTTTGTCCGAAAGCAACGCCAAAATCTTTTGCATGTCGGTCGCACTTGAACGTTCAATCAACTCTTTTGCATTTTCGTGACTGATGTCCAAATATTGTGACTTTATCATTTTTCTCAAATTTTCGATTACGCCACCAACAATTTGGTTGAACCCATCAAGTTGTTTTTTGATGCCATCTTGAATGATATCAATGTTGTCAAGCAAAAATCCAATAGTTTTGCCTTGAAAAAGTTTTGTAAGATAATTTGATGCATCTTCACAAGCCTTTTTGTCCGCTTTTGCATGGATGTTGTTGCTTATATATCCATTGTTTGTTTGGATGAGCGCCAATGCTTCGCCTTCGATAAGTGGAACAACTGTTATGCCGTCAATGACAAGAGTGTTGTAACCGTTGTACAAAATCGCGGTTGGATAGTTGGTTGCTTTGCTGATTATCTTGGCAATTTCACTGACTATTTCACCAACAGACTTTGTGCGGTTTTCCAAAACACTTTTGACTTGAACAAGTTCTTGCCCATCAACCTGAACGTTTGACATCAAATAGTTTACATAATATTTGTAACCATCTGTGGTTGGAACACGTCCGCCAGAAGTATGCAGTTGTTTCAAAAAACCCATTTCTTCCAAAGCGTTAAGTTCGTTACGCAACGTTGCGGTTGAAAGTTTGATTGTGCGTTTTTGTTGCACGCCCAAACTTGTGATTGGACAGGCATCTTTGATGTAATCTTCAATAGCAAAACATAATATTTCGTGTTTGCGTTGACTTAATTGCATTGTCCTTTCCTTTTGGCATCCGCCTTTTGTTTTTTTGTTAGCACTCTTTCTTCAAGTGTGCTAGCACTATTATATGCACATTGTTTGCATTTGTCAACACAATTATGCCAACTTTTTTATTTTTTTTCAAAAATTTTTTCCGCAAAAAAATCGGCACCAAAATATGCCGATTATATTTTTATGAATGTTTGTACTATAATGTGATAAATATGATACTATATATGTATAGATACTTTTTGTCTAATGTTGATTTTTAGACAATTTATATCTATACTACTAATTGTATGAAAAGAAAATACAATACACTTTATTTGAAGGAAAAGTTAAAAATGGATAGAATTGTTACACTTGCTAAAAATCTTAAAGAATTGAGAGAGCAAAATAATTTAAGACAAGAAGACGTCGCAGATATAGTCGATTCTTCGCAAAAGAATGTTTCAAATTGGGAAATCGGAAAATTTGAACCTGATATACAAACACTTTGGAAACTTGCCGATTATTTTGACGTTACGATTGATTATCTTGTTGGCAGAAGCGACTTGTAAAAAAACACACTGAAATGCAGTGTGTTTTTTTTGCGTTTTGCTTTGAAAACTATGTCTTCAAAGTTTGGTTTTTAATCGTTGAATATTTCAATAAATTTTGTATAGCCATAGTTTGAGAGCGTTTCTTTTTGGAATTTTGAATTGTTATTTTTTGGTGAAATCATCACAACTTTGCCTTCTGCACGCAAAGCGGTCGCTTGATTTATTGCTTCTTTGATTTTGTTTTCATCGCAATCTTTTGCAATCAAAATTGCTATTTTTTCCTTTTGTTCGATTGGAAGCAAATTGTTTTCTTTTATAACAGAAATGATACGTTCAAAGCCGATTGAAAAGCCACATGCTGGAACGTCTTTGTTGCAAAACTTGCCAATCATTTTGTCATATCTTCCGCCGCCACAAACAGAAAGATTGTAGTTTTCCAATTCTATTTCAAAAATCGTGCCTGTGTAGTATGACATTCCCCTTACCAAGGTTGGGTCAAAGACAATCTTGCAATTTTGGTCAACAATTTGTGATGTTGTTTGAATGATTGTTTCAAGGTTGTTTGCAATATCTTTTGGCAAAAAATCGCCAAATTGGTTGAGATATTGCTCTAAATTTTGGCTATTTTCAAGATTTTCAAAAAATGCACAATATTTTTGCACGTTGCTTTGTTCGATGCCAAGTTGAACAAGGCTTTCTTTTACGCCGTCAAGTCCAATCTTGTCCATTTTGTCCAAAATAATAAAAATTGTGTCAAGTTGGTCTTGTGGAAAGTTGCAACAAAGTGCCATAGCCTTCAAAATATTGCGGTCATTTATTCTGACTTTGAGTTGGTTTATCCCCAATTCGCAAAGCATGTTTGTTGTTGCGCAAATAAGTTCAATTTCGGCAAGGCAACTTGCGTCGCCAAGGATATCTATGTCGCATTGAGTAAACTGTCTGAATCTTCCTTTTTGTGGACGGTCAGCCCTGAAAACATCGCCAATTTGCAATGCTTTGAATGGCATTGGCAAAGATTCGCAGTTGTTGGCATAAAATCTGGCGAGTGGCAAAGTCAAATCGTATCTGAGACCGCTGTCGCACATATCTTCCAGCCCATTTGCGTTTTGCAATTTTTCACCGCGTTTGAGAATTTTGAAGATAAGTTGTTCGTTTTCGCCGCCTTGTTTGCCTGTAAGATTTTGGATGTGTTCGATATATGGTGTGCTTATTTGCATAAAGCCGAATTTTGAATACGTGTCTTTGATTTTACGAAGGGCATATTCCCTTATTTCCATGTCTTGTGGCGTTTGTTCTGGCATACCTTTTACTGGTGTTTTGACAAAATTCATGATGTAAACTCCTTGTATATATGTCTTTCATTATACATACATTTTTGCATTTTGTAAATTCTTTTGTTTACATCAACGTAAAAAAAATTCCAAGCAATATACTTGAAATTTTGTATTCAATCAAACAATTTCGAGTTCGACTTGTTCGCCGTTTTTGGCATCTTGATATGACAACCAATATCCAAATCCGTTTTGGTCATCTGGCACTACTGGCAACCACTTGGCATACTTGCCCATTTCTTCGGGCATCTGGTTTGAAAGTCCTGGCAAGCCATAGCAGATGTATTTGAGTTCGCCGTCATCATAAATAAGTCCGACAACATAATATTCACCGTCATCAAGTGAAATTTTCGCCCATTTTGAATTTGGGATAATATCTTTCAAAAATTCTTCTTCGGGATATTTTGTAAAAAGTTCATCAAGTTGACCTTTGACATCTTGATAAAAATCGTTTTGGTCTTCAACTTCTTGGGGAATATCATTTACGTTTTGGGTGTAAAATGCTTGACGATATTTGCAATCCGCGCATTTGTTGCAACCGAGTTCTTTGTCTATTGCACTTTCGATTTCGGCTTTGACATCATCTTCATAATCAATTTGTTGTTCATCCAAAAACTCTTGTGTTTTTTGCTGGGAAAGTGGTTCGTCAAACAAAGTTATTCCGCTTGCAAGGCGAAGTTCGCTTGAAAGTGGCAATCTGCCATCAGAAGAGCCGAACAAAAGTGGTTTTGACTGACCTTGATTTGTGTTGACCAAAGCGCAGGTCAAAGTTTTTTCGTCTTGCAAAAGGTCTGCATCAACTGCATCTTCGATAACAAAAGTATATTTGTTTTGTTGTTGTTTGTGAAGACCTGCTTTTACAACTTTGCCATCCTTCAAAAAGCCCAAAGTCAAAACACCTTGTGGTTCGGACTTGAAATTGTAAAGTTTGATTTGTCCTTCCAAACGCGATTTGAATTTTTCGATATTCAAAACTGCTTTTTGCGCTTCCCCATCAACTGCCGAAAGAATGATAGTTTTTTTGAAATACATATTTTTCTCCTTAAAAAAACCTTGCAAATTGCAATATATGTAAAAGTTGTTTGCAAAAGCAAGTATCAACACATATATTGTATTAAATTGCAAGGAAGTTTTGTGAGTAGTATTTTTTGTTTTTTTATTTTATTTTGTCGAAAGTTTTAAGGCAAGTGCAAAGTGCGTTAAATTGCTGTGTATCCAAATTTTCGGCACGGGCGTTGTTACTTATATTTGAAAGTTTGAAGGCATCCAAAAGTTGCTGTTTTGAAATATCGTAAGCATTTTGAATATTGTTGTACAAGGTTTTGCGTCGCATAGCAAAACTGTTTTTTACAAGATAAGAAAAGTCGCTGTCGAAAGTTTTTTTGACCTTCATAAATATAACTGCCGAATCAACTTTTGGAACAGGCTTGAACATCTTTTTGCTGACCGTGCGCATAATTTTGCAGTCGCAATAATTTTGACAGACAACTGAAAGTGCCCCATACTGTGAAGAATTTGGCTTTGCGCAAATGCGTTCCGCTACTTCCTTTTGTATCATTATAGTTATGTCCAAAACATTGTTTGAATTTTCCAAAAATTTGAATATAAGTGGTGATGTGATGTAGTAAGGAATATTTGCAACCAAGTGATATTTTTTGTCAAAGTGCTTTTCGATTTCACAAATATCGCTTTTGAGTGCATCCCCAAAAACTATTTGCACATTTTTTTGATTCTTGAATTTTTGCCCCAATATTGGCAAAAGTTCACTGTCAATTTCATAGGACACAACTTTTTGTGCCACAGCACAAAGTGCTTGAGTAAGTGCACCTTCGCCTGCACCAATTTCCAGCACTTGGTCGTCACTTGTTATGTTTGCATCACGTACTATTGCTGACAAAAGATTTTTGTCAGTCAAAAAATTTTGACCATATTTTTTTTTGAAATTGTTGTATTTTTCCATTTTTTCTTTCTTTTTTTATATT
>CAJKWP010000005.1 GCA_905203645.1 uncultured Christensenella sp.
CCGATAAAACTAAGAATAATAGTTGCTCCGGCAGCTCCGGGGAGATTAAAAAATGTTTTTGTTATAGGAGAAATAATTTTTCCGATTTTTGTTTTTTAATTTTGTGAAACGGTGATAAGGTAAGCAGTTTTTACGCCTTGTTCAACCCTTGCTGCTTCGCTTATTTCAACGCCTGCGATTGCATAAATTTCATTTTCATAAGCCAAAACTGGAAGAATGTTGCGCAATCTTTGAGGTATCTTTTTGTCAGCCAAATAACTTTTGAGTTTTTTTGTTCCGCCGCCAAATTTTTCAAACATATCCCCGTCTTGTCTGAAACGCCATACTGCGTCTTTGGGAACATTTTTGGGGTCAATCATAAGATTGTTGTTTTCTTTGACAAAATCTTGTGGTTTGATACGTTTTACTTTTACTTTTCCAAAACCTTCAACTTCAAACTCGCCACATTTGAGTGGGAAGTACAAAACTGGTTTTTCTTTGAATTTGTTTGTAAGTGATATGTACTGATATTCTTTGTGAACACAAATGCTGTTTGGAAGGTCGATTCTTTTGCCATTTTCACTGGATTTTGCAAGTGCCAAGATAAGGTCCAAATGCTTGCGTTCGATATCTGTTTTTACACCAATTTGTGAAAGTGCGTTGAATATAATACGTGTAACAATCGCTTGTGGATACAAAAAATAATTGAGAGGAATCTTGATTGTTTTGCCTTCACTTATTACTGCATCCATGCAAATTTGAGATTTTATGTATTCGTCATCATTGGTGCAATCTTTTGAAAAGTTTATAATTGAATTGATTGCATTTGGCCAAACCTTTGTGATTTGTGGCAAAATGCGATGACGGACATAATTGCGTTGATAAGATTCATCATTGTTTGTTTCGTCTTCGACATAAGGAATATCGTTTGCAACAAGATATTCTTTGATTTCGCTTTTTTCGGTGTTGAGCATCGGACGGATATACACTTCGTCACGGATTGGCTCCATGCCCTTGATTCCAGCAACGCCACTTCCCCTGAAAAGATGCAAAAGTATAGTTTCGGCTTGGTCAGATTTGTGATGCGCAAGTGCAATCTTTGAAACAACGCCTTTTTTTATAAGTGCGTCAAAAACACCATAGCGTGCTTCCCTTGCACCCATTTCGATGCTGAGTCCACGTTCCTTGGCGATTTTTGTTGCATCAACACGGAATTTGTAAAATCTTATGCCATGTTGTTTGCACCAGTCCATAACAAAATCGGCGTCATCTGAACTGTTTTCCCTTATACAATGGTCAACGTGGATTGCAACAACTTCACAATCAAGTTCGTACGCATTGTTTTTCAAAAAATGCAAAAGTGCCATTGAATCTTGACCACCGCTTACAGCAACCCCAACAATGTCACCACTTTCAATCATTTTTGTTTTTTTGATAAATTCCAAAATATTTTCCATAATAACATTTCCTTCGACGTTCACCAGTATACAACGAATACATATTTCAATCAAGGCGTTTTACAAAAAAATTTTAAATTTTTTTTTGTTTTTAAGAATTTTTATCTAAAAAGGACAAAATTTCGTCAAATATTTTTGTTTTTTCACTTTCCTGCAAAATTGCATGCCTAAGATTTGGATACAAATGCATTTTTACATTAAGTCCACAACTTTTGTATGCATCAAAAAGTTTTGTTGTTCCTTTTCCCATATCCCCAATCACATCATCCTGCCCACTGAGCAGAAGTATCGGCAACCTTTTGTCAACGTTTGCAAGTGCTTTTTTGTTTGGATGTTTGAGTTGATGAGAAAACAAACTTGCATAAAAGCCATAAGAAAATGGCGTGCCATTGAGTTCGTCAGCATAAAACTTTTTGGTTTCTTCTTCATCACTTGTAACCCAACTGCCTGTGTCAAATCTTTTTTTGAAACGTTCAAAACTAAGTTTTTCAACCATGCTGGCAACACTGTCTTTGCCCTTGAAATTTTTGCCAATGTTTGCAACCAATTTTCCAAACAGCACAGATGGCTTTTTCATATAGCCACTGCCAACAAGCACAACTTTGTCCATGTCTTTGCATTGTTCCAAATATGCCTGTCCAACAAACGAGCCATACGAATGTCCAACAAAATACACAGGCAACTGATACTTTGCTTTGAGTTTTTTTGTAAGCAAAATATGGTCTGCCAAAGTTTGCCAAAAAATATCGTCTTCAAGTTTTTTAAGGTCAAAATCTGCTGGCAATGAAACGGGATTTCTTTGTTCCTTGCCAACCTTTCCCAAATCCTGCTTTTGTACACTTTTCCCATGCCCACGTTGGTCAAACAAAACCACAATGTATCCGTTGTCTGCCAAAAAATTTGCAAACTCAAAATAAGTTGCACTGTATTCTTGCATTCCGTGCGCAAATTGCACAACTGCTTTTGCTTTTGTTTTTGGTTCAAAAATATATGCTTTCAGCAAAGACCCATCAAAACTTTCAAAATCTGTCAATTTCATTCTGCCCACCTCAATGACCTTAAAACCGCCCGGCGCCAGCGAAGGTACTTTCGTTTTATTGTGTCAACATCCATGTTTGGCAAAAATTTTGTTTTGACTTTGTACATACTTTTGAGTTCTTTTTGCTCGCAAATTCCCATGCCCAAAAGTGCCATGTAAATACTTCCCAGAAGCGTCATTTCAAAATCTTGCGGGATGGTAAGTTTTGTACTGGCAATGTCGCTTTGGAACTGCATCAAAAACTGACTTTGACTTACGCCACCATCACACTTTAACTGTTTTACTTTGCCAACATCTGTCTGCATTTCCAGCAAAAGGTCCAAGCAAGAAAATGCTATTGATTCGACCACTGCCCTGACAAGATGTGCCTTTTTTGTTGCTCGGGTCATTCCAACAAAGATTGCTCTTGCACCCATATCCCAGTATGGCGCACCAAGACCAGTAAGCGCAGGCACAAACACAATTTTCCCACTGTCGGGAACACTTTGACATATTGTGTCAATTTGACTGGCATCCGAAATAAGTTCCCAATCTTTCAAAAGGTCAATGCAACTGCCAGCGTTGAAAACACTGCCTTCAAGTGCATAAACAGCATCTTGCCCTTTTGTTTTGTATCCCACTGTGGACAAAAGGAAAGGATTATTCAAAATTTTTTTGCCCGTGTTCATCACCAAAAAACACCCAGTGCCATAGGTCACTTTACATTCGCCACTTTCAAAACACATCTGCCCAAACAATGACGCTTGCTGGTCGCCAATCACTCCGCAAATTGGAATAAGCACACCGTCCAGTTCATAAAATCCAACAACTTCGTCATTGCAAACAATTTTTCCAAGCCAGTTTTTGTCAATTCCAAAAATTTCAAGGCAACCATCATCCCAACTGCAAGTTTCAAGCGACATAAGCATCGTTCTTGATGCGTTTGTAACATCAGTTACAAAACTTTTGCCTTTTGTAAGGGCAAAAATCAAATAACTTTCGATTGTACCAAACGCCAATTTGTTTTCTTTTGCAAGTTGTTGCACTTTTGCGTTGTTTTGACAAAGCCACTTTATTTTTGATGCCGAAAAATACGCATCGGGTATAAGCCCTGTTGTGTTTTTCAGATAAGTCTTTTGATTTTCGTCAAGATCTTCCACAATTTTTGCGGTTCTTCTGCATTGCCAATTTATTGCTGGATAAACACATTCGCCAGTTGTTTTGTCCCACGCAAGTGTTGTTTCACGTTGATTTGTTATCGAGATTGCAAGTATGTCACTTGCACTTGTATTATTTTTAAGAACTATGTCCTTTATCAAATTTTCGGTCGCCGAAAAAATTTGGTTTCCGTCTTGTTCAACCCATGCTTCATGTGGCAAAAACACGTCGATTTTTTTGTGCACAACGTCAATCAAACATTTTTTGTCCACATCAAACAAACCAACCCTTACTGACGTTGTTCCTTCGTCAATTCCCAAAATATACTTTGACATATCAACCTCCAAAAATTTTTGTTTTTCTTGTAAGTCCTGTCCAGCCCAAAATTGCCTGCAAAAAATCCGCTATATAAGTCAAAAGTGCTGCATTCAAAAATTTCCTTGCATATTCAAGTTCAACTTCGTCCAAAATGCCAAGTTCACGCAAAAATACAAGCGCTTTTTTTGATGCATCTTTTTCAATTTTTATTGTTACAAATTTCAAAAACAACGCAAATAAAAATATAAGAATAGCGCTGGCAACGCATAAAATGCTTGGCAAAACACTTTGACTTGCAAACAACAAAACAATACCCGCTGCAAAAAGTGGGTACATCAAAAGTCCCAAAACCTTGCAAAGCACTTTGTACAAATTGTGTCTTTCAAAAAGTTTTGGATCCAAAAAATCTTGATATGCGTGTCCAAGTTCGTGACCTGCAATCGCAAGCGATGCAATCGAAGAATTATCAAAAGTGTTTTGTGATAAAAAAACTATTTTTTGATTTGGAACATAAGCGTCTGTAAGTTCACCACCACGTTTTCCAATTTTTACCGTAGAATTAAGATATCTTTGACTGACCATGCAACAAAAATCACTGGCAACAGTAAAAGATGATGACATAAAATTATTATAATATTTGTATTTTTCAAAAACATGGGCACCAGCAAATGAGGCGATTGAAAGACAAACAATCAACATCGCCACAAAAACACCTATCAATATATAAACAAATATTTTTGCTTCCAATATGTTTCCTTGTTTTTGTCAAATTATTTTCTTTTTGTTTTTTTTGTTGGTTGTTCAACTTCGACCTGTGCCTGTTCTTCGGCTTTGACTTCGATTTCTTCAAACACCTCTTCTTTCTTTTCCTCTTGTTCTTCTTGATTTTTCAAAAGATTTGCAAGTCTTGTTTCTTCTTGCGAATATACAACAAGTGCATTTTTGCTTTTTTGACCGATATCACCTGCAATTTGTTGGCAAACAACTGCTGTTCCTCGCATAAAGTCAACGTGACCGTTGTTGAAGGTTTCGATTTCGCCACTGTCACAAATTTCCCCGACATTGCCGTTGTTTATTGTTCCAATACTGCACTTGTTCAACACATATTTTATGTTTCCATTCATCATAGTTGTAAGATAAGCATTGTCAATAATACCAGTTATGTCACCATTTATCATTGTTCCAATACGTGCCTTTCCACGAACAAACAAAAATTTGCCATCATTGATTGTTTCAATAACCGCTTTATCATCAACAAATTTTATTTCACCACCATTGAATGTTCCAATACGTACTTTGTTTTTCAAATACTCAATAAAGCAACTGTTTATTGTCGTAATTTTTACTTTTCCTTTTACAACACCAATATTACCTTGCTTTACAAGTCCAATGCGTGCCTTGCCCGAAACTTCATCAATAACTCCGCTGTTCAAAATTTGCAATTTCGCATTTCCGCTTATGCTGGCAATATGCGAATTTGTCGCTTCCAAAATTATTGCCTTGCCTTCAACTTTGACATTGTTGCAATCTATCAAAATATGTGCACCACTTGACAAAACCAAATTTTCTTCTGCCTCGTGTACAACAGGTTGTGTTATACGCTCTTTAAACAAATCAAAAAAAGCCATTTTTCTCTCCTTAAAAAAAGTTATACTTTTTTCCAATGTGCTTTGCTTTTGCAAAAAACATTTTCAACAAAGTATAACATAAAATATTTTTTAAGAAAAACTTTTTTTGTATTTTTCAAACCAATAAAAGCCAATTTTTGTTGTAACATCAAGAAAAAATCAAATTTTCAAACCTTTTACTTTACTAGCGCATTGCTTTTCGTCAGTTTTTTCAATTTTTTTTGTGCTTTTTCAAGGAACTTTTCACATCTGTATCTTTCTTCGGTCAAAAACATACAAAGTCTTTTCATTTCCTTTTGTCCGCCCGACGCTGAAATATATTTTTTTACATTTTCATCGGAATGCAAATCGCTTAATTGTTTTCTGTAAATAAGTTGTTGCTGTGCCATTTCATTTGCAACTTCCACAGATATATAAAGGGAGTTTTTGATATTCAAAACATTGCGAGCAGCAATATATTTAACTGTAATATCGTTGAATTTTGTGATTATTGGCAGTTGTTTCAAGTCAGCAATTTGTTTTTTGTAATCATAATACAAGTTGTACGCTCTGCCTTCTTGTTCAATCAAATCATGCAAAATCTTTTTTGTTTCAATTATTGCCTTTTGCAAAAATCTTTGTTTGTCTTGCTTCACATTGCACTCCTTTTATTTTCAAATTCAATTTTTTGAAAAAAAATATTACATAAATTTTTCAGTGTCGTTTTGTTTTATTCTTCTTTTGTATCTTACAAGTTCCTTAATGTATTTTTTCAAGTCGTTTTCATATTTTTTTCTGAGTCTTGTAATTTCCACGCATTGAAGGCGCAAATCTTCCAAGTTCTTTTTCCCGTTCAAATAAGTTATAACGATTTCGTCATTTCGAAGCTTGCCTACTTGATCTCGAAGAGTTTCAATTTTGTCAAAAATTTCTTGTTCACTGTGCTTGTTTGCAATGTTCATATACTTTTCAAGAATTTTTGATTTTGCAAGAAACATTTGAACAACTGACAAAGATTCAACGTCCAAAACCACTTCTTTACATTTGTAAAATCGTGTGTAATATTTGTTTTCTTCGTCTTTCAAGTTTTGTATAATTGCCCTTGTTTGTGCAATCAGCATAAGCATGCAATCGTGCTTTCTTTGATTTTCCATTTTAAACTCCTACATACCAAAATCACCAAAATGATTGTTCGCAATAAATCCATCCGTTCTTCTTTTGTTTGTTGTTTTTGAAAATTCTTCCTTCAAAAACAAATCATAGTAGTTTTCAATCGGTTTTTGAATTGAATAAGGCAAATCTTGCAAAATGCAGTCCGCAGATTGATTTTTTTCCAAATTTTTGTTGCATTTTTTTACAATCATCGCTGCCCCACTTACGGTAAGGGCACTGCCTACTACAATTCCAATTGTCAAAAATATACTAACCATTTTTTTACCTCTTTTTACGTTTTGATTGTATTACAATTTTGCCAATCTGTCAATATGGTTTTTTGCAAATTTTTGGTTTTTTTTCAAAAATATTTTTGTGCCTATTTTCAAAAAAAAATCGTTTTTATTTTTTTGATTTCAAAGCAAAAAAAAGCCCGCTTTAAAAGCGGACAAAATTTCAATAATTTGCTTTGAACTCTTCAAAGTATGATTGTGGATGTTCACAAACTGGGCAAACGGCAGGCGCTTGTTTTCCAACGTGGATATGTCCGCAATTCAGGCAAATCCAAACTGTCTCACCTTCCTTTGCAAACACCTTCCCTTCCTTTATATTTTTTGCCAAAGCCAAAAATCTTTGTTCGTGTTCCTTTTCGATTTTTCCAACTGCTTCAAATTGATAAGCCAGTCTGTCAAAGCCTTCTTCTTTGGCTTCCTTTGCCATTCTTACGTACATATCACTCCATTCACCCTTTTCACCAGCGGCAGCCTCAATCAAATTTGCATATGTTTCGTCAATTTTTCCACCATTCAAAGCTTTGAACCAAATTTTTGCGTGTTCCTTTTCGTTGTCAGCGGTTTGCAAAAAAATATTTGCAATTTGCTCGTAACCATCTTTTTTTGCCTTGGATGCAAAAAAAGTGTACTTGTTGCGTGCTTGGCTTTCTCCAGCAAATGCTTCCATCAAATTTTTTTCGGTTTTTGTTCCTTTAAGTTCCATAAAGTTTCTCCTTTTTTTCTTTAATATACTTTGAAACCGCACTATATGTCAATTTTTTTTGTATTATTTTCTTTTCGCAAAACGTTATTTAGAGATTACAAAAGTACCTCAAATGTTTTTTTCAAGTTTATGTCAATAATTGACAAAAAAAAAGCAGTTTGATATTATATCTTTATATAAGAGGTTTTTATGAACAAAACAGCAAAAATTGACTACTCCAAAGTCGATTATGACAAATTGAACGCACTCAATATGCAACACGAATCACTTGGACAAGCATATTTGAAGTTTGATTGGGATCCGCTTGGCGAAAATTTCAAATTGGATCTTCCTTATATTGAAAAATACTTAAAAAACGCAAGGGACAAAAGTGAAATAAAAACACCTCAATTTTTGTCACGTGGCAATCGTGAAGTAAAACAATGCTTCAAAAATGCCTTGGAAAACAACAGGGTTTTGAAAAATGAACTTCAATCAAGATATGATTCGGGCGAGTTCGCAGACTTTAAAGGTGTGAACATCGAACTTCAAGTCAAAGATATTTTGTTTTTTTTGAATTGTCGTGAAAAGATGCTTGAAATTGCCATTGGAAAACTCAAAAATCCAAACATAAATACACTCAAAGCGTATCAAAATATCTATGCACTCAACAAAAAACTCAGTGAACTTTTGGAAGAAACTTACAAAAAAGAATTTGACAAAAAAGTCATTATACAAAACTTTTTGCAACAAGCCGAAAGGGAGCGTCAGGATGAAATTGCAAAATCAAAACTTTTGCAAGAAAAAATGGAGCACCAACCAGTTCAATCAAACATCCTTATGCCATTGTCAGTCGCTCAAAATTTTATGAACTATGCTCAAAAAGGTTCAACAATTTTGCAACGTGTTGTGTCAACAGTAAAAACCGTTGCCGATGCTGTAAGGGATATGTTTGAATAAAGGAGAAAGAATGAAAAACAAAAAAGGTGAAGAAAAAATAAAAAAAGATGTGCATGGATTTTTTGCCGAATTCAAAAAATTTATAAGCCGTGGAAATATTGTTGACATGGCTGTCGGCGTTATCATCGGTGGTGCATTCAGTACAATCGTAACCGCCCTTACAAACAAAATCATCATGCCTTTTATCAACTTACTTTTGTCACTTGGTGGCGAAAACGGACTTGAAAAGGCATACACTTTTTTGAAAAAAGTTTATGATGTAAACGGTGAAATCGACCTTGCAAAAAGCATATTCATCGACTGGGGTTCATTCATCACTGCAATAATCAATTTCTTTATCATTGCATTTGTTTTGTTTATTGCACTCAAAACAGCAATGAAAGCAAACGAAGTTTTCAAAGACGCAATGTACCACGCTACTGACAAGGAATATATCAGCGAACGCAAAAGTGTAAAAGCATTTGCAAAACAAAACAAAATTCCTTTCAAAAAAGCATGGAAAGAACATTTGGAACAAAAAGCACAAGCGCTTGCCGAAGCAAGGGCATTGGAAGAGGCAAACAAACCAAAAGTTGAAACAACCGACCAAATTTTGAAAGATATCCGCGACCTTTTGAAAACGCAAGTAGTTCAAAACAAAACAGAAATAGAACAATCGCAAGAATAATATCAATACAAAAAATGCAAAGCACAAAAAAATAACAAGCCCAAGGATAATAAATTGGGCTTGTTTTTTTGCTTTTAATCAAGCGGTGATGTGACAAGTTTAACAAATTTTTGATTTTCTTCTTTATGTGTTTTGTCTTTTATGCAAATGTTTTGACAAATTCCAAATTCGTCAAAGCGACTGTCTTGCAAAATGCATTGTTTTCTTCTGCAATTTATGCAAAAGATATTTTTGCATATTGTCAAAATTTTTGACCCTCACAAAGTTTAAATTTGTAAACTCGGTGGTTGTATTCTTGATTGAATATAACCATATTTTTGCACATCCCGTGCTTGTCCAACTGTGTGTTCCCCTCAAAACGACACATATTAGATTGATTGAAAAAGCAATATTTGTTATTGCATGTATTCAAAAAAATCCCTCCTTTTTCATATTATCCAGTGTCAAGCATACCCGTTTGTTTCAATTTTGTCAACACAAAAATGTGGCAAAAAAAAACTTTTTTTTGATATCACAACATAAAGCAATTACAAAAAAAATACCCACAAGATGTATATACATTTTTTTGAAAAAGTTACGCATACTACCAGTATGAAAAAATTTTTATGTATTACATTGGCTATCATTTGTATTTTTTGTATAGGCTTTGGCTTTGCACCGTCTTTACAAAGTTTTTGTGATGAACAGAGCGTTTCACTTCCAATACTGATGTACCACAGCATACTAAACAGCAAAACAGGTACATACATAGTTTCAAAGTTTCAACTTGAACAAGACATCATTGCATTACAGCAAAATGGTTATACAACGGTATTTCCTTCTCAAGTGATTGATTATGTATACAACAAAAAGCCACTCCCATCCAAACCTATTATGATAACCTTTGACGACGGATATTATAACAACCTTTATTACGGCTTGGAAGTTTTGAAAAAATACAATGCAAAAGCAAACATAAACGTAATCGCAAAAATAAGTGACAACTTTTCTGTCAAAGATGACTCAAACCCAAATTATTCACATCTTACTTGGGGACAAATAAAACAAATATCCGAAAGCGGTTGCTTTGAAATTGGCAATCACACTTTTGATATGCACAAGTTTTCACCAAGATATGGCATAGGTCAAAGATGCTGTGAAACCGATGAAGAATACACCAAAAATTTGAACGATGACATTGACCTTTTTGAAAACGCACTCAAAAAAAACACGGGTCTTGAAACCAATGTTTTTGCTTATCCTTTTGGAAAATACAACAATCTTTCAAAACAGATTTTGTCCCGTCGTGGCTACAAACTTATTTTGACATGTGAAGAACGTGCCAACAAAATAACCACTGGCGATGCAGAATGCCTTTTGAATCTTGGCAGAATAAACAGAAGTGGCAGTCTTTCGACCGCCACCATAGTTGAAAAAGTTATTCATTGCACTTGAAATTAAACGCCTGGTACACTGTAAATATCTACATCGCCTTTTGTTTGAACGTTTACAATATCACTTGTGGCAACTTCGCTGTTACTTGTGCTTGGATACCCTGTTGCTTGATCCTTGATTGTTTTGTTCTCCGACTTGAAATTTATATTTTTTGCTTTTGCAATCAGTTTGAATATATCGTTTTGGATATAACTGATTGAAATTTGTCCATTTTCGCTCAAAATGTCATTTTGTCCTTTTACATCGACAAATTTTGCATTGATTGCACCTTTTTTTGTTGACAAGTAAGTTGTGTTTTCGCCATTTGCAACTTTTATGTCAATTTTTCCGCCCTGTGTGCGAATATCAATTTTCTTTGATGCTTTTTTGATGTTGACACTTCCAGCCTTTGTGCTTATCAAAACGTCACCGCCAATATTACCAAACATCACTTCCGAATCAGTAAGTTGTGGCAACACCACACTTCCACTTACGTCACCAACGTCAAGTTTTACATTGTTTGCTACTTCATTGCTGTCCGCCAAATCACCAGTTATATTGCCAAGTTTGACAATTCCACTTTTGATATGGAAGTCAACCTTGTTTGCTTCGATATTGCCGATATCTGTTTTTGTTTTTTCGCCAGCCAAAGTCAAAACGTCTGCTTGTATATCTTTTGTTGTTATTTTTCCGTTTTGGGCGGTTAAAGTTACTGTTGGGATGCGGTTGTTTTCTGGGGCGGTTTCAACAACAAATTTCTTCACATTGCCAACAGTTATATCACCTTTTTTTGTGTTCAAATCAATTTTTTTCAAAAGTCCATTTGGATTTACGTCATCTGAAAGCCAGATATTGCCGTTTTCGGTTTGTGCTTTTATTGTGCCAAAAATCATAATATTTTCATTTATAGTATTTGCTTTATCGTTTGCAAACGCAATGTTTCCTTTTTTTGTGAAAATATTGACTTCAAGTTCATTATAATCATATTCTGAAAGAGTTATTTCAATCACACGACCATCGGCAATAGTCCACAAATAATTTTGGTCTTGAACGTCAATCGAAAGTGAAAACTCAGTATCATAACATTTGTTTACGACAACATCTTTGACATCTTTTGATTTTGCAAAGCCTTTTACAGTTGTGGTGACTTTTATTCTTGAAAAATCACCCCGCCTTACTTTTACAGACGAACAATTTACCAAAATATTCAACACATCAATTTTTGAAAAGTTAATAAATTTTTTATTTTCTTCATTTGCAAAACTGATTTTGTTTCCTTCGTTGTCAACATAATTTGTTCCGTCATCACCATCAAATGTGTCGATAGTGTAAACTTTGGTCTGCCTTACATAGCAATAACCCAAAATTGAAGTACCAGGTGACAAGAGCATTATGGTCATCATAATCAAAACACATGCCATCAAAAGTCCCACAAAAAGCAACAAGTACGACAAAAATCCTTTATTCAATGAACCTTTCATCAAAGACTCCTTTTTTTCAAGGATATCACATTTTCCAAAGAAAATCAATAATCCGATATGACAATTTGCCAACTTTTTGACAATTTCATCTTGAATTACATTTTACAATCACAGTTATCGAAAATTTTTTGCAAAATATTTGTTAAAAAGCAACAAAATGTGTAAAATGAATATAAAGGAAGTGTTTATGGAAAAACGAAGATTGAAACTTGCTTTGTCAATAGTGTCTTTAGTTGTTGTGGCAACATTGATTGGTGTTGGAGTTGTTTTGAGTTTGATTTCTTACAAATACAGTTGGAACAATCGTGTTGATCTTGTGTATGTTCCGCAAGAGGCAAAACTTACAATTGAAGGTACCGCTGGTGGCAGTACGTTTGTTGCAAATGCCGAAAATGGCGAATTTGATCACAGTTTTTGGGAAATCCCAGACGTAGACACAACGTTTACACAAAACAACAAAAAGATTACAATAAGTTTCAAGTTTACAAACAAATGCACTTCAAAATTGAAAATTACAATCAGTGGAATTCATTACGACAGCAAAAAAAGATTTGAAACCACGGTTTTGGACGGTTCAAACCTTCCCCTTTCGGTAAATCGTCAACCCGACGGCACCGGCGAATGCCAAATCACACTTGAAAATTATGAAAGTGTTTCGGTGGTAAATTTGTGTTACGAACTTAAAGAAGAAACCGTACGAATCGTCGGCGACGCAAACGACAAACAAAACTTGTCGATACGCGTTGACAAAGTGGCATAAAAAATCAAAAAATGTATACCAGTGTGGTATACATTTTTTTATATATAAAATTCGCTTAGATTTTAACACAAATTTTTGTTATTTGATTGTTTACTCACTGAGCAATTTATTTCTTTGAGTTTTGTTCATTTTCATTATTTTTCTTTTTTGCCAAATGTTTTTTTTCTCCGCCCTGTTTGCCAAATGTTTTTATGACAAATTCACTCAAAACAATTTTGCTTTTCAACAGTCTGTATTTTTTCAGCCGTTCAATTTTCAGATGCCTGCGCTCCAAAAAGAAACTGTCAACCGCTTCCCAAAAGAACACCCAGGTTGCGATTTCAAAAACAACTTTGATTGCAAAATACAAATTGAAATGCACAATTGTTATATAAACCACAAAAAACAAAAACCCCATTAAAAGCATATACAGTGAAAATATATTATTTCGGTGCATTTTTCGATTGATTGCATGAATTTCACGTTCGTAATTTTCTTTCAATGCAAATTTTATTTCTTGTTCTTTCGCTTCGTCAGGTTCTTTGACATGAAAGTTGAGTGTCAGTTCGTGTTTCATTGGAATTGCATCTGCCTTTGTTTCCAAAAAGGCATTAAATTCACTGTCAAGCACATTGTAATTGTTCAAACTGTAATAAGAAAAAATATCGCTGTAATCACCAGCACCAATTTCAATAATTCCACGCCCCTCTTCGTCAATATCAAATTTTTCATCTTCAAACAATTTTGTTTGTTTTCTCAGTGACCTACTTTTTTTGTAGTTCTCAAACATAAATACCAACCTTTAATCTTTTTTATCCAATTTTTCCAAAGTTTCATCAACAATTTTGTCAATAGCTTTGTCAATTGTTTTGTCAACAGTTTTGTCCAATTTCTTTTTGAAAATCTCTGCCATAATTACACCTTCCTACATATTTTTGGATTTTATCTTCTTTTGTTTTCCAACGACCAATTTTGTAAGTATGATTGCAATCGTACATCCAGCAACCAAAACAGAAAGCGAAACAATCAAAGTACTGCTTACACCTGGGACTTTTAAAACTTCGGTTTTTACATAGCAATTCAAAAGCACGTCACCCGAATAAAAACTTACAAACGTGTACTGTGAATTTTGATTGTATCCGTTCAAAATGCAAACCTTGTCACCCTTTTTCAAAACTGTTTCAAGCATTTTGTATTCGTCGCCAAGTTTTTCAAAGGTATTTGCATCTGCCAGAATTTCGGCATTGTAATTCAAACTTTTTTGTGGGGATGAAATGCTGTTGTCGATGGTCATGCTTTTCAAAACATAGCCGACAGTATTTTGATTTTCATCCAAATATATCCCATAGACTTTGTCATATTCCTGCGAAACTGTAAAAATTTGATGCAATCTTGCTTTTTGCAAAAGTGCAGTTTCTCTTTCAGATTTGTTGATATCCAAAAAGTCTTGTCTTGAATAAATGGGTGTGTTGTCCACTGTTATGCGAACCTTTTGCACATTTGCAAAACTTTGATTGCAAAAAGTATTGATGCCAACAAATGCAAAGGCAACAAGACAACAAATGCAAAAATACAAAGTCAACTTTTTCACAAAAATATTATAAAAAGAAAAACATTGTTTGTCAAGTCAAAAAAAACTTGTACACCAATCAATTTACACTAAAAAAGTGAAATTAAGATGTACAAATTTTTATTTTTTGTCAAAGATTTCCAAAATCAAAAAGTCGCTTATTCTTGTTTAAGAATTTGCAATCTTTCAAAAATCATGTTTTTTATTATTGCAAAATTTTCGTCTTGTTCCAAAAACAAAAGTTCAAGCATATCGCAAAGGATTTTTGCCTCGTTGGACACAACCTTTTTGATATCTTTTTTTTGACACAAATTTTGGCTTTGGACATCGTACATCCTTTTCAAACTTTCGCATTGTGCTTGGGTCAGTGAAAAAAGTTGATTCAAAAATTGTTTTTCAGCCAATTTCAAGTATGGCATAATCTTTTTGTAATCGTTTGTTGTAAGTGTCAAAGTATCAACCAATCTTTGCGCATACTCTTTTCTTTTTTGTTCTTGGTCATCCAATCTTACAAAAGCATATCCCTTTTCTTTCATGTTTTGAAAGTACGCTTTCGCAATTTGACTGTAATCTTCTGCAAGCAAAAAATCATCATATTCCATAAATTCACCTTAAAATAATTTATGACAATTTTCATCCAAACATGACAAAACAAATCAAAAAAAATTCACAGACACAAATCTGTGAATTGAAAAAATATATTTTTTTTTGCTTGTTTTCAGACCGCTTTTACAAGTTGAAATCCCGTATCAAATTTTTCAAGGATATAATTTTCTGCGCCGTCTGGAAACATATTTTCAAGTTTGCTTTCAAGGCTATTTTTGTCAACACTGCTTGTAACGTCTTTGAACTCACTGTCTCCAAACAGATTTATCAAAACAATTTTGCCATTGAAAGATGTTCTTTCCAACTTTTGTGCACTGAAACAAATTTTTACATCCTTTGGCTTGTAATTTGCAAACAAACAAAGTTCACCATTTTGGTCGAACATATCAAAGATATCACTTATATATTTTCCATCAATATCTTTGTCCCATTTTTCAAACGTCAAGTACAAATCCAGATACATTTGGAAAGAATAATAATAATTTTGATTTATTTTCAAACGGATATCAAAGAACGGAATTTTTTGAACGCAATCACATTCAAATTTTGTAAGCACAATCTTGTCGTCATAATCAAATTCCAACACAAACGCAAGGTCGCCTTCATCATTTTTTGTTCCAGAATGGTCAAAATCAAAATTGTAAAAGAATTTGATTGAAAGTTTTTCTGGTACCAAAACGGCAACATAGGTCATATTTTGTCCAGTGTGTTTGATTTGATATTCCAAAACAAAAGTGTCAGTGCCTTTTATTTGCCATTTTGCAATTTTTTGTCTTTCACCATCTTTTTCAAAATATTTTGGAACGGAGTATTCTTCTGTCCAAGCGTAACAATCTTGACTCAAAATTGTTCCATCTTCCAATTCAAAAGTAATCACCTTTGCATTGCACGATGTATACACAATATAGTCATTGATTTCAACTCTGTTATTGCACCTTTGTTTGATAAAACTTCCAACATAATTTTCATTTTGTTTTTCAACATAAATGTAACTCAAAAAATATGACAATTTGCATTCAGAACCCAAAAGTCCAGGCTCGGCAAGCACAAAACGTCTTGCATATTGGAATGGATAACTTCCAATCTTTTTCAATTTTGGCAAATATATTTTTTGATTGGATGAAAATGTAAATGCATTGCTCCCAACTTCTTCCAAATTTGAAAAATCAGTATTGCCAATGCCGTTGCAACCCCCAAAAGCGTATGAAGGCAAAACTTTCAAATCTTTGCCCAAAGTTACATTTTGAAGGTCAGCACAATCATAAAAGTTGTATCCGTCACCGTTTTCATTTTTTTCAAACAAAGTACAAGAAGACAAGTCGATATCTGACAAGGAAAAACAACTATAAAAAGCTTTTTCACCGATTGTTTCAACATTTTTCAAATCTATATTTTGCAAACTTGAACATCTTGCAAAGCATCTTTTGGGAATGTATTTGATATTGTTGCCAAGTTCCACCATCAAAAGATTTTCACATGCATAAAAAGCCGATTCTTTCAAACTTTCACAATTTGTCAAATCAACACTGATCAGTGAATTGCAACCATTGAATGCATTTCTTCCAACTTCACGGCAGTTTTTTAAATCAATATCTTTCAGTTTTCCACAGTTGTCAAACGAGCCATTTCCAATCACGGTTATATTTCCCACGCTGACACTTTCAAGATTTGTACAATTTTGAAATGCGTACATTTCGATTTCGATGTCGATATCTTTGCTTGCAAACACAACGTTTACAGATTTGACACTTTGATTGTTGGCAAATGCCAAAACTGATATTTTTGACAATCTGTATCTTATGCTGTTTCTTGTGTAATATTGTGGAATGTTTACGATTGTATCATTGCCTTTATATTTGTATACTTCAAATATTTTTTCATTGCTGTCACACAATATTCCAAAGTCTTCAAAGTCCACCTTTTTGAATGAAATGTAAATCGAAATATCGCAATTTGGCATCAAAAGTGCTGTCGATTGTTCATTGATTTCCAATGCGTACTTTCTGCCTTCACTTGAAATATAATAAAGTGTCGAAACATAATTTTTGTCATCAGAATATTCCACAAAGATTGGTTGATTGAAATATGCTGTCGCTATTTGATTGTCGTATTGGTCTTTTACTTGGCAATTTCCACTGCCACTTATTTCAACTTTGACCGCATACAAAATCTTTTCATAATTGATTTGTACACTCAGGTCTTTGCATGGCATAACAAACGTATAAGTATCATTTGAAACATCTTTTGTAACATCAACCCCGTCAACATTCATCGAAACAAATTTTGTTCCCTTGAATTGCTCCACCGTCAAAACAACAATTTCACCCTCATAAAAACTATATGCCATCTCGTCTGTCACAACACTGTCGCAAAGGTTGTTTATTTTTATTTTGTATGCTTTCTTTTCACCTGTGGCATTTATGATATTTTGACATTGGTTTGAGTATTGGTCTTCCACTACTGAGATGTAATATTTCTTTTGATTTGTAAATTTTTCAAAAGTGTAATTTGTGCCAAAGTTAAAACCTTCAAAAGATTGACAGTCAACCAATTCATCATTTGGGTCAAGTTTGTTGTCGTCGGAAACATAAGTTTTGACATTGCAGTTGTAGCCAGTGACATCAAAGTCGGTCTTTTCTTCGCTGTTGCTTTTCAAACTGACACTTGCTTCAACGCATCTGACACCAGTCGCAAGGCTTATTCCATTTGCATCAAAACAGAAAATTGTGACTTTTGAATTTTTTGGAACGTCAAATGCATTTTTTGTTATTGTAACATCCCTTTGTCCAAGGAAAATTTGCGTTTGAGCAGTTTTACAGCCAAAAGCATGTTTTTTGAGTTTGACAACACTTTTCAAAATCAACTTTTCCAAGTTGTTACACATATCAAAAGTATTACTTTCAACAACTTCAAGCCTGTCGGCACAAAATTCTTTTATTTTTGTATTGTAAAACGCATTTTCACCAAGTTCGACAAGTTGCGAACAGTTTATGGACAGTTCAAGTTTTTGGCAAAAATTGAACGCATTTCTTCCTATACTTGTCAAGTTTTCAAAGTCCAAGTCAACATTGTCAAGGTTGACAAAATCTGAAAATGCATTATCAGGCACTTCGGTTATTTTTGGAAGACTTACGTTTTCCAATGCAAAACATCCCAAAACAGTTTTGCTTCCAAAAAAGTAACCAAAAAGCCTGATGTTTGTATTGCCATCACCAATCTGATTTGCATTTGGCAAATTGAGTGTTTTAAGAAGTGGACAATATTGGGCAAGTGTTGTGGCATCGGTTGCCCCAAGTGTCAACTCTTCAAGTCCATCGCAACAACAGAATGGATATCCGTCAATCAAAACGTCAAAGTCACAAACAAAACTTTTTATTGCACGTCCGCAAAACAAGTCGTCGCCAAGTTTTGTCACCTTTACGCCGTTTATGTATTGTGGCAAAATTATATTTTCAAGTCCAGATTTGTATTCAGTTACAACTCCGTTTTTGTCAATTACAAATCCTGTGCCATCATCATTGCAAGTGCTGGTTCCCTTAAAATAGTCAACTTGGAAACATTCACTGTCAGCGCAAACATTGCCGTTGCCATCCAACAAGTAAATGGCTATCTTCAAACTTGTCGATTGGGTTATATTCAAAGGTGATGTATATGTCAAGCCAGCAACAGTTGTTGGATATGTGCCATCGGTTGTGTAAACGATTTTGTATTCATATCCGTTATATTTTTTATTTTGGTTTTCAATCTTGACAAGGATACTATCTTCAAAATTGAAAGATGAGCCATCTGAGCCAAAGGATAATTTTGGTGCTTTGTCAAGTACAAATTTGTCGATGCCAAGTTCCATGTTTGGAACACCAAACCCAAATGCATCGTCTTGTCCCTTTGCTCCAAAATCATAAGTTGAATTTTTAAGATTTTGCTCAACGGTCTTTACTTCAAAATCATTTCCATAATATGTAGCGTACAGTGCAACCAATGCTGTTGCGTGTGGCGTTGCCATTGATGTTCCACTGATAACCGCATATTTTCCGCCAGTTTTTGACGTATAAATTTGTTCATAAGTACATTCATTGGGAACGCAACTGAGTATTTTTGAACCTGGCAAACACAAATCTACATTTGAGCCATAATTTGAATAGTACGCCAAGTTTAAGCCATTTTGATATTTTTCATTTCTTGCAAGTGCCGAAATAGTCAATGCGTTTTTTGCTGAAGATGGCGAAAAATATTTTGAAAAATAGTTTTCATTGCCTGCGGCAACAACTGGCATAATGTTGTTTTCAAAGCAACTGTCAATTATTTTTTCTTCTTGCTGAGAATATCCATAGCCACCAAGGCTCATGTTGAAAGCGCAAACGTTATTCCCCAACTTTTTCAAGTTCAAAAGATATTCTATTCCCGAAAGAACGTTTGACATAGAGCCACTGCCCTTGCTGTTAAGTACTTTTATTGGAATAATTTTTACGTTGCTTTGTGTCAAATCAACAATCGTGCCAGATACGTGTGTTCCATGCGAGTTGTCATCTTCAAATTTGTATGTACTTATTTTGCCAGTATAAAGAGTGCTGTCATAATAACTTATGCCAAGGTCGAAAGCAATTCTGCCTTGCAAAAATTCGTTGTCTGTGTCAATTCCCGTATCCAAAACCGCAATATATACGGTTGGCAAATTTTTTACATCTTTGTATTTTTCAAGTATGTATTGTTGATATGTCCCCACACCCAACAAGTCCGCACCCCACGACAAATTGTTTGTTCCACGTACATTTTCGGGTGCGATATTATCGGGCAAATCGTTGCAAGAAATTTCAAAATCTCGTTCACAAAAAGTTACATAATCAAGCGAAGAATAATATTCAAGTGCATCTGTCGCATCTTGATAACTTGCGTATTGCAAAACGTTAAGTCCCGAATATCCATTTGCAACACTTACTGCTTTTTTGTCGACAATATTTCGTTTTGTTTTGACAATAATACGATTTTGAGTTTCATTTTCAAACATCGTATTTATGTAACTGAGTTCTTGCCTGTATTCGGCAATTTGGTCGGTTGGTGCAACTATGCCAAAATCTTTGTTTTTTGCCCAATTCCCCAACTGAAACCCGCATAACATCAATAATGGTGCCATTACAATTCCAAACAGATAAACCCAAGTTCTGCTATTTTTTTTCATAGCAACCCCCCAACTGTAAAAATTATAACACACACCAAACCCGATGTAAATACCCCAAGGCGCAAAAAAAAGGAAGGTCGAACGACCTTCCATGATGTTGGTGGGAGTTATAGGGCTCGAACCTATGACCTCCTGCTTGTAAGGCAGATGCTCTCCCAGCTGAGCTAAACTCCCAAATCAACGTTGCAATATTAACATAAAAAACACGTCATTGTCAACACTTTTTCAAAAAAAAATTTTTTTTGTCATTTTTTTGAAAAGAAAAAACACCTCAAAGATTTTTTGAGATGTTTTTGATGCTTTATTTGTTCTTTTCTTCTTCTTTTTCAATTTCAACAACAACCTTTTCGTCGTTTGAAATTTTTGCTTCTTGTTCTTTTGCCAATTCTTCGGCTTTGCGTTGATGATAATTTTTGTAACCTTCTTTTTGATTATCACCTTGATCCCACTTTTCGCCACCAGTTGCCAAAATTCCAAATACAAGCCCAAATGCCACAACAATGCATACAAGTGGAGCAATGTATTCTTTTGGCATAACAAGTCCCCAAGTGAGTGAGAATATTGTCACAATCAAAAGTGCAACGCCAAGCCAAATGTTACCCTTTTTGTAAGATACGCTTCCTTGTTTGAAAACGCCCTTTACAACAAGCAACAATCCAGCACCACCAGTTGCAACTGCCACAGCACACGAAGCATTAAACCATCCAAAAACTTCGGGTACAGCAACAGACAAAAGCCAAAGCACTCCGCCAGCCAAAATAAACAAAGATATCAAAAGCTTGTAAACCATATTTTTGTTCATAATTTTTCTCCTTTTTGAAATTTTACAATAACTTTAAAATATTTCAAAATATTTTTTGTATTTTTTATATTTTCTAATTTCAGTTTTTTTTCTGATAAAGCAATTCAGTTTTTTTACTCAAATTCAGTGAACGAAAAGTCCGTCAAGCATATCGCCCGTTTCGTAAATGGCCGGCAAAATGAAAAACAAATATACAAACAGTGCTGCTAAACCCAATGCAAGCAAAACCACCAAAAGTATTTTCCATGGACTTTTTGGTGTTTTTCCAACAACTTTTCCAGTTACTCCATTTATATAAAAGTTATACAATTTTTTTCGATATTCAAAGTGTCCGATATATATTGGTAACAAAATGTATTTGAATTTTGTTTCCAAATAGTTTGTATCGCTTGAAAATGAAATAACACTTGTGTAATCATATCTTCGCAAAATTTCACTTTTTATTCGCATAGACATAATATTTTTGCAATCTTTCCATGTTTGTTCACCATCTTTTGAATATGTATTCGCAGTATATCCCGACAAAAAACTTTGACTGTATTTGCTTGCATTGTTGGTTGGGAAAGGTTCAAGTCCACGCATAACAATTTCAGAGATATTTTGCGATGCTCGCACAATCAAATCGTCAAAAAACTTTGTGTGTTTTCCTTTTATTCCAAAAGTTCTGGTTTTTGACCTGGTATATGCCTTGCCGTCACGATAATACACTTCGGTTTCCCTTTTTGCAAGTGTTCCGTGATACGTGGTGTCTGTTTTGCAATCAAATGTAAATACAGGACTGTAGACACCATGTAATTTTTCAGTCTTGACATTCTTTTTGAATGCCCTTGGTGCAAACCACTTTTTTTTCGCCCATTTTTTTGCGCATACTTCGGCCTCAGCACCAGATTTTTCAAAAGGGCAAACGCCCTGTGGTTTCATGCCGACTATTTCTTTGGTTTTCACAACGTTTGACGAACCACAAAACGAACAAATCTTTGAAATTTGTCCTTTTTTGACAATCTCTTTGGCGCCACAACTTTCACACCTGATTACATCGGTGTCTGACCAAACTTTTGCTTTAGTCAGCAAGTCTTCGATAGGTTGCTCAGTTATTTTTTCGTTTTTGGGAACGTCAAAAACCGAAAAGCAATATTCACACTGCAATTTTTGAAGTTCGGGTTTGTAAACAGTTTTTCCGCCACAGTTTGCGCAACGGAACGACTTGCTTTCAAGTTTCTTGTCACTGAACAAAATTTCAACTTCATCTTTCATATATTTATTCCAATTTATATTTGTCAGTCAAGTTTTGTTCCGCATTGTCCACAAAACTTTGTTCCTGCTGGATATTCAATGTTGCATTTTGGGCAAGTTGGTTTGAGCTTTGCACCACATTGTCCGCAAAATTTGCTTGAAGCATCAACAGGTGCTTTGCAAACTGGGCATACATCTTTTATTTGTGCTTGCTTTGCAAACTGTTGCCCCATTTGTCCACCAAGTCCCATTCCAATTCCAACACCCATAAAACCGCCAACTGAACCAGGGTTTTGTGCAGCAGATTTCAAAGCGTCGGTTTGACCTTTTGCTTGATAAACATCCATATTTTTGCGATACATAGAAAGTGCACTGTTTTCGTCCAATGCTTTTTCCAATTCTGCTGGAAGTGAAAAGCTTTCAAAGTTAAATTTTGAAAATTTGAGTCCGATTTCCTTGAAGTCGACACTAACTTTATCTTGAACAATTTTTGCAAGTTCTTGCATGTTTCCGGCAAGATCCAAAATCGAGATTTTGCTTTCGCCGATTGTATCGGAAATTCCACCAACAATCATACTGCGAAGATAACTTGAAATTTCTTCGGTTGAAAAGCTTGAACAAGTTCCGCTTATGTTGTTCATAAATTCATAAGCATCGTCAATTTTGAAAGAGTATGTTCCGAATGCGCGAATTCTTACTGCGCCATAATCATTGTCACGAACAATGATTGGATTTGATGTTCCCCATTTTTGATTTGTAAATTGTTTTGTATTTACAAAATAAATGTCAGCCTTGAAAGGTGTTTCAAAGCCATAAGCCCAACTCATAAGCCTTGTAAGTATTGGCATATTGTCGGTGTCAAGTTTGTAAAAACCAGGCAAAAATACATCGGCAAGTTTGCCTTTATATACAAAAATTGCAACTTGACTTTCCCTTACTGTCAAAGCCGAACCTTTGTTTACTTGGTCATTTATCCCAAAAGGATATTTGTATACGATTGTGTTTTGATTTTGGCTGGTCCATTCAATATTTTTTAAAATTCCCATTTTGTTCTCCTTGTTTTTTATTTTTTCTTGATAATTTTAACATATTTGAAGTATATTTGCAAATTTTTGAAAATGACAAATACAAATTTGTTTCAAAAAATATATTTTATTTTTGTTTTGTGATATATTAACAATATGAACGAAGTTTTGAAACAAAGAATTGCCGAATTGCCAAAAAACAGTGGCGTTTATGTCATGCGAAACAAGGACGGACAAGTTATCTATGTTGGCAAAGCAAAAAATTTGAAAAACAGGGTGAGCCAATACTTCAACCACAGCAAAAAATTGCAAAAGGTCGAAAACATGGTTTCCAATGTCTATTCACTTGATTATTTTGTCACACTTTCCGAAAGTGACGCATTGGCACTTGAATCCAACCTTATAAAAAAATATCAGCCGTTTTATAATATACTCCTAAAGGATAGCAAAACGTTCGCATATATAAAGCTTTCAAAAAATGATGACTTTCCAAAATTTGAAATCACACGCAAACTTACAAAAAACGCAAGATTTTTCGGACCATATATTTCGGGCATAAGTGCACACGAAATCTTGAAGATTATCAACCTTGCATATCCCCTTCGCACTTGCAACACAAAAATAAATCAAAACAAGCCAAAAGAACGACCTTGCCTAAATTTTGATTTGGGACTTTGCCTTGCACCTTGCGCAAACAAAATTTCAAAACAAGAATATGCAAAAATCGTAAACAAAGCAATTGCATTTTTGAATGGTGACACCGCCGAAACCGAAAAAATATTGCAACAAAAAATGCTTGCAAACAGTCAAAATCAAAACTTTGAACAAGCACTTTTGTTTCGTGACAGACTCAAAATGATTGAAAAACTCAAAGAAAAAACTGTTGCAAATATGCCAAAACTTTTGGAAATGGACGTATTTTGTTTTTATACGGACAACATCAATTCGGCTCTCAGCGTGATTGTATGTCGTGGTGGCAAAATTTTGGGTGTACAAAATTACACCATTTTTACGTCATCACAAACACCAAACGAAATTATGTCGTCTTTCATTATGCAATACTATGCACACACTCTTGTGCCAAAAGAAATTCTGGTCAATGTGATGCCAAGTTTTGAACAAGGCTTGCAACAATCACTTTTTGAAAAACGCCAAAGCAAAACAAATATTTGCTTGCCACAAAAAGGCTACAAAGCAAGTTTGGTGAAAATGGGTGAACAAAACGCAAAAAATCACTTGGAAATTTCGATTATGCAAGAAAAGAAAAATTATGACAACACGCTTGGCGCTTTGCATTTGCTTCAAGAAAAATTGTCTTTGAAAAAACTGCCTTACAGAATCGAATGTTACGATATTTCAAACACCAGCGGTGTTGACAGCGTTGCGTCCATGGTCGTTTTGACAAACGGCAAACCCGACCACAAAAGTTATCGAAGATTCAAAATCAAAACAATTGAAGGTCCAAACGATTTTGGAAGCATGAAAGAAGTCATGACCCGCCGTCTTGAAAGACTGGGCGACGACCGTTTTGGGGCAAAACCCGACCTTATTATGCTTGACGGTGGAAAAGGTCAACTTTCCAGTGGCGTGCAAATTTTGGAAGATTTCAAAAAAACACACTTTGACCCCGATATCGAAATGATAAGCCTTGCAAAACAATTTGAAGAAGTATATCTTCCCCACCAGTCCACACCAGTCATGCTTGACCGCAACAGCAAAGCGTTGAAACTGCTTATAAATCTTCGTGACGAATCTCACCGCTTTGCAATCACCTTTCACAAAAATTTGCACACAAAAAATTCGCTTTCAAGTTTTTTGGACAACCTTGAAGGTGTTGGCAAAATACGCAGACAAAATTTGTTAAAGACGTTCAAAACGACGCAAAAAATAAAGTCCGCCACCATCGACGAACTTATGCGTGTTCCCGGCATATCCCTGAACCTTGCCCGCAGCATTTACAGCCAACTCCACAAAGACGACAACGTTGACGAACAATAAACAAACAATTCAAGGGTTTTCAATTTTATCAAAATGCGCTATTCGCCCCAGAAAATGTAATAATTTACAATTATCCGGAGCAAATTAAGCAAAAATCAGTCAATAATTTTCAAATCACTGACTTTTACGGATATGCAATCTCCATAACAGTTCCCATCTTGGTCAATACCCGAAAGGTCAACTTCTACGTAATCTTGTACCGCATAGTCGTCCATTACGCAACCTATATCTCCTTTGTGTATCCCATATTTTGAATATTTGTTGTCTTCAACCAACAACTCAACGTTGTCGTACGCTTTGACACACAAAGATTTAAATTTTTCTTTTGTTTTTGAAAGTATACTTTCAAATTTCAAATTCAGTTCTGTTATTATATTTTTCGGTAACTTTTCCTTTTCTTCGGCAACGTCGTTTTCGTTTATTTTTATAATTATATAATCGCCTTGATTTTTTGGATTAAAAAACAAAACGTTCAGCACGTTGTAACTACGTTCCAAAACAATCCCGTGCATATTCTTTTCAAGATTGTATTGCTTGTAAGGCTCTTCGTTTTTCAATATTATCAAATCAAATTTTTTCATTTTCCCTAATCTTCCAAACCGATCAAGTAATCAGCCGAACAACCGAAAAATTGACAAAGTATAACAATGCTGTCAATGCTTGGAACTCTCAAATTCTTTTCCCAACGATTTATACACGCAGCACTTATATTTATTTCTTTTGACAATTCATTTTGAGTAAGTTTTTTGCTTTCCCTTAACTCTTTCAATCTTTCCGAAAATTTATTCATAATCTTACAAAACAAGTATATACCAAATGGTAGTAAAATACTTGACTTTTACCAAATGGTAAAATATAATATATTTATACCAATTGGTAAAAGGAGTAAAAATGAAAAAACTTATTAAAACGGAATTGATTGAAAATTATTTGAAAGAAAAGAACCTAAACAAATCCCGATTTTGTAAAGAGTGCAAAATCAGTACAGGAACTTTAAACAAAATCTTGTCAAATAAAGAAAATTTCAGAATAAATGCTCTTTTCAAAATCGCAAGAACCCTTGGCATCCAAGTTTTTGAATTGTTCAAATCCTAGATGATTAACTATCATCACAATGATACATTGTCAATCAATTATGATAATTTTATATCATTCCAATGATACACTATTATAATAAAAAGTTTCTTTTAACGTGAAAAAAGGCACACAGTACAAGGCTCGGCATGATTTTGACAAGGGAGTTTAGTATTTCCTAAATGACCTTGGCAAAATCATGACAGTAAACGCAGTAATGTGTGCCTTTTTTCGCGTTAAAAGCGGAAGCGGATTAACCTGTCGACAATATCCGACAAATACTCACCACTTTGCAAGACAATTTTGTTTGGACAATCTTCGTCTTCGATTTCTTCGATATAACGTTCCCAATTTGAAAAGAATTCGGTGATAAATTCACGTGGATAATGGTTTTTTATTGCTCTTTCCATAAAGTCGCGTTTTGCGATGCGATTTGGATAAACAAGGTAATATTTTTGTCCAAGTTGATTGAGAAGATGCATACACTTGTCCGAACTTTTTATACAAACAATTTCGTAATCATAAGTAAGTGCCATTGCACAATCAACATAAATTTTTTCCCAACCCGGTTGCTTTTTGAAAAATTTTGCATCCAAGTCATAAAACTTTACGTCAGGACGATAAAAATTTACAGACGATTTACCAATGCCAAAGAAACCACAAACTATAACGCCTTTGCGTTTGATATCGCTTTCAAATTCCATTTTTCACCACCTAACTGTGGAATTCGCCAATACGGAAACCTTTTTCCTCGCGTTCTTTTTCAACAAGGTCCGAAATCAAATCTCTTACCATAAAAGGATTTTTTACACGAATAATGTCAAAGTATTCCATACTTTCATCTTTACAATACAAAAGAATACTTCCAACGTTGAACATACGGTCGAAAACTGACTGTCTGAGCGATATATCAAAAACACGATAAAGCATAACTTCTTCGTGCCTTGTTGACAAAAGTCCAGTATCATAAAAAAGTTTAAGCCAAACACCCTCTTTTTCGACTATTGAATATCGTGTAAGTGAAATTGGCAAACCAAAGTATCTTTTTTTGTCAGTCCAAAGAACTTTTGTTCCTTCACCAAAAATTTTTTTGTTCATAAATCCCCCAAAATTAGATTGTGTATAGGTATAATATATTTCAAAACCGCCAAAAAGTCAATTTGTTTTTTTAATATGATTTGGTTACAATTTTACAATACTTTTCATTGCAGGGACAACACTGAGTCAAATATTATCTTCTTTTGTAAGATTGTTCATTTGTTTTTCGATAAAAACTTGATTTGCAATAACGTTCAAAATGCTTTTTATCATCTTGTCAAGTTGACTCTGTGCCGAATAATCTGCGGGCGCAACAAAATTTACTCTGCCATCAAAATAAATCTTTTCGGCTGTCTTTTTCGCATGAGTTGATTGTGGATTGTAAACGCAAACCGAAAATCCACCTTTTGATTTTATAAGTTTCATGCATGGGATATCTGTTTGACCGTCACCAAGATAAATCATATGTTTGTAAGGCAATTTTTTTTGTTCGTCAACATAATCATTGACCGCGGAAGAATTGTTCAAATCATCAAGTTGATTTTTGCGGATACGGTAAATGTACTGAGTTTTGTTTGTATAATTGACCGCTTGCTTGGGCCAATAAGGCTTTCCTTCCTTGTCATAACAATAACTGCACGCAAATATTTTTTTGAAATATTTGGCAATCGAACTGCCTTTTATGATATCCGTCATTCCACTTGATATTATGTAATGCTCAATTTCAAGTCCCAAACTTTTACCATAGCTGTTTATACGTTCAAACCAATTTTGCACACCGTCAAAAAAGTCAATAGTTTTTCCATACTCCATAAGTGTTTGGCTGTCCATTTTGATGTTTTTTTGATTTGCTTTTTGCATTATCACGTAAAGATACGCAAGTACTCCGTCCATATTTTCGGTTTTGCCGACAGTATTTACATTCTCCCAAAAATCGTCTTTTTGTTCACCCAAAAGTGGAATAAGTGAATAATCTTGCATATAGCCTTTGGAAAGCGTTTCATCAAAGTCATACATAAATGCAACGGTTTTGTTTGTTTCCATAAAATTTCCTTTGAAGTATATTTATTTGAAAATATTGCCAATAACTCTTTATTTTTTGATTTTTTTTGTATGTTTTTTTAATTTATTGAAAAATATTTGCATAACAAAATGCAACGTAAGAAATCGAAAAAAAAAGCCGTAGATTATTCGGCATTTTCTTCAAATACTTTGTTATTTTTGTTAAAAGCAGTAACCCATTTTTCAACTGTTTTAAGAGGTACTTTGTATTCTTCGGCAGTTTTGATTGTTGATTTTCTTTCAACGCAAATAAGGTGTGCCACTTCGTTTTTCATTTTCTTTTCGTATTGTCTTGGCATATCTCCCTCCTGTAAATTTATGGTGCTTAACATCATAGTATCATACAAAGGGGGTGCGTGTCAAGGGGGTTTGACATATTTTTGAAATTTTTTTTAATATTTTTACAAAAAAAACAAACCAAAAATGGTTTGTCTAATAATATCGTTCTTCGTCTGCTTCTTTTCTTTTTGCAAGCTCATCTTTGAAAATGCGAAGTGTTTTCCTGACATTTTCAAGTGAATCAACCAAGCGCATATATTTAAATGCCATATTTGAACCTTTCAAATCTTTCATTTCAAGAATTGTTTCACCAAATTTTTCAATTTCGGAAGTTTTTTGCTTTATAACCTTTTTCAATTCTGAAATCTTTTCTTGAAGTTCACAATCTTCCATCGAAGATGCAAGCGCAACAAAATACTCTTTTTGTTCTGCTGGTGAAATACCAAAAATCTCTTCACTCTTTTTCATTTCGCCACCTTTATTTTTCCAAAGAATCGCCTTGTTCTCTTTTTTCTTTGTTACGTCTTACCTTCACAACACGTATGCAGTAATGCAATTTTTCTTTGTATTCTTTGTAAAGGTTACATGCTTCTTCAAAAACTTCTTTTTCAACTTCGTCATCGTGGTCGAATCTTGACATAGCCTTCATAAGATTTTCGTATACTTTCATTTTTGATCTGAGATGTGGAATTCTTCTTTCAATTTTGAATATTGATTCTTCTCTTATCATTTTTTTGAATTCGTCTGATACCATAATACCCCTCCAAATTTTTTTCGTTGTAAGTATAGCACATTTTTTGCAAAAGTCAATAGTTATAATTCATATTATTTTTTTATACTGATTCAAAACGGTTGTATTTTATGGTATGCGTGCATGTTCTATGACTTAAAAAAAAAATATTGGTTAAAATAATTTTTGTTATGAAAACCAAAATTCTTATTGTTGCAGACGTTTTGGGCGAAGAAAACAACGGCACAACAATCACAATAAAAAGACTTATAGATGGACTGAAAAAACGTGACTTTGATGTGTATGTTCTTTCACCCTTGTCAGAAAACAAAAAGGAAGGGTACTACTCGCTGAAAAAACGTAATTTTTTTATATTTAATAATTATGTACAAAAAAACGGAGTTTGTCTTGGTGTCCCAAACAGGACTTTGCTTGAAGAACTTGTAAAAAAAGTTGATATTGTCCACATTGAACTTCCATTCAAAACTGGCAAGATGGCCATGCAAATTTGCAAACAGCAAAACAAGCCTTTCACTGCTGGTTTTCATTGCCCTGCCGAAGCAGTGACCGTTCATTTTGGATTGAAAAATGTCAAGTTTGCAAACGATACCATTTACAAATATCATTACAAAAAATTTTACAAATACTGTAACCTTGTGCATTGCCCAAGCAAGTTTTATGCGGATATTTTGACAGAAAAAGGTTATACCAACAATCTGAAAGTAATTTCAAACGGCGTAAGTGATATTTTTTACAAGGCATATCCAAAACACAAAAGCAATCTTTTCAAAATAATAACTGTTGGCAGGCTTTCAATCGAAAAGCGTCAAGACCTGCTTTTGAAAGCGGTCGCAAACTCAAAATACAACAAAAATATTCAGGTTATTATTGCCGGTGACGGACCACAAAAACACAAATTGCAAAAATTGGGAAAATCGCTTGCAAATCCGCCAATAATAAAGTATATTCCAAGTGAAGAACTTGCAAGAACATTGCACGATTGCGATTTGTACGTTCACTGTTCGGACGTTGAAGTCGAAGGCATGGCATGTTTGGAAGCGCTTGCAAGCGGACTTGTTCCAATCATATCCGACAGTCCCAAAAGCGCAACAAAGGAATTTGCCTTGTCAAATCACAATTTGTTTGAAAACGGCAGTGCAAAAAGTTTGGAAAAGAAAATCGGATTTTTTGTTGAAAATCCAAACCAACTTAAGACGTACAAACAAATTTACAAAGATTACGCAAGGGGGTTTCATGTGGACAATTGCATAGAGCAAATGTCACGCATGTTTTATCAAGCGATAAAGGAGCACGCATGCAACAAGTAAAATTTTATACCGATGAAGAAAACGACGATTTCTTTGAAGGAAAAACGTTTGAAGGCACTATTGACGAAAAGTTCAAATATTTGCCAACAAATTCCTTCAAAAAAGCATGGGATTTTTTCCTTTATTATTTTGTCGCATTGCCCATTCTTTGCTTTGTTATGTTTGTCATTCAAGGCGTACGTGTGAAAAATCGAAAAGCAATAAAGAAATTGAAAAACACGGGTTATGTTATAATTGGAAATCACACAAATGCTGTTGATACTTACTTGGGTCCAATCGGTATTTCCAGACCAAAAAGAACGTACATAATATCTCAAAGCAACACACTCAAAATTCCATATCTTAAACATTTGATAAAATCGCTTGGTGCTTTGCCGATTGCCGAAACAATGGGTGCATTGAAAAATTTTGACAAAGCAACAAGTCAAATTTTGAAGCAGAAAAAAGCAATAATGATTTTTCCCGAAGCGCACATTTGGCCGTATTATACAGGCACAAGGCCTATGCGATTTTCAAGTTTCAAACTTGCCAGCAAAAATCAAGTTCCAATTGTGCCAATCGCAACAACTTATAAAAAACGCAAATTTTTCAAAAAACCAAGGATGGTCGTGTATATCGGCGAAGCGATTATGTTTGACAAAGCCCTTTCGACAAACGAAAATGCACAGATTTACAAACAAAAAACCGAAGAATTTATCAAAGAAAAAACAAGTCGGAACAATTTTGTTTATCGAAGATATATAAAAATTGAAAACAAAAAATAATTTCGAAACGTTGAAAATACTATATACTTTTCAA
>CAJKWP010000006.1 GCA_905203645.1 uncultured Christensenella sp.
GTTTATTTTTGTCAAATTTTACTTGTTCACTTGTAAAATATAATATCGAAAACACGAGCACAAGTGCTGTCACAAAGACACCAGACGATATAGCGCTGATTTTTAAAAAATTTTTAAAATTTCTCTTTTTCATAGCATTTTTATTATGAGTATAAATTTTGATAATATTCTTTTTTGGCATACTGTATTTGAAAAATGTTGATGCAAAAATTTATTGCAAAATTTTACAAAATCTTGTATAATTTGCACAGGAGAAAAGTATGCTTTATCATATTACTACGTTTGGATGCCAAATGAATGTACACGAAAGTGAAAAATTGGCTGGAATACTTGAAGAAATGGGTTATACAAAATGTCAAAATCAAAACGATGCTGACATAATTTTATTTAATACTTGTGCAATAAGAGAAGGAGCCCAAGACCGTGTTTTCGGCAATGTTGGTGCATTGAAAAGATTGAAAAAACAGCATCCTGAAAAGATTATTGCTGTTTGTGGCTGTATGCCACAACAAATCGAAGTGGCTGAAAAACTTTACAAAACATTTCCTTTTATAGATATCATTTTTGGAACACACAACGTCAATGATTTGAAAGACCTTATTGAAAAAAGAAAACAAGGAAGAGTGCTTGAAATTGTTGAAGACAGACCCATTTGTGAACACAAATCAATTGTTCGTGACAGCAATGAACATGCTTTTGTGAATATCATTTATGGATGTAACAATTTTTGCACTTATTGCATTGTTCCATATGTGCGTGGAAGGGAAAAAAGCAGGGCGAAAAGTGATATATTGGCCGAAGTTAAATCACTTGTAGATAACGGTTACAAAAAAATAACATTGCTTGGACAAAATGTAAACTCTTATGGCAATGACAGCCCAGAAAATGGCAATTTTGCACAACTTTTGAATGATATTTGCAAGATAGATGGTGATTTTAAACTTACATTTATGACGTCACATCCAAAAGATTTGAGCAACGAAGTTATACAAGTTATAAAAAACCAAGATAAAATACTCAAAGAAATCCATTTGCCCGTACAAAGTGGAAGCAATCGAATACTCAAACTTATGAATCGCAAATATACTCGTGAACATTATCTTGGATTGATTGACAAAATCAAAACCGCAATTGAAAATGTTTCATTAACGACAGATATAATCGTTGGATTTCCATCAGAAACCGAAGCGGATTTTGAGCAAACTTTGGATCTTATAAAGCAAGTCAAATATGACGGGATTTTTGCGTTTATATATTCACCAAGGCTTTACACAATTGCAAAGGATATGCCAGATCAAATATCTGACGAAGTAAAACATGAAAGGGTAAACAAAGTTCTTGCACTTGAACACGAATTGAAAAATAACAAAGGATAAACAAATATGGCAATTGAAAAAAATGAAGCATCTCCAATGATGACTCACTACTTACAACTCAAAGAACAGTACAAAGATACTATACTATTTTATCGCTTGGGTGATTTTTATGAATTTTTCTTTGAAGACGCAATCGAAATGTCCCATGAACTTGATTTGACACTGACACACAAGGCGTACGGAAATGGAAAACAGGCACCTATGTGCGGAATTCCTTTTCACAGCGCCAGCAGCTATATTCAAAAATTGGTTGACAAAGGATACAAAGTTGCAATCTGCGAGCAGACATCAAACGTACCCGAAAAGGGCAGCAAAATTGTTGATCGTGAAGTTGTAAGAATTATAACGCACGGAACACTTATTGAAGAAGATATGCTTGATCAAGAAGTAAACAACTATATTGCTTGTTTATACAGGGAAAATGGCTTGCTTGCAATAGCGTATTGCGAACTTACAAAAGGTGAGTTTTGTGTTATTTCATTTCCAGACCAAGATTTTGAAAAAATAAACAATTTTTTGCAATCAATCGCACCATCGGAAATTATTACTTATGAAAACTGCCAATTTTACAAGGAAAATCTTGCTGCTTGCAAATTGGAATTGATGCCAAAGTTGCAAGAATATTATACATGGGCATTTTCAGAAACAAAATCAAATGATGCTTTGACAAAACAGTTTGGCTCAAATTTTTTGGCTGTTTTTGAACTTGAAACTCCAAGTGAACGAAAAGCCTGCGGAGCACTTGTTCAATACTTGCTGGAAAATCAAAAACGTAGTCTTTTCCATATAAACAATATCAAAAAAATAAGCAATGATACGTTTTTGATTATTGACTCCAACACAAGACGTAATCTTGAACTTTGCGAAACTATCAAAGATCGAAAGAAAAAAGGATCATTGCTTTGGCTTTTGGATAACACTTCAACAAGCATGGGAGCACGTCTTTTAAGGGCAAACATCCTAAGACCTATATATGATGACAAAGAAATAAACAAACGTCTTGACAGTGTTGAAGAGCTTTACAAAAACTTGGTTGTACGCGATGAACTTGTAAGAAATTTGAAGGGCATAAAAGACATTGAGCGCATAATTGGCAGAATCGCTTGCAATGGTTTGAATCCAAAGCACTTAATTGATTTGGCTGTAACGCTCAATCGTATTCCAGAAATCAAAAAATTGGTATCAAAATTCAATTCTGAAAAACTTGTATCCATTCACAACAAGATTGCTGATTTTGAAGAATTGGCAGACGAACTTGAAATGATAATTGATGAAAAAGCAAGTTCGGTTATGAAAGAAGGTGGTTTCATAAGGGATGGATACGACAAACAACTTGATGAATATCGCAGACTTTCAAGGCATGCGCTTGATTATCTTGCAAAAATGGAACTTCATGAAAAAGAAGTAACAGGTATCAAAAATCTGAAAATAGGCTACAACAAAGTTTTTGGCTATTACATTGAAATAAGCAAAGGCCAAGTTGGCAATGTGCCTTACAATTATGTAAGAAGACAAACACTTACTACTGGCGAAAGATACATAACCGAAGAATTGAAAAATTTGGAAATCCAAATTTTGGAAGCGAAGGATAATGCTATCAAACTTGAATTTGAAATATTTGCAAAAATAAGAAACAAATTGGTTGACAGAATTCCTGATTTCCAAAGTCTTGGACAGGCACTTTCCGAACTTGACTTTTTGAACTCTCTTGCAAGTATTGCTGTGAAAAATAATTATGTAAGACCAAAAATAAGCAAAAAGATTGACCATATAAACATAGTAGCAGGCAGACACCCAGTTGTGGAAGCATTGCTTAAAAACAACGAATTTGTTGTAAATGATACTTATCTTAACACCACAACGGACAAGACAATGATAATTACAGGGCCAAATATGGCTGGTAAAAGCACTTATATGCGCCAAGTTGCAGTGATTACACTTCTTGCACACATCGGAAGTTTTGTCCCAGCAAAACAGGCTGAAATATCACTTACTGATCGCATTTTTACACGTGTTGGTGCAAGTGACGACTTGGCATTTGGTCAAAGTACGTTTATGGTTGAAATGAGTGAAGTAGCAAACATTTTGCACAACGCAACCAAAAACAGCCTTATTATACTTGATGAAATAGGCAGGGGAACTTCAACTTTTGATGGATTGAGTATTGCTTGGGCTGTTGTTGAATATTTGTCACAAAAGATGAATTCAAAAACGTTGTTTGCGACGCATTATCATGAACTTACTGAGCTTGAAGGATTTATGAACGGCGTAAAGAATTACAAAATTACACTCAAAGAAATTGATGGAAACATCATATTTTTGCGAAAAATCACTCGTGGTGGTGCAAACAAGAGTTTTGGTATCGAAGTTGCATCACTTGCTGGCTTGCCAAAAGATGTCATCGACAGAGCAAAAGAAATCAGTAAAGACCTTGAAAATTCTGACATTGCAACAAATTTGGCACTTCCAACAAAAACTGACAACAAAGAAAAACCTGTTCAAGTAAAATCTTATACTGACGTGATTTCAATTTTACGCGATATACAAATCGAAAGGTTGTCACCATTGTCGGCATTTGATATTTTGAAAGATTTGGCTGAAAGGGTACAGTCAAAATAGTAAAAGGATGTGTTTATGGGAAAAATAAAGTTATTATCCGAAAAAATGACAAAACTTATCGCTGCGGGTGAAGTTGTTGAAAAGCCTGCAAGCATAGTTAAAGAACTTGTTGAAAACTCCATTGATGCAGGCGCAAGTTCCATTATCGTGGAAATATCAGATGGCGGACAAACAAAAATCGTTATAAGTGATGATGGTTGTGGAATGAACAAAGATGATATTTTGATGTCTGTTTTACCACACGCTACAAGCAAAGTTGAACAACCACAAGACCTTGATGCCATAAGCACATTGGGATTCAGGGGTGAAGCATTGTCAAGTATAAGTGCTGTAAGTGAAGTGACAATAATGTCAAAAACCGCTGACGCAGAATTTGGTTACAAAGCCAAATTTGACGAAGGAAAACTTGATACAATAGATGAAATAAATTGTGAAAAAGGCACAAGAATTGAAGTAGCAAATTTGTTTTATAACACACCTGCAAGACTCAAATTTTTGCGTAAACCAAGGACTGATGAAGCAGATATAACAGATTTTGTTGAAAGACTTATGATGGCATATTCAAATATTTCTTTCAAGTATTATGTTGACGGAAAATTGAAATTTCAAACTATGGGTAGTGGGTTGAAAGATAATATATACACAATATATGGCAAAGAAGTCTTTGATAATTTGATTGAAATTGACGTAACAAAGAATGATTATCATTTGCACGGATTTATTGGCAGACCAGAAATTGCAAAGCCAAACAGAAATTATCAAACACTTATAATTGGAAAAAGATACGTTCGCAATCAAATGATTTCATCCTCAGTTGCTACTGCTTATGAAAATTTCTTGATGAAGGGAAAATTTGCATTTTACGTGTTGTTTTTGGACTTGCCAGCAAACACAGTTGATGTAAACATTCATCCAACAAAAATGGAAGTTAAATTTGAAAATTCGAACTTTATTTATGGTTTTGTATTGGATGCTGTAAGTCAAGCATTGTACTCTACAAATTACAGCAAGAGTATCGAATTTATCGAATCCAAATCGCAAACTTCTTTGCAAGAAGATTTGCCAAAATTTCAAGCCAAACCACTTGAAAAAGATTTTGGCGTCAGTTTTAAGCAAAAAACAAACACAGGCGAAGAGATTGTTTTAAAGGCGCCTGTTGCCGATGAAGACCAGTCAAATCACGTTAAACCAGAAGATATCGACTTGTCTTTACGCTTTGAAGATAATCTTACGTTTAACAAGCCAAGTTTAATGGAACAAATTGCATCTGAGATAAATGAAGATCAAAACCAGGTGCAGAAACCAGAACAGTTCAAAAAGGAAACTGTTCAAGTACAAGACTTCAACAAACTTATGGAAAACAGATATGAATTTGTTGGTCGAGTATTTGAAACATACATTATTTTGCAGCAGGGGTCAGATGTTTTGCTTATTGACCAGCACGCCGCTCATGAAAGAATTTTGTTTGACAAGTTTATGGCTCAAATAAAACAAGAAAATATTATAAAGCAAGATTTGATGTTTCCATACACATTTGATCTCAAAGACAAAGACACCGCAAAGATACTTGATTTGTGTCCAAATCTTCAAAAAATGGGTTTTGATATATGTCAATTTGGAAATAATACATTCAAAATTTCAAGTGTTCCAGTTCTTTTGCAAAATATAAGTTTGAAAGAATTTATAGACATTTTGCTTACAGAAAATTATGGTCCAAAAAGCCAATCTGATATCATTCATGATCGAATTGCAACAATGGCGTGCAAGAGTGCTGTGAAAGGTGGAGATAGTCTTTCACAGGGTGAAATAGATTATATAATCGAAAAAATACAGCAAGGAGTTTTGCTTTGTCCACATGGAAGACCATTTGTTGTAAAAATTTCAAGAAGTCAACTTGAAAAATGGTTTGGCAGGAAACAATGAAGAATAAAAATGTAATTGTAATTATTGGCCCAACGGCAAGTGGAAAGTCTGATTTGTCAATTCAAGTTGCCAAAAAACTTGATGGTGAAGTTATTTCTGCTGACAGTTCACAAGTTTATGTTGGTTTGGATATCGGTTCGGCAAAAATCAAAAAGGAAGAAATGCAATCAATAAAACATTATATGATTGACATAAAACAAGCAAACGAAGATTTTTGTGTTGCAGAATTTAAAGAACTTGCTTTAAAGAATATCCAAGATATTCTAAGCAAGAATAAAACACCAATCATTTGCGGTGGCACTGGATTGTACGTAAGGGCTTTGATTGATGATTATGATTTTGATTTTACGCCAAAATCTGAAGAATTAAGGGCAAAAATTGAAAAAGAAATAGAAGAAAACGGAATAGATTTTGCTTACCAAATGCTCAAATCATTATCTATGTCAAAAGCATCAAAAATCAATCCAAATGACAAAGTAAGAATAGTTCGTGCGTTGGAAAAAGAACTTTGTGAAAAACAAACAACAAAACAACTTGAAAATGATTTCAATTATTTTGTATACGTGATAGATATGGACAGAACATTGTTGTATCAAAGGATAAACGACAGGGTAGACAAAATGGTTGAAATAGGGCTGTTTGATGAAGTCAAAAATTTGATGGAAAAGGGAATTACAACAAAAAATTCGTGCTTTAAATCTATTGGATATAAGGAAGTGTATGATTATTACGCAAATGGAACACTTGACAAACAGCAGACTATCGAACTTATCAAAAAGAAAACTCGCAATTATGCAAAAAGGCAACTTACATTTTTCCGTGGCATAAAACAAGCTGTTTGGCTTCGAAGTAACGACAAATTATCCGAACTTTTGCAAGATTATAACAAAAAAGCATAAGAATAAATCGAAGGAGAAATTTATCTTAATTTTACTTTGTTTGCAGCAGATCTTCTTATATCTTCGCTTATGGCTGCGTAATGGCGCTTTGTTGTGTTTACGTCTTTGTGACCGAGTACGTCAGCAACGATATAAATATCTTTTGTTTCGCGATACAAATTTGTACCGTATGTACTTCTTAGTTTGTGAGGGGTTATCTTTTTGAGTGGATTTACGGTTAAACTATATTTTTTTACCAGGTTTTGTACAGCTCTTGTGCAAATCCTTTTTTTCTGTAAAGACAAAAATAATGCATTTGTGTCAGCGTTCAAAGTTTCGCGATAATCCATCCAGTTTTGAAGCACTTGCTTTACTTCGTCAGAAAAATAAAGTACAACTTGATTTCCACCTTTACGTGTGATTTTGAAGGCATTGTTTGCAAAATCAATATCTTCGACATTGAGTCCAACACATTCGCTTATACGAATACCGGTTCCCAAAAACAATGAAAGCATTGCAAGGTCGCGAACGGAAGTGTTTTTGTTGTAATTTTGTTGATGTTTAAGTCCAACTTCATGATTTTCTGCATTTTGCAAAATCTTTACAACTTCGTCGGTTTCAAGTCTTATGATTTCCTTTTGATGCAATTTGGGAGTTTCGACTTTTGATGCTACATTGAAGGGCAGTCGATCTTTGTTAAAAAAGTATTTGAAAAAACTGCGTACACTTGCAAGTTTGCGTACTTTACCGCGTTCACCATTGTGATATTCTTTGTCTTTATATTCGTAATATGACAAATAGCTTAAAAAATTTTCAATATCAGAAGAAGTTACGGTTGCCAAATCTTGCAATGAAATTTGCTTTATCTCTTTTCCAAATTTCCATTTTGACAAATAATCAAAAAAAACAGAAATATCCATAGCGTAATTAAGGCGGGTGAGAGGCGTTGTTTTGCTTTCTATGCCAACAAAAAAGTCAAAACAATATTGGGGCAAATCTTCAAGATAATTCGCCAAAGATTTTCGATTTTTGTTGCTTCGTTCAAAAAAATAATTTGATTTCATAAACATTTTTTAGCACATCTATTCGCAAAAGTCAAATTTTTTATTCAAATGGTTGCAAATATTAAGAATTATATACTATACTTTTATCTAGTAGTATGTCGTTACGAAAAGGAGAATATAATGATTGACATAAATCTTATCAAAGAAAATCCACAAAAAGTTGTTGATGGATTAAAAAAGAAAGGCTGGGATTTTTCACCTGAAAAAGTCTTGAAATTGGACAACCAAAGACGCGAATTGGTGAAAAAATCTGATGATTTGAAAAGTGAGAAAAATAAATTGTCTGCAAGTGTTCCAGTTGTAAAAAAACAAGGTGGAGATATCAATGCGATATTTGAACAAGTAAAAGAAATTAACAAACAAATCGAAGGTTATGATGCACAAATTCAAGATGTCCAAAATCAAATAAACGACATTTTGCTTGAATTGCCAAATATCCCTGATGAAGATTTGCTTGCTGGTGAAAAAGAAAACAACAAAGAAATCTATTCTTTCGGTCATCAAAGAAAATATGATTTTGTTCCAAAGGACCACGTTGAATTGTGTGAAAATTTGGGCATAATTGATTATGCCCGTGGAGCCAAAATCAGTGGAAGAGGCACTTGGGTTTATTGTGGCGACGGTGCAAGATTGGAATGGGCTTTGCTCAATTATTTCATCAGCGAACATTTGAAAGATGGTTATCAATTTATTTTGCCACCACATATCTTAAATGAAGAAAGCGGATTGACCGCTGGTCAATTCCCAAAATTCAAACAAGATGTTTTTTGGCTTGAAAACACCTCACCAAAAAAATTCATTTTACCAACTGCCGAAACAGCTCTTGTAAATTTGCATCGCAATGAAATACTTTCTGCAAATGAACTTCCAAAAAAATATTTTGCATACACGCCATGTTATCGTCTTGAAGCGGGCAGTTACCGTACAGAAGAACGTGGAATGGTAAGAGGCTATCAATTTAACAAAGTTGAAATGGTGCAATATACAACCCAAGAAACATCAAGACAAGCATTTGATGAACTGGTTGAAAAGGCACAAAATCTTGTTAAAGGACTTGGTCTTCATTTCAGAACAAGCAAACTTGCTGCTGGTGATTGTTCTCATTCTATGGCAAGAACTTATGATATTGAAGTTTGGTTGCCAAGTATGGGTATTTACAAGGAAGTTTCTTCCGTATCAAACGCAAACGATTATCAAGCAAGACGTGGCAATATAAGATACCGCGACAAAGATGGCAAAGTAAAATTCTGTCATACTTTGAATGGTTCTGGCCTTGCAACATCAAGAATTTTTCCAGCAATAATCGAACAATATCAAAACGCTGACGGCTCAATTACAATTCCTGAAGTGCTCGTTCCATTTATGGGTGGACAAACAATAATCAAAAAATAAAAGGTGAATTTGTTGAAAAGTTTCAATCAAAAAATAATTGCAGAGTTTACAAATATTTGCCCCAAAGACGTGGTAGAACGCGTTTGTGGCATTTCTGTTGCTTTGCTTGACGAATGCATTGATCAAATAAAACAACACGTTCCAATCATGCACGCTGAACATGATTATGTTTTTGTTGACGAACATCGTTTTGGTACATCAACTGTAACTTCTGAAATTTCACTGTTTGTTGTTTTCAAATCATCACAACTGGAATTGAATACAACAGAACTTGTAAACAACAAATTTGAAAAGTTTAAAATCAAATTTTCAAATGCGTTAAAATCTATGAAAAAATCTAAGCGAAAAAGAAAAAAGAAAAAAGAATCTGATAATCAAGAAGTGCAAATTCAGCATATAAGTAAATATTCAATTTTAAATTTGAAAAAAGACTTGTCGCAACTTTTGGTAAGCAAAATTGACAAGGAAAGTTATATACAAATTTTTAATTATTATATCAAACTTGTTTCGCCTAATACTTTGGGTATCACAGTAAATTTTTATCCAGTGTTGGAAGGTGAAAAAGGTTACAAACTTTACAACAGTTTCAAAAATGCTTTTTTGGAAGTTGATTTTAAAGACCGTGACAAAAATTTTAATGAAAAATATTACCAAGTTGGTTTAAACCTTTTGTACATGATAAGAGTATTCAACAATTTGTATTTTTCGTTATACAACTCATCAATCAACCAAATATTTGTTGAAAGTTTACTTTACAACGTACCAAATGAACTTTTTGAAGGACATTCTTTTTATGAAAGTTTTATAAAAATATTGAATTATCTTTCAAACGTAAATTTGAAAAATTTTGTTTCTATCACTGATACAACAAAAAAATTAACAGACGAAATATTGATTGAGCAGTCATTTTCGGCTGTGAACAAATTTTTTAACGACATCGAAGCCAATTTAAAAAAATAAGTCTCAAATGAGGTTTATTTTTTTATTCAAATATATAGATAATTATAATCTTTAACAAATCAAGATTTTTGCATAATACCGAATCTAAGTAAATGTAAAATTATGCTTGAAAACAAATTTCAAGTTTGCAAAATATAAAAACATTTGGATTTTTTGCAAACCTTCCATATATTATGCCTTATCTATTCGCAAAAGTTGTCTTTTGCGAATAGATATAAAAATCCTAATAAACAAATAAATCCGTCTTCCCTTTGGAATTTTGGTTCTTTTATCACAACACTACAACGCAATTTCTGATTTTATATGGCTTAAACATGCATTTGGGTCTTAATTTGAGCGGATTGCATTAAAAAAGTAGCACAGAAAGTGCTAATTTTAGATTGAATTGTGCTTTTTCTAAAATCCTATCATAGGCTCTTTTTCGTATAATTTATTTTTCAAAAATCGCTGAAAGCCTTAATTTCAGGGGTAGTATGTTGTGCATACTACCTGCAAAATCATTGACATAATACCCAAAATAATTTATAATCAAACAAGAAAGGACAATGTTATGGAAATCAATGAAATTCCAAAGGGACAACTCCCTACTATAATTTTGACCACACTGCTCAGTGGTGACAAATACGGATACGAAATTATAAATGAAGTAGAAAGCAAAACAAATGGCGAAGTTATTATAAAAAAGCCAAGTTTGTATTCTTCTTTGTCGCGTATGGAAAATCAAGATTTGGTGTCGTCTTATTGGAAAGACAGTGAAATTGGTGGCAGAAGGCATTATTACAGGTTGACTGATTACGGACGTAAGCAAGTTTTGCAATGGCAAGAAGATTTGTTACTGTCGCAAAGCAAAGTTTCAAAGATGATTGATTCAAAACCAAAAATTGAAAAAAACACTCCCCTTACAAAAATTGAAGAAAAACCTATTTTAGAAACTTGTACAAAAAAAGATATATTTGCCCAACAAGAAAATTTTTTTGAGGCATTAAGTGACAGCAATCAGCAAAACAAAAATATACAAGACAAATCGGAAGAAGTTGAAACTTCGAATGACAAAAAAGATGTCTTTTTGCAATATGATTTGTTTAATTCAAACTTTATTTCTACCCCTGCGGACGAGTCACCTTCCATACGTCAACCTTATGTATTTAACATGTCGGCTTTTGATGGCTCACAAAACCAAGAACATAATCAAACTCTTGTGCAGTCTGTTACAAACAAAACAGAAACAGTTCTTCCAGATCAATTTGAAACTGATGTGAACAAAGATAATATAAGTATTGAAGATATACTCAATGCAAGAGTTGAAGACAAATTGTCAAATTTATCTCAAAATCAAAGCAGTGTTAAAGTTGAGATTGGTAATTTTGATATAGAAAGCGAACTTAGCAATTACAAAAAGAATTGCACAAGCTATTCGGAAAGCACAAAAAATCAAAATCCAACTGCTGTTTACGATTTTGTACATGCTCCAAAAACCGCTGTTGCAAAGGAACCAGATAAACAAGAAGGAGTTCAAGAAGAAAACGGAAATGTATTATTTGATCAAAATCAAGTAAATGCTACTCAGGACAATAAAAGCGTACAAGAAGAAAATAACGTACATGATGATGCTGTACTTATTACTGATGAATTGAATGAAGAAGATTTCAAAGTAAAGAAAATTCCACCTGCTATTTTCCATAATATTCCTTTGAAACAACAGAAAGATGAGCCACAGTACACAACAATTGCGAACGAACAACCAACTGTTCAGTCTGCAACAGAAACATATTATGAAAATTATGATCAACTAAAAAAATATTATTCAAATCTTAATGTTAATTTGAAGGTGTACAACGACAAATCATCAGACATTGCAGTGCCTGCACAGTCTGAAATTAAAATAAACAAGTTCAAATTCTTAAATTACCTTATTTTTTTTCTGTTGAGTTGTGTTGAAACTTTAATTTGTTATTTTGTTTTAAAAAGATTTGATTTGCTTACTTCAAAGAACTATTTATACTATTATATTTCGCTCTTGACTTTGCTTACACTACCCTTAATTTTCTATGCAATTAAATTTTCAACAAATCCCAACAAAAAGATTGCAAAACAATCCGTGAATTTGAATCCTTTATGGTTTAAAGTATGTCTGATTTTGCTTTCTGCTGGAATTATTTATTCATTGAACATGTTGTTTTCAATGACGACTGCAAACTGGAAATATTACATAAGCACTTTGATTTTACCTGTTTGTATTCTTGTCAATTCATTGATTACTCACTTGTCAAAAAGTTTGATGTTAAAAGATAACAACAATTAAAAATAAAAAAATAACTTGGAAATTTCCAAGTTATTTTTTTGTTGTTATTTTGCGAATTCGGTAAATCTTGATTCCCTTATTACGTTTACCTTTATTGTACCTGGATATTGCATTTCATCTTCGATTTTCTTTGCAATATCTTTTGCCAAAAATACGGCATTTTCATCACTTACTTCTTCGGGTTTTACTATGATTCTGACTTCACGTCCTGCTTGAATTGCATACGATTTGTCAACACCTTTGAAAGAATTTGAAATTTCTTCCAATTTTTCAAGACGTTTTACATAGTTTTCAAGACTTTCTCTTCTTGCACCTGGTCGGCTGCTGGATATTGCATCAGCAACTTGCACCAAAATTGCTTCCAAGGAATTGAATTCAACACCAAAATGATGCGCTTCAATACAGTGTATAACTGCTGGAATTTCTTTGTATTTTTTTGCAATGTCAACACCGATATCTACGTGAGAACCTTCAATTTCGTGGTCAAGTGCTTTACCTATATCGTGGAGCAGTCCGCCACGTTTTGCAGTTTTCACATCTGCACCAAGTTCGCTTGCCAAAAGCCCTGCAATAAAGCATGTTTCCAGACTGTGCTTCAGACAGTTTTGACCGTAACTTGTACGGTATTTCAATCTTCCAAGGATTTTTACAAGTTCAGGATGCAAGCCAAAAACTTCGCTTTCGTTTACTGCATTTTCGCCTGCTTGTTTTATGGTTACATCAATATCACGCTTTACTTTTTCGACTATTTCTTCAATTCTTGTAGGATGAATTCTTCCATCCATAATCAGTTTTTCCAAAGACAATCTTGCGATTTCCCTTCTTATTGGATCAAAACCTGATACTGTAATTGTTTCTGGTGTATCATCAATAATAAGGTCAACACCCGTCGCTTGTTCAATAGCCCTTATATTTCTGCCCTCACGACCAATTATACGTCCTTTCATATCCTCACTTGGAATTGTTACTGTTGATACAGTCATTTCGCTTGTAAGGTCTGTTGCGCATTTTTGAATAGCATTTGCAATGATATTTTTTGCAATCTTGTCACCATCTTCTTGCGCTTTTTCTTGCATTTGCAAAATCGTTTTTGCACAATCTTTTTGTGCTTCCTCTGTCATAGAGTTGATAAGAATCTGCTTGGCATCTTCTTTTTTCATCATGGAAACTTTTTCAAGTTCTGATGTAATTTTTTCTTGGATATGTTTTTGTTCTTCCAAGATTTTGTCAAGGCTTGAATTTTTTTGATCAAGCTCAACTTTGAGTTTTTCTACGTCCTCTTGTTTTTTTTCCAAGAACAAATCTTTTTTGTCAATAAATTGTTCTTTTTGAGTAAGCCTGTCTTCTGCTTTTTGAAGTTCTGCACGACGTTCCTTCAATTCGTTATCACATTCATCACGAAGTTTATGCACTTCTTCTTTGGCTTCCAACATGGCTTCTTTCTTTACAGATTTTGCTTCTTGATAAGCTTCTTCTATTATTTTTGCAGCAGTTGATTTGCTTTTTCCAATCTTGCCAGCATTGATAAGTTTGAAAATAAAAAATCCAGCAACAATACCAATAGCAGCAGCTCCAATACCCACAAAAACTGAAACAAGAGCACTTGAAATAATGCTTACATTGTTCATATTGGACCTCTTTTAATATTATTACCGACAAATATTTTTGCTTCAGAGTTCAAATTTATTATTTATAGTGACAAAAATCATTTCTTTGTGAATTTCAAAGTTTTGACATATCAATATTATTCAATAATTTATTTGCAAGCCATAAAGGCAAAAATATATCCGATAAGTAAATTTACTTTACCGAATATATTTTAACCTATCATAGCTTGTTATGTCAAACAAAATTTGATTTTAAAATTTGAAAACTTCAATGGTTTGAATACTGCGTTGTACAAGCCCTTCAACATCAAGTTTTGCTTCTTCTTTCAGTACTTTTTCAAGTTTTGGTTTTATAAGTGGATACTTTGGCAAAAAGACCGTGCAACAGTCTTCATATGGCAAGATTGAAGTTTCATAAGTGCCGATTTCTTCCGAAACTTTGATAATATCGGATTTGTCGTATGCCAAAAGAGGTCTGAAAGCGATTTTGTTTTGTAAAACACTGTTGGAACTGGTCAAACTTTCCATCGTCTGCGATGCAACTTGTCCCAAATTTTCGCCTGTGATAATTGCTCCCAATCGCTTTTGATTGCAAAGTCGTTCGGCAATTCTATACATAAATCTTCGCAGTATGGTTATCATGTATTCATCTTGGCAATGTTTGTGTATTTCCTCTTGAATTTCAGTTACGCTTACTATGTTCAAAGTAAGATTTGGATGGAATTTTGATATTTTTTCACAAAGATCCATAACCTTTTGTCTGGCTTGCATTCCAGTATATGGATAACTGTGAAAATGCAAACATTCAAAACGAAGTCCACGTTTTGCCATCATATATCCCGCAACAGGACTGTCGATTCCACCTGAAAGGAGCAAAAGTCCCTTTCCAGAAGAACCCAGTGGTAACCCACCTGCACATTTTTCAGTCTTTGTAAAAATATATGCTTTGAGATTTTCCCTTATATCAACGTTTATTTCAACTTCTGCATTTTTCAGTTTAACTTTCAAATTTGGATTGTTTTCAAGTATAATTTCGCCAAGCAACTTTTCCATCTCTACTGATGTAATTGGAAAATTTTTGTCTGCTCTGTTTACGTTTACACGAAAAGTTTTTTCTTCAATTTTCAAATTTGAACAAAATTGTTTTATCGCATCGACACTCGCTTCAACTTCGTTTGCAACACTCAAAGAAACAAGTCCAAATACTTTTTTAATTCTTTTTTTTACTTCTTCACAATCACAGTCGTTGATTTGAAGCAAGTATCTGCTCCACAGAACTTCCAAGTTGTACTCTATACCTTTCAAAGCTTGCTTTATGTTTTTCGTAAGCAAGTTTTTAAACAATTTTTGATTGTCACCTTTAAGGTAAATTTCACCATATCTCAAAATCAATTTCATAGTTTTTTCCTATTCTTTTTTAATGTAATTTTGCAGTAAGTTCTGCATACGTTTTGTTTATAATTTCAACTGCCAAATCAATTTCTTCCAAAGTTGTTGTTTCAAAAAAACTTATTCTTATACTTTGTTTTATTTCATCAATGCTTTTGCCCATACTTGCAAGAACCCTGTTGCCAACTTTTTTTGAAGAACATGCACTACCAGTTGAAATATACAATCCTTTGCCAGCAACTGCATTTACAAAAGTTTCGCCATTGACGCCTGCGACACGTAATGATACAACATATGGAGATAGTTTTTGACCATTGTCAACATTTTGTATTATTCTGTCATCTAGTTTAGAAACAAGTTCATCTTTCAAACGTTGGATATAGTCCAAGTTTTGTTTGCGAGTTTCGCATGTTGCTTTGAACGCCATTATCGCTGGCAAGTTTTCCGTCCCCGAGCGCAAATTGTATTCTTGACCGCCCCCTTCGACAATGGGTTTCAATTTTGTTTTGTTTTTGCAATACAAGGCACCAATGCCCTTGGGGCCACCAATTTTGTGAGCACTAATTGTATACATATCAAGTTGTTTTACAATTGAAGTATCAACTTTGCAAAATGCCTGTACTCCATCACTGTGCAAAATTGCATTTGGGCAGATTTTGTTTTTCAGTTCTACAATTTTTTTAAGGTCGTTTATGACACCAGTTTCATTGCTTACGTGCATAACCGAGATAAATTTTGTGCTTGAATCAAGTGCTTGTTTCAATTTGTCAAGGTCGATTTGACCATTTGGTGCCAAAGGAACTATTTTTACATTTTTGCCTGCATTTTTAAGTGCGACTGCTTTGTTGTAAATTGATGGGTGTTCACCTTCACTCACGACAAAATTGTCACTTACTGCCGAAAAAGCAAGATTATTCGCTTCCGTAGCACTTCCAGTGAAGATTATATTGTTATCAAAATTTACACCGAGTTTTTGGGCTATAACTTGCTTCGCTTGTCTGAGTTTGTTTGCGTTCTCCCATGCATAAACTGCTGATGGATTAAAAAATTCATCAACTGAGTATTTTATCAATTCTTCTATCGCTGTCTTGCACAATTTTGTTGTTGCAGCATTGTCTAAATAAATCACAGACTAAAAGTATCAATTTTTTGCAAAAATGTCAATAGATTTGCCATAAAAGCACCAGTTTTATTATGCTTACGCATAGGAATGTTGTTTTGAGTGTAAAATGATTGTTAAAAATTTAATTTTTCGTGTTTTTAGTTTGAAAAATAGCTTTTTTTATGGTAGAATAATCAATGTAGTTTTAACTTAAAGGGACTTGATTATGGAATCAATAGAACAAATCAAACAAGCACTTGAAAATGAATTATTGGCAGTGAACAATGCTGAAAGTTTGGACAATTTAAGGGTGAAATACTTGGGCAAAAAGGGCGCGATTACCATGCTTATGCCAAAGATTAAAGAATTGCCAAACGAACTTAAAAAAGAGTTTGGTCAAGCAATCAACAGCGTCAAAAAGTATGCTGAAAATTCAATTGAGCAACTCAAAGAAAAGATTGAGTCAAAACGTATTGAACAAAAACTTGCGACTCAAGAAAAAATCGATATAACTTTGCCAGTTGATACAAATCTTGGTTCTTTACACCCAAGAACCATTTTGCAAAAAGAAATTGAAGATATCTTTGTTGGAATGGGCTTTAACGTTGAAGATGGCAGAGAAATTGAAACTGAATACAATAATTTTGACGCAGTTAACGTGCCACACAATCACCCTGCTCGTGACATGCAAGATACATTTTGGCTTGACAATGGCGAACTTTTGAAAACTCAGACTTCTGCCGCTCAAAACAGAATTTTGAAAAAATACAACGGACCTTTGAAAGCCATATTCCCTGGCAGATGTTTCAGAAATGAAGCACTTGACCATTCACATGAAAATACTTTTTTCCAAATTGAAGGCATTTTGGTTGACGAAAATGTGTCAGTAGCAAACTTGATATTCTTTATGAAAAAGATGTTGAGCGAACTTTTCAAAAAGGACATAAAAATACGACTTCGCCCCGGCTTTTTCCCTTTTGTGGAACCTGGATTTGAAATGGATGCTTGCTGCACATTTTGTGGTGGCAAAGGTTGCAGTGTTTGCAAAAATTCTGGCTGGTTAGAACTTTGCCCATGCGGAATGATTCATCCAAAAGTTTTGCAAGAAGCAGGTATTGACAGCGAAAAATATTGTGGATTTGCTTTTGGACTTGGTTTTGACAGGCTTGTTATGCTTCAATCAGGAATTGATGATATAAGACTTTTAAACAGTGGCAATTTGAAAGTATTGAAACAATTTAAGCCAGAAGTGTAAGTGTAAAGGAGAAACAAATGTATATTTCTTTAAATTGGATAAAAGATTTTGTAAATCTTGACGGAATTGACAGCCAAACATTGACAAAAAGATTTTTGCTCTCCACTGCAGAAATTGAAGATGTTATCACAAAAGGCAGTGACATAAAAAATGTAGTTTTGGGAAAAATTGAATCTGTTGAAAATCACCCAAACTCTGACCATTTGCACATCTTGAAAGTAAACAATGGTACTGAGTCTGTTCAAGTTGTGTGTGGTGCCCCAAACGTACGTGAAGGTATGATAACTGCTTTTGCTCAACTTGGTGGCATGGTATGTGGTCACAAAATAAACAAAGCAAAGATTGCTGGTGTTGAAAGTTTTGGTATGTGTTGCAGTGAAGCTGAACTTGGCATTGGAAGTGATGACAACGGGATTATGGATATCGTCACTGACTTTCCTTTGGGAACTGACTTGAAAGAAGTTTACCCTATTGATGATACTATTCTGGAAATTGACAACAAGTCACTTACAAACCGCCCTGACCTTTGGGGACATTATGGTCTTGCAAGGGAGTTTTCTGCTATTTTCAATCGTGAACTCAAACCACTTGATGTTGAAGATTTATCTGCTTTTGACAATTTGCCAAAGCTTGACATACAAGTAGAAGATAAAAATTGTTTCAGATACAGTGGTATCAGTGTAAAAAATGTGTTCTCTCACAAAAGTGACATGAAGACAAAAATTCGTCTTGCATACTGCGGAATGCGTGATATAAATTTGCTTGCAGACATGACAAATTATTTGATGTTGGAACTTGGTCAACCTATGCATGCTTTTGATAACGAATTGGTAAAAGGCATCAAAGTAAAAAGTGCAAAAAAAGACACCAAAATTTTAACTCTTGAAGACGAAGAACACGTTGTTCCAGAAAATTCTGTTCTTATTTGCAATGAAAACAGCGAACCGGTTGCAGTCGCTGGAATTAAAGGCGGAAAACTCAGTGGTATATCTGACAAAACAACTTCTGTACTTTTTGAAAGTGCTTGTTTTGATTGCGCAAGTATCAGAAAAACAGGTACTGCTATTGGATTGAAAACTGATGCTTCGCAAAGATATGAAAAATCTTTGGATCCCGAAATGACAACACTTGCTTTGGCACGTTTGGTACATTTGTTGAAACAACAATGTCCTCAAATTTGTGTCACATCTTCCCTTACAGATGTCTATACAAAAAAATATCCTGCAATTGATATAAAAATAGATTTGGAATTTATACAAAAAAGAATAGGCGTCGAAATTAACAAAAATCAAGTTCTGAATATTTTGAAAGGGCTTGGCTTTGGTGTAACAGAACAAAACAATTTATTTGATGTTACAGTGCCATCGTACCGTGCAACAAAAGATATATCAATAAAAGAAGATTTGATTGAAGAAATCGCAAGAATGTATGGATATGACAACATCCAACCACAAAGTCTTAAATTTGAAATCGAAACATCAAATCGTGATTTGAGCGAATACAACACAAAATACTTGTTGGCAACAAAATACGGCTTGAGTGAAGTTCATTCGCATTTGTGGAACTTTGAAGATTTCAATTCCAGTGTTGGAATAAAATCCCCTTCATACGTGTCATTGGTTGATTCATCAAACAGTGGACAGGCAGGCATTCGCAGTGCAATCACCCCTACTCTTTTGAAATTTTTCAGCGAAAACAAAAACAATTTTGACAAAATTGGAATGTTTGAAATTGGAAGAGTTTGCAGCGGATTGGAACAAGATAAACATGCTGTTGAAACCCGTAAACTTGCAATTCTTTACGCAGAGAACAAAGGTGATGAAAAAAATGTTTATTTCAATTTGAAAAAATATCTTTGTGATATTTGTCAAGTCGTTTTCAAAACAAAGTTTGAACTTTCAAATGAACCAACAAATCAAATTTTCAACCAAGAAAATTCAGTTTGTATTTATACTGATGGCAAAAAAACTGGTGAGTTTGGACTTGTGTCACCTTCGATAATATCAAAGATAGACAAAAAATGGATCGTAGGTGTTATGGAAATTGATTTTGATGCCCTTTCTCAAAGCCAAAAAGTTGAAAGAAAAATTCAAAAGATTTCAAAATATCAAAGCGTATCACTCGATTTTACTTTCAAAGTTCCTGCAGAAACTACCTACAAAGACTTCCAAAACATTTTGGATAATTTCAAAGCTCGTTTAAATATGTCTTATTCACTTAAAGATATCTTCAAAAAACCTGGTCAAAGCGATGCTTGGACATTCAATTTTGTTATTTCTTCAAATGACAGAACTTTGACAAGTGAGGATATAGAAAAATTTTCGACAAGACTTTTAAATGCAATGAAGGAAAATAACATTGAATTGAAATCATAAGATAAAAAAACACCAAAAAAACCTCTTATCACTGATAAGAGGTTTTTTATTTATTTTTAAAAGATTTTTTATATTCTAATTTACAGAAAAACACAATATATTGATAAACTATTGAAATCCATTGACAGTGTATTGTGTTGTTATCAATTTGAAATCTGTTCATCAAGATATGTCGCTTCGATGTCAGAAACATGGAAAAGTAATGCTGTTGGATAAGAGTAAAACACATCTGACAAAGCATAACTTCCACCCTGAACTCTTAAATCAAATGCACCCATGTGCCAGTTTATAATCATTGCTTCTTCACGCGTAAGCCTTATAAACCCATTGATTATGTACACAGATTTTTCGCCGTGACCATAAGGCAATTTGTCATCAACTGAAAAATATGGTTTTTGAATCCATTGTCCGTCAACCTTTACATTTTTGAAATCTTCTTTGTAAGTATTTACTTTGCAAATATCATGCAAAAGTCCGCAAATAGCGATGGACTCATCACTTATAAAATTTTTATAATTTTCACCCCATTCATCAATTAAATTTTTTTTGAAGCGTTTAAAAACATTTATACTGTGAATACACAATCCACCTTTTATATTTGAATGGAATCTTGTACTTGCTGGTGCTTGGAAAAAATCGCTTTTCATCAAAAAATCAAGCAATTCTTTGCTTCCATCTCTTGTTATATATGTGTTGAAAATTTCAATAAATTCTTTTACTTTATCTTCCATAATCACCTATTCAAGTTCACTGTAAAGGTTTTTGATAATTTCATCCAACTTTGTGCGCAAATCTTCAATTTTCACCATTTGTGTTTCTTTTGTGCTTCTTATTGTTATTTCAACCATGTTTTCTTGCAATGATCTTGGACTTACAACAACCCTTACAGGTATTCCCATAAGTTCACTGTCTGCAAATTTTACACCAGTTGAGCAATCACGGTCATCAAACAACACTTCATATTTTTGTGACAAAACGTTGTACAAATCATTGGCGGTTTCAGCCACTTTTTCGTCAGACATTCTAAGTGCCGACAAAATAATTTGCCAAGGTGCAATACTTATTGGCCAAATAATACCCTTGTCATCATGACTTTCTTCTGCAACACATGCCAAAGCCCTTCCAACACCAATTCCATAGCATCCCATAATAGGATTAAATTCCTTTCCGTTTCTGTCATGGACCTTCATGTTCATTGTTTCGGTATATTTTGTTCCAAGTTGGAATATTTGTCCTACTTCTACACCACGGCTGAGTATGATCTTTCCAGTTTTGCATTTTGGACAAATTTGACCTTCATAAATTGTAGCCAAATCATAAAATTTGTCCACTTTGACGTCGCGTTCAAAAGAAAAGTTTACAAGGTGATAATTTGGTTTGTTTGCACCAACTATTGTGTTCTTGCACCCCTCAAGTGACTTGTCCACAAGAACAATGACGTTTTCAGGCAAGTCTTTTGGTCCAATATTGCCTACATTCAATCCAGACTTTTTGTCAATTTCGGCTTCTACAACTTCTTGTTTCAAAACATTTCTGACTTTTATTGGATTTACTTCCAAATCACCACGAACAAATATAACAACATATTGTTTTGTATTTACTGCATACAAAACAACTGCCTTGCAACAGTCAACACTTTTTACACCAAACATTTCGCATATATCTTCAATTGTTTTTGCGTCTTTTGTGTCAATTTCTTCAAGTGGCAATTCTTGTTTGTCAAATTTTGTTGTTACGCATTCAGCAATTTCGCTGTTTGCTTCGTAATCGCAATGGTCGCATACAGCCAAAGTGTCCTCTCCTACTTCATTTAAAAGCATAAATTCATTACTTTTATTACCACCCATCATGCCACTGTCAGACTCTACGCAAATTACTCTTTTCATACCAATACGTTTGAAAATGCGAACATAAGCATCATGCATTCTGTCATAATATTTTTGCAGATCTTCATAACTTTCATGGAATGAATATGCGTCTTTCATAGTAAATTCTTTTACCCTTATAAGTCCAGCCCTTGCTCTTGGTTCGTCACGCAATTTTGTTTGGAATTGATAAATCATAAATGGCAACTGGTCATAACTTTTTGCAATATTGCGTGCCATTTGCACGGATGCTTCTTCATGAGTCATTCCAAGAACCATATTATGTCCTGTTCTGTCCTTCAATCTGAACATTTCATTGCCAATAGATGAATATCTTCCACTTTCTTGCCAAAGTTCACTTGGCATCAAAACAGGAAACAAAACTTCTTGTCCGTCAACTTTGTTCATTTCTTCACGAATAATATTTACTATTTTTTGCTGAACACGCATTGCTGGTGGCAACAGTGAATAAATACCACTATATACTTGTTTTATAAATCCGCCACGAACAAGATATTCGTTGCCTTTTGTATTCACTCCATTTGGAGTTTCCTTTATTCTTTCACTTAATAACTTAGATATTTTCATTTTCATCACCTTTTAACATTTGTATTTTAATTTGTGCTTGTTTCAAAATTTCTTCACAAGATTTTACCAAATCAGTTGCTTGCTCAAAAAGTTGCATACCTTCTTCAAGCGTAGTATTTTCGTCTTCCAATTTTGCAATTATTTCTTCCAGTTGTTTGTTTGCTTGTTCAAAATCTATTGTTTTAATTTCCATTATCATACCTTCTTTGCAGTTATTTTACCATCTTTGAATATGATATCAAAGCAATTATCATCAATTTTTTCGCTTGAAACGACAGCATGACCATTTTGTTGAATTTTTGCATATCCACGTTCAAGCATCGCTACTGGATTGAGTTTTGAAAGCAGTATTTTTTTGTTTTTCAAAGCATCTTCTTTCATCTTTATTGCCAAATAAATTGCTTTTTTCAATCTTGCTTTTTGATTTTCAAATTTTATATTTTGGCACTTTACAAGTTTTGTCATAAAGTACGTTATTCGCATTATTTTGTTGTCGAGTAAATAAGATTTTTTGTTCAAAAATGAAATTATTTTCGACTGAATTGAAAATTTGTTTGATTGAATTTTTTGATACAATTCCATAACGTCTTTTGTGACAAATTCTGCTGCAACACTTGGAGTTGATGCACGCACATCGGCAACAAAATCTATGATTGTAAAATCAACTTCGTGTCCTACTGCAGAGATTATAGGTTTTTTACTTTCAAAAACAGTGCGAGCAAGTTTTTCATCGTTGAAACACGACAAATCCTCTGCACTTCCACCGCCACGAGCTACTATTATTACGTCGACGTCAGTTTTGTTTAATTGATTTATTCCTTTTATAATTGTTTGTTCAGCACCCTTTCCTTGCACTCTTGCTGGATGGACTACAAGTTCTACAAAAGGATTTCGACGAGAAGTAACGTTTATTATGTCTTGAAGTACTGCACCTTCTTTTGAAGTAACAACACCAATTTTTTTTATGTTGCTCGGCAAATGTTTTTTGTTTTTTGCATCAAACAATCCTTCTTTTTCCAATTTTTCTTTCAAAAGCAAAAATTGAAGATACAATTCACCTTTGCCAATTTGACTTATTCTGAAAACATTGAAACTCAATTTTCCAGTTTTTGTATAAAAGTTTGGACTGCCGATAATTATTACTTTTTCGCCATCAGAAAGTGGAGGCTGATTGTAACCAAAAAAGACGCATTGCAATGATGACAAGTCGTCTTTGATTGTAAAGTACGCATTCCCACGGATAAGTGAAAAGCCGCTTATTTCACCATAAATACTCATGCCATGCAAAAATTCTTCTGCATCAAAAATTTGCTTTATATAAGTGCAAAATTGCGTAACTGAAATACTGTTATTTTCCATATTTTATTTTAAAATTTCTTTAAGTAATCCATTTATAAACGAAGGACTTTTTTCTGTTGAATAAATTTTTGCAAGTTCCAAAATTTCATTTATTTCGACAGCTTTTGGAACAGAAAAATAAATATTTTCAGTCAAAGCCAACAAAATCAATGCCAAGTCAATTTTGTAAAGACGTTCCATTTCATAACCTCTCAAATTTTCCTTTATGCTGTTTGAGATTTGAATTTTATTTTGTTGATATGCATTCAAAATTTGCTGTGCGTATTCATTTTCTTCATCGTTTAAAGATTCGTCTTTCTCAAAGGAATTGTCAATATCAAAAAGGTTTTGATATATAAGTTTGAATGCATAATCCCTTGATTTTCTTCTCATAAATTTTCCTCTGCCAAAGTTTTTTCATCGTTAAAATCAACACCAACAATGTGAACATTCACTTTTGAAGTCCGCATATCCACCATTGAAGCAATGTTGTTTTTTATATTTTCCTGAACACGATATGCAACGTCTGGAATACTGCAACCATTTTCGACAGTAATATACACGTCAACAATTACGTTACCATTTGGATTGAATTTTATCAAAACACCCGGTACTTTTTCAGAAGAAAATAAATTCAAAAATTTGCTTTTAAAATTTGATTTCAAACTTGATACTCCGCCTATTTCCCTTGTTGCCAAAGAAACAATAGAACACAATATTTTTTTATTGCAAGTCAATTTGCCTTTGTTTACAATTTCATTTTCCATAAGTTAATTTCCTTTCAAACAAGTATAATATATACCACTATTTGTGTCAATCAAAAAAGCCGCACGAAACAAAGATAATAAAAAAAATTCCAGACTCAAACTGGAATTTTTAAATATATTTACCGCTTCAGTTTACGGGTATAACTTTGATATAATCAATGCCCTTGCCTGTTTGTGTGGTAATAACTGATACAATTTGAGCGACTTCTGCTTTTTGAAGTTCTGCACTTTTTACCAAAACATTTATATAAGAATTTGAGTTTGTTACTACTACATCAGCAAAACCTTTTGCTTTGATAAGTCCTTCCATTACAAGTTCACTTTCCATTTGTGATACAATTTCAAGTTTTTTATCTTCGGCAGCCTTGATAGCATCTGCACTTGATGATTCACTCTTGATGATTGCGTCATAATATGCCAGTTCTTGATCACGAGTTGACTGTCTGTCAGTGCGATAACCATCAAAATAATTTGACGTTCTTGTTGTTCCCGCACTTGCATCAATTACTCTGTTGTTAAGAGCAATATTAAGATAACCAGTTACTCCCAAAAGCAAGACCATTGCTACAAGGATAAAAATTTTTGTTCTTTTTTTCATAAAAACTCCTTTTATTTGTTACCGACAAGTATCTCTATTTGAGCAGTCGGGATTTTCAAAACAGTTTCAACCGCTTTAAGAATATTCATTTTGACAAAAACGTTATCAGCGCCACTTGCCACAATGATTACTCCGTCAATTTGATTATCAGTATTGTTTATCAAAACACTGACATTTCCAGCACCTTCGATATCCGAAAGTATTGATTCAAGTCGCATTTCAAGATTTGTACTGGCAGAACTTTGTGTTCTTTTGACAGGATTAACAGAAGAAAGATAAATAAGCAAAACAATAACTGCAAAAATAACCGCAATAATTATTTCAATATGCTTTATGCTTTTAAGTTTTTGAAATAATTTTGAATTTGAAAGCCAACTACTTTTTTGTTTTTTGTCAGTCATTTAAAATTATTTTCTCCTCCTCGATTGTCACAAATTTTCTTACAGCGTCTTTTACTGTTTTCTCTATATCTATATGCTTGGTTTTGTCTGTTATAACCAAAAGCGATAAATCGACAAAAACATTTTCTATTTTCATTTGTTTGTCAAAGATATCACCATTTACACTGATAAAAACACCCTCCAAACCTGCTTCATCCAGCTCACTTTCTATTTGAGATTTCAAAAGATTCAATTTGTCACGATTTCTCTGATAAATGAATTCTTCGTCAATAGTTATGTCTTCTGTGATAATAATTTTATCAAATTCAAAATCTTTTTTGAGCAACTTGGGAATTGGTGAAAGAATAACCAAAATCATGCAAAAAGCGAATATTCCCTTAATATACTTGTTGGTCTGTCCATTTGGCAAAATTACGTCAACCAATACCGAAAGAACACTTACACCCGCTATGCTCAAAAGCCAAGTTGCAACACCATTCATTAGCTTCTCCTTATACGAAATTTGCACTGCACATAATAAGAGCACACAAAAGCAAAAACATAAATGAAAACCCGATTATAATCACAATCAACATGGTCATATTTTTGGAAACACCAAACAAAAAATTTGCTATTCTTCCATCACTCAATGGTTCCAATACCGACGCTGTCAATTTCAAAAGAAGAGAAAACAAAACTATTGAAATTATTGGTGACAAAATTGTACAGAAAATAAGCAATAGTCCACAAGCACCAACTGCATTTTTTATAAGGACACTGCTTGCAACTATAACATTTAAGCCATCCGCCAAATAACCACCAAGTATTGGAATATAACTTTTCAATGCAAATTTTGCAGTTTTTGCAGATATACCGTCTATTGAGCCTGCTGTAATACCCTGAATTGAAATAAATGCCAAAAATACTGTGAAAATTGTTCCAATAATGTATTTGAAAAGACTGTTAAAAAATGAGGTAAATTTATCCAGTTTTACTGACTTTGACAAATTTGAAACAATCGAAAATACAAATGAAAAAATAAATACCGGCACCAGAACATAATTGAATATTTGCATTATGCTGCCAGAAAGAACTGCTATCGCGGGCTGATAGACCGACACTGATACATTTCCACCAACTGCCGTGAGCAATGTTAAAAGAATTGGGAATATTATGTCAATTTGAGATTTTATTATCGTCAAACTTTGGGAAGTTGAATTCAAAATTTTCAGTACCAAAGTTGTAACTATTATCAGCACCACCCCAAAACAAGCAAAGTGAATAATGTCACCTAAATTTTTTGCACTTGTAGCAGAACGTATTTGTCCCAACATCCCAGAAATTATTCCTATCGCCAATATTGAAGCCATAATTGGAAGCAAAGATATGAGATTGTCAAATGTCAAAGAAAGTAAAACATCTATTGCGTTTTCACCAAGTCCTTTAAATTCGCCAGAAATAATCATTTTGACTTTTTCAACAAATCTTTCACTGCCGAAAATTTTTTTTTCATCAAGCGACATGTTTTTCAAAATCTCGTCAAGATTACCAAAATCCAAATTTTCAAGTTGATTTTCAATCTGTCCACTTATATCGGCAGTTATCTCTTCTTCTGTTCTTTCTCCATCTATTTGACTTGTCCAACCACAACTGAAAACAAGCAACACAAAAACAAAAGACAAAAAACATTTCACAACAATGTTTTTAATTCTTTTTTTGCTCAAACATATATTCTTTATTTTGTTTTCAAACGTATCACCAAACATTTTTACTCCTAGACATTTGCTATTCCCAAAAGTTCTATAATAATGTCGATAATATTTGTGATAATTGGCAAAGCGAATACAAATATGAGTATTTTCCCTGCCATAAGCACCTTGTCAGAAAGAGAATTTTGACCTGTATCTGCACAAACATTTGCTGTCCATTCTGTTATGTAACCAATTCCTATTATTTTCAATACTGTTCCAAACAAACCAATATTCAAACCCGTTTTTTCAACAATATTGTTAAAAACCGCCAAAATTTGCGAAACGTAGTCAATCGTCATGCACAAAATAATCAAACCACCACAAAGAGCGATAATAACAGAAAAATCTGGCTTGATTTGTTTTACCAAAAGCGCAGTTATACACGTTACCAATGCGATAGAAATTATTTTAAAGATATCCAAATTACACCTTACAGATTAAACATATTTTTCACAGAATCAAATATATTGGTTATCATATCCAATACCATAAGCAGTGCAACAATAAGTCCGGCCAATGTTGTAAGCATCGCTATTTCATCTTTGCCTATATGTTTTAAAATTTGACCGACAACAGATGTCAAAATTCCCACAGCAGCAAGTTTAAAAATTATTTCAATTCCCATATTTTACTCCTATATCAAAAGTAAAGACAAAAGTACACCAACGATAAATCCAAGTTTTGTAAATATTGTTCCATATTTGTCGTACATATTCTCTGCCAAAGTCTTGTATTGTTGAATTTGATTTTGAAATGAAATTATGTGATTTGCTTGATTTTCCAAATCAAAACGACCAAGCGTTTTGAAAAAAAGTGCGATTGTATTTTTTTCTTCATTTTTCAAAATGTTTATATTTTCAAAAAGTGAATCTTGATTGAATTGATTTTGCTGTAGCATATTGACAAAATTTTGACAAAGAGTTTTCAAATTTTTGCTCATTGGTTCGTAACTTGAAATAATGTTGGATATCTTTTCTTTTGAAAATGCTATATCCAATTTCAACTTATCCATCAACAAAATCAAATCAAGATAAAAAGTTTTTCGATTTGAATAATACTTTGAAAAACCATAACCAATATACGTACAACAGCCAATCAAAACAATTATCAATGCTATCTTCATTGTTTCACCTTTAATAAGAAGAGATGCGACTTAAATTTTCATTGTAAATACCTTCCAATGTCCCTGGTCCTTGTCTTGAAGACAAAAATACATATCTTGAAAAATATTTTTGCTTCAAAAGTTCATCAAAGCCGATTTTTTGTTTCAAGTTTTCAAAGTTACTTGCATGGACAGTGGCTATAACCCCAACTCCGCAGTTAAAAGCATATTTGAGGGCATCAATATCTTTTCTGTCACCCAATTCGTCAGTTACTATAAGTTGTGGTGACATTGCCCTTATTCCTTGCATAAATCCATTGTACTTGTCACTGAAACTCAAAACGTCAGCAAACTTTCCAAGTTCCATCTGCCCCATTCCGCAAATTTCACCACGTTCATCCAAGACCAAAGTATTTATACACATTTCATGCAACGATAATTGCAAAATGAAATCTCGCAAAAAAGTTGTTTTTCCACACCCAGGCGGAGATACAATCAAAGTGTTTTTTATACTGCCATCCTTTACAAGAATGTCAAATGCTGGAAGTGAACAATCTTTTACAAGGTGCGGAATTCTTATATTCAAACTTGTCCAGTTGTTTTGCGTTATTATGTTTCCATTTTCCGAAACAACGTTTCCGCAAAGTCCAATCCTTATTCCACCATCTATAATCAAAAAACCTTTTTTCAGTTGTTCGTTAACAGAATAAATAGAATTTCCGCTTGCATTGAAAATTACATCTTCAATTTGTTGTTTTGTGCAGACAAATGCTTTTGATTCATCACCAGTCAATCCCTTTTCACAAAGATAATAAGGTTGTCCGCCAATATAGACGATTACAGGTTGTCCGACCCTCATTCTTATTTCATTAAGTTGATTAAAGTTTAATTTGCTAATTGAATTGTAAATGTCTTGTGCCAAAATTTTTGAAAGCATTTGCATTCTCCTGGTACAAAATATTTTAGTATTCGCAATGTTTCAAAATGACAATATGACAAAATAAGACTTATTATTTTCAAATACAAGATATTGTATATAGATAAAAAATACACT
>CAJKWP010000007.1 GCA_905203645.1 uncultured Christensenella sp.
AATAAAATATAGCAATTAAAAAAAATAAAATATAGCAATTAAAAAAAATAAAAAATTGCAAAAAAAACAAATACAAATTAACGCGAAGGTAAATTATGTTTTTGATAGTAGGACTTGGAAATCCAGGAATAGAATACAACAAAACTTTTCATAATATCGGGTTTATGACAGTGGACTTTATGCTTGAGGATTTGGAAATTTTGGCAAAGAAAAACGAATGTCAAAGTATCACTTATCACACAAATATAAATGGCGAAAAGGTCATTTTTGCGAAACCACAAACTTTTATGAATTTGAGTGGAAATGCTGTTTTGGCACTGAAAAACAAGTACAAATTGGATGACAAAGATATATTGGTTGTTGCAGATGATATTGACCTTGAAGTGGGCAAAACAAGATATCGTGAAAATGGCAGTGGTGGTACCCACAACGGACTAAGAAACATTGTGCAAAACATTGGCACCGATTTTAAAAGAGTGCGTATTGGCATAGGTCGTGGCAAAGGTGATTTGGCAGACTTTGTGCTTTCAAAAATTCCCAATGACACTATGCAAATTTTGGAAGAAAGTATAAATCAAGCAAGCGAAAAAATACTTCAAGTAATAAAACAAAAAAGTTGATATGGATATCAAAGAATATTTTGACAAAAATCAAATAAATGAAATTTTATCTTTCAAACAAGATTTTGCTGTTACAAATCTTGGAATTGGTGAAAGAGGTTTTTTTGCATCGCTTTTTGACGGTCAAACAATAATTTTGACAAGTGACTTTGTTTCGGCAAATACTCTTAGGTTGCAACTTGAAAGTTTGGGAAAGGTTGCAAAAGTTGTCAGTGGTGGATATGACAGCCCAATATTTGTTTACTCACAAGATTTGTCACAAATAAAAAATCTTTTGCGATGTGTTTGCGAATTCAAAAACAAAACTGTTGATATTCTGATTGTCGTTGCAAACGCATTGTTTCAAAAATTGCCAAAAGAATTGAAAAGTACCCAATTTGAAATTGGAAAAAATTATGAGTTTTCTTATCTTTCAAAATTGCTTTCAAATTATGGTTATCGAAAAGTGGATATGGTTGGCAGTGAAGGCGAATACAGCATTCGTGGTGACATAGTCGACATTTTCAACCTTGGCGACCAGATGCCAACTCGTCTTAGTTTTTTTGATGACCAGTTGGAAGAAATTTACAATTTTTCGTTTGAAGAATTGAACAAAAAACAAAATCTTGAAAAATTTGTACTTTTTCCTTGCACGCTATTTTTTGATACTGACCAAGATGCTTTGTTTGAAAATATAAAAAATGTAGACACGCAAAACGTTGTAAACAAAAACAAGTTGGCAGAAGTAAAAGAGCAAGTTGTGCAAGAAGTCATTCGTCAACCAAACAATTTGAAACTTGCGTGGAATTTTGTTTTTGAACAAACTCAATGTTTTTTGCAAACTCTTGATTGCGACAGAGTGATTTTCAATGAACCACAAACATTGATTCAAACAATAAACCTTGTTGATTCATCAAACAAAAACACGTTGTTCAACCTTTATGAAAACGGACTTGTTGGAAAAATTCATTTGAACTTTTTTGCAAACAAAAACGATGTTTTGAAAACAGCCGCTCAAAAAATTGCTTTTGAAAATTTGATGGGAACTTCGCTTTTTGAGCCAAAACAAATTTTTGACTTTCGCACTTTCCCAAGCAAAAAATATGTTTTTGATTACAATGCGTTGGTTTCGGACCTGAATCTTTTGCGCAATGCAAATGACATAATTTTGTTTGCAGGTGACCAAAGCACAAAGACCAACCTTTCAAATTATTTGATTGGAAGGGGAATTTCACTAAGTGACCAAAATGCAAAATCTTTTGACAAACATACAATCAAAATAACCGAAGATTATTTGTATCAAAGTGTGCTTGTCGATGGATATCCATTGCTTGTCGCAACAAGCGACCTTGTCAAGAAAAGCAAAAGCGCTGCAAAAAAAGGCAAAGCATCTTTGTTCTTGCCAAAAGTTGGTGATTTTGTCGTTCACAATTTTCATGGCATTGGAAAATGCAAGGAAATTCGCAGAATAAAGATTGGAAATATCGAACGCGATTATTTTGTTATCGAATATCAAAAAGGCGATATTTTGTATTTGCCAACCGAACAGACTGACAGTTTGTCAGCATACGTTGGTGGCGAAGAAAATCCAACACTTAACAAACTTGGTGGTTTGGAATTTGCAAAATTGAAGGCAAAAGCCAAGGCAGGTATAAAAGAACTTGCTTTTGACCTTTTGAAACTTTACAGTGAGCGTAGCCAAATAAAAGGATTCAAGTTTGCCGAAGATGACAGTATACAACAAGCATTTGAAGATTGTTTTGAATATGAAGAAACACCCGACCAACTTTGTGCAATAAATGATATCAAGTCAGATATGACCAGTGGCAAAATTATGGACAGGCTGGTTTGTGGTGACGTTGGCTTTGGCAAAACCGAAGTTGCTTTTCGTGCTATTTTCAAAGCGATATTAAGTGGCAAACAGGTTGCTCTTTTGTGTCCAACAACAATATTGGCAGAGCAACATTACAAAAATGCAAAAAAGCGTTTTGCAGATTTTATGGTCAATGTAAAAGTTATAAACCGTCTTGTGCCAAAAAATGTGCAAAATCAAATTGTAAAAGAAGTGGCAGAAGGCAAGGTTGATTTGATTATTGGAACGCACAGACTCTTGTCAAATGATATAACATTCAAAGATTTGGGACTTTTGGTTTTGGACGAAGAACAAAGATTTGGTGTCGAAGCAAAAGAAAAACTCAAAAACTTGAAAAACGATATTTCAGTTTTGACTCTCAGTGCAACACCAATCCCAAGAACTTTGCACATGTCCCTTACGGGGATAAGGGATATATCACTCATTGAAACTGCACCCAAAAACAGGTTGCCCGTGCAATCGTTTGTTTGTGAATATGATGAAAATGTCATCAAAGACGCTTGCATGAAAGAAATCAATCGTGGTGGTCAAGTTTTTATCGTATACAATCGTGTTGAAACTATTTATGATTTTGCAAGCAAAATTCAAGCACTTTTGCCAGATATAAAAATTGGCATTGCGCATGGGCAAATGAGTGCGAAAATACTTGAAGATGCAGTTTTGAAGTTGTATAACGGCGAGTTCCAGATTTTGATTGCAACTTCACTTATCGAAAATGGCATAGACATCCCACAAGCAAATACTTTGATAGTTGTTGACAGTGACAAATTGGGACTTTCGTCACTTTATCAACTCAAAGGTCGAATTGGCAGAAGCAATATTTTGGCGTATGCGTATTTTATGTACAAGCCTGACAAAATTCTTACAGAAGACGCACTCAAACGTTTGCAAGCAATCAGTGAATTTTCAAGCATGGGAAGTGGTTTCAAGATTGCTCTTCGTGACTTGGAAATTCGTGGTGCAGGCAGTGTTTTGGGAAGCAAACAACACGGACATATCGAAAAAATTGGATATGATTTGTATTCAAAGATGCTTGACGATACAATAAAAGAATTGGAAGGAAAACAAAAACAAGAACAAAAAGAAGTCAAAATTGATATCAAGCTCAACAGTTTTGTGCCACAAGAATATATTTTTGAAGAAAATGAAAGAATCAGAGTTTACAATGATATAAGCGGTCTTTTGGACACAAGTCAAGCAAAAAATTATTTGCAAAAATTGGAGCAAACTTACGGTGATGTTCCAAACGAAGTCGACAATCTTTGCAAAATAGCAGTTATAAAAAATTTGGCACAACAAAACAATGTTGCAAGGGTTATTATAAACGAACAGACAGCAAGGCTTTATATTTACAAAGACGAAAATATTTTGTGCCCACATTTGCATGAAAAACTTGAAGAATGCAAGCAGGACTTTGTATTAAAATTTGAATCTTTGCCAATAATTGAACTTGTAAACACTCAAGCAAATATCAATGCAAAAGTCGAAAAAATCATCGAACTTTTGAGTTAAAGATTTCAAAAAAATGATTTGCCACCAAATGCATGGCGTTGATTTTGGCTTTTCAAACAAAAAACAAAAACTTTTATTGCAAAATTTGCTTGCGTAAAATGATTTTGTTTTGTTATAATGATTTGGTAAAAAAGATGGAGAAGACATGAAAAAGAAAATAGCGTTAATTATATGTATGTTACTTTGCTTTTGCTTTGTTCTTTCAGGATGTACACTTTTTGAAAGAAACTTGGCAAAATATTACAATACCACCGTTGTTTCAATCGAGTACGAAAACGGTGACAGAATCAATATCAACAAAAAAGAATTGATTATCGCATTCAACAACTATGGTGCTCAACTCGTGCAAAATGGTGCAAGTTACAGCGATGCACTTGACAAAACAATCACTGCACTTATAAATCAAAAAGTTTTGATAAAAGACAGCAAGGACAAAATCACTTTTACAAACTTGGAGCGCAACAACCTTTGGAAAGATACTTATGATTCAATCTTTACAAACATGGACGATTTTGTTGAAGAAATTAAAAAAGAATGGGAAATAACAATCGCCGAAGAAATTGAAAAAAAGGAAGAAGAAAGCACTGCTTACAAACCTTATGAACCAAAAGCTAAAGTTGTTTTTGAAAATGGTCACTATGTAATTAAGGTTGTTGAAAGTGCAAAAGACGACGACAATCAAGCGCTTATTTGCAACAGCGAAGACATCAACGAAATTGTGAATTCAATTTACACAGCAGTTATGGAAAAAACTGTTTTGGAAGATGGAATGGACGACCAAGAAAAATTGAAAGTTCGTATCAATGCCGAAGCAATAAAAAGATACACAAAATTGCTTTTGGCAAATGAAGAAGGGCAAAAATTGTCAACCGACAAAGCCGAAGTTTTCAAACGTGAAATCAAACGTATCTATCAAAACTCACTTGATTCAAAAACAATTTCAAAAATGCAAGATTATATTTCTTACACAACAACACTTTCAAAAATAACTGTTGACGACGTTTTGAACAAATATAAATCAATGATTTTGAGCGATATTACAAAATACAGTATTGATGACAGCAAACTTTCAGATGATATGACCTCAAGTTATTCAAGTGTAAATTACGTGCCAAATGATGATTACTTTTTTGTAACTCACGTTTTGCTTCAGTTTAGCAACGAACAAAAGGCCGAATATTCAAATCTCAAATCCCAAAAAGAAAAAGGTGAAATATCTGAAACGTACTACTATCAACAACTTGATGCACTTGTAAAACAAATCGTTGCCGTTGAAAAAGACGCCGACGGAAAAGTTGTTGAAGATTCACACAAAACAAGTGAGCAAGTACTTTCTGAAATTCAATCTGTCCTTGCAAGTGCAACGACAGACGCACAAAAAGACCAAGCATTCAAAGAAATGATTTACAAATACAACCAAGACCCAGGTGCATTGAACAGCGAATATTTGTATGTTATTGGTAAAGATGCATCAAAAATGGTTGAATCATTTACAGAAGCATCAAGAAAACTTGACGAAGACGGTATTTACGGTGCAATAAGTGGATTTGTTCCTTCTGAACATGGTGTGCATATTATCTATTATGCTGGCAAAGTAAAAAACGCTTTCAATTTTGCAAATGCAGACGATGTAAAATTTGTTGAAGAAGATATCAAAACTCTTTCCCAAACACTTTTGAACCCAATGCATAACAAAACGCTTTTCGACAAAGTATATGAAAGTATCTCAATTTCCGAAAGCTCAGTAAATCAAGCATCTTATATCAATATTTTAAAACAAAATCTCAAAATAACAAAATACAAGAATGCTTACAAGGATTTGCTTGACTAAGCGTATGACATCTGCTACACTTTATGTGCTTTGAAACCAATTTTAAAATCAAACAAGGCAAATGCCTTCAAATACAACAGAGCCCTTTTGAAAAAAGGCTCTTGTTTTGTTTTTAAAAATGATTCTGACGGCAGAAATAACCTTAAACAACTTGACGAAGTTGAACAAGTTGTAAAGGAATCAAAAAGCAAAAAGAAAAAAATTAAAAACCTTATTTTCTTCATGATAAATTTGGTTGTTGTCGGTTGTGTTTTGTTTTATCAAATAAAGCAAGAAGGGGTCATATCCCTTGGACAACTTTTTGAATACAACCTTAACGGCTGGTATTTCTTGATGGCTGTCGGTTTTTTGGTTTTGCTTATGGTGCTCAAATCTTTGAGATTCAATATGTTGATAAAAGAAGCAACAGGAAGATCAAGACCAACACTCAGTTACAAAGTCAGTGCACTTGGCAGATATTATGACAACATTACCCCTATGGCAACAGGTGGCCAACCATTTCAAGTGTATTACCTTAACAAAAGAGGTTTGAGCGCTTCAACCGCAATCTCGGTGCCACTTGAAAAATACTTTATCGGTCAATTTGCATTTATGACAGTAAGTGTATTTTGCGTGATATATTCTATGACGCACAATTTGCTTGGCGGTTCAACAGTTGTAAAAATTGTCAGTTTGCTCAGTTTTGTTCTCAATTTTGTTTTGGTTGGCGGACTGATTTTGCTTTCGATAAGCAAAGGTGTGGGCAGGGTTCTGGTCGCAAAAATACTCAAATTTCTGCAAAAAATAAAACTTGTAAAAAACTATGACAAACAATACAACAAAATTATGAGCACTGTCGAAGATTATCAAACATCTATCAAAAGTTTTATGAAAAACAAAGGTATGTTCTTTGGCTTGTATATTTTGTCAATATTTATTCTGTTGATTATCTATTCTTTTCCGTTTTTCGTTTATTGCGGAATGGTTGAATTTGATATCTCACTGTGGCTTGATATGTTTGTAAAAACAGCAATGATAGAAATTGCCGCGAGTTTGATACCACTTCCAGGTGGAACAGGTATGAACGAATTTTCATTTACAGCAGTGTTTGCAAACCTGTTTTTGGAAGGCAGAATGTTTTGGGCTTTGATTATCTATCGTTTGTTCAGTTATTATTTTTATCTTGTCCAAGGTCTATTCGTAATTATTTATGATTACGTCATTGGCGACAAACGTTATGAATGGCAAAAAAAGAAATGGGCGCTTCAAGGCGAAAGCGAAACTTTCAAGCAACTGCAATTTGAAAAGATGAAAAAAAACAAACGCCCAAGAAAATAAAAAACATAAAATAATATACTATTCAAAACTTGCAATCGAAAAATTGCAAGTTTTTTGCAATTTTAAACGCAATTTGGTTGCAAATAGAATTGTTCAGTTTTGAAAATGTGCATTGCACAGAATTTCAATCTTGCAAATCAAAACAATATTTGTTATAATAAAAAGGTATGGAAAATTATTACAAAAAACTTGGCGTATCCAGATTTGCAAGCAAACAAGAAATTCGTCGGGCATACATCGAAATTTTGAAAACTTATCACCCCGACGTTTATAAGGGTGATATCGACTATGCTCAAAAAATAACCGCCGACGCAAACATAGCCTTTGAATTTTTGTCAAATCCAGTCAAAAAACTTGAACTTGATGAGTACTTGCAAAAGATGGAACTTGAAGAGTTGAACAAAAAAACAATCCAAAACAATTCTAAACAAAATCAGTCAAACTCGTTTGGGACAAATAAAACGCATACAAAAGACACAACTCAACCCCAAAGCGATTTTTCAAAGAAAAGCACACAGACTCAAACTTCAAAACAACATTCAAAACCCAAGTTCAAATTTGACTTTTTTGCCAAAAGAACCGACAAGTCCAAAGCGAACAACAAAAAACAAACAAAGAACGTTGCCAATGACAGTGTGATAAGAAAGCAAGTAAAAGAAAAAATAACCAACCGTCAAGGGGATATGGGCAGACTCAAACTCAATGCCTTGATTGGACTTATAATTGTGGCTATCTTGGCGCTGATAATCGTGCTTATTGTTGTAATCTGAAAATAAAAAAAACGCATACAATCGTATGCGTTCAATTTTTTTTTGTTAGGCTTTTTTTGCATCATCAAGAAGTTTTGCAAAGTGCGCTTGACGACGTGATGCACAGTTTTTGTGGATAACGTTTTCACCAGCAGCAGCATCCAAAAGCGAAATAAGTTGTTTGTACAACTTGTCTGCTTCTTCAAGGTTGTTTTCAGCCAATGCAGTTTTGAATTTTTTGGTGTAAGTAGCGATTTTTGATTTTACACTTCTGTTTTGTGCATTTTTCTTTTCGTTTACGTCCACTCTTTTGATTGCGGATTTGATATTTGGCATAATCTTGTTTGGCTCCTTTTATTGATTTTACAAAGCAAAGATTTTGTTTTTGATACAAAATTGCCTTTCTTTTGAAATACTTACAAAGTCTAGCATAATAAAAAAAATAAATCAAGTATTTTGTCAAAAAAAAGTAGCATACTAAGCACAAGGAAATGTTATGCAAAAATTTTATGACGAAGAACCAAGCACAGATTTGAAAAATAACTTTTTTGACATCGATGACAAATTCAGTCATCAAGTTTCGGTCGCTTCCAGTTTTGTAAAAACCGAGGCACAAAAAAATGAAACCGGCAGGGAAATAGGTGACTATATTATCATCAATTCACCAAACTTTTTGTACGGCGACGACGTGGTCACGGAATACACCCAAAAGATTTTTTTCAAGCACTTCAAAAGGTTTGTAAAATCAAAACCCAAAAAAGTTTTGGTTGCGGGAATCGGAAACGAATACGTCGAATCCGACTGCTTTGGACCGCTGTGTGTGAACAAACTTGAACTCAAAAAAAATCTGTTCGCAATCAAACCCAACGTTTTTGAAAACACAAACATACTTTCGTTTGATGTAGTTGATGGAATTTGCAAAGTTGTCAAACCCGATTTGGTGGTCTTGGTTGACAGTTTGGGCACAAAAAATATCAAAAGACTTACTTGCTCTTTTCAACTTACAAATATTGGTCTTTTGCCTGGTGGTGCACTTGGCGATACAAACAAAACCATAAACAAAAAAAATCTTGGCGTCGATTGCCTTGTCATTGGCGTTCCAGCAATGATTTTTGCTGGCGGACTTGATCCAAATTTGCCCGCAAGATACAAAAATATAATTCTGACGCCAAAAGACGTCAGAATTACACTTGATTCTTGCGCACAAATAGTTTGCAACGCAATATCCAAATTTTTGTAAATTATTGTTGCGCGCCAGGGCAAACTGCGGTTGGATAAAGTGGCAACTCGGCTGCACCAGGGCAAACCGCTTCGGGCGCCGCTTGACATGCTGGGATAGTTGGATATCCATAACTTGGAACCAGCATATCAACTTGTGCTGTCACTTTCAAAATAATTTGCACACACGCTGTAAGTGTAAATGTGTCGGGAGCAGTAAATGTTCCGATAGTTGACGAGAATGTTCCCACAACTTTGATTTGAATTGGTGAAAGTGATGGTTGTGGAACAAACAAAATCACATTTTGACTTGTTTGATAAGTACTGGTGGCTGTCCCCAAAACGCCGTTTGCATCACGATAGTTGATAATTACCGGAATTGTTACTGTTGCACTTACATACGCATAGTTTGGTCTGTCAGCAATACGATCGATAATTACGTTTGAAATCGTTGCTTGACTTGTTGGATCGGTTTCAGCCGAAATAAACGTCAATGGCAATGTTGGGTTTGCAGGATTGAAATTGGTCGCTGTAAGAGGAACCCCCGTTACCGTTTCGTTTCTTACACAAGCATCAAAAACTTTTGTAACTTCGATAAGTGCTTTTTCGCAAATTCCGTTGTTTGGGTTGCCACAAATTGGTCCCGGTCTGTTGGGATTTGTGTTGTTGATGTAAAAAGACATAAAAACCTCCTTGATTTTCGTTCATAATAGGATATGCAAGCGTTTTTATTTGTGTGATTATTTTTGTCAATTTGTTGTTTAAAGATTTTTGGTTGTGATATAATAATTTTGTAAAGGAGAATATTATGGAAAAAATAAAAATAGGAATTAACGGCTTCGGTCGTATAGGGCGCTTGGCACTTCGTGAAATGCTTTCAAGGAAAAATATGCAGGTTGTTGCAATCAATGACCCATTCTTGACGGCTGACTATGCGGCATATATGCTGGAATATGACACGGTTCACGGCAAGTTTGACCGCAAAATAAAATCGACCGAAAACGAACTTGTTGTCGACAACAAAAAAATAAAATTTTACACCGAAAAAGAACCCGCACTTATCCCATGGGGCAAGGACGGCATAGATATCGTTTTGGAATGCACTGGCAAATTTACAAGTTATGAAGGCGCCGAAGCACACCTTAAGGCAGGCGCAAAAAAGGTTGTTATCTCTGCACCTGGCAAAAATATGCCAATGTTCGTTATGGGCGTAAACCAAGACACTTACACACCTGACATGAAAATAGTTTCAAACGCAAGTTGCACAACAAACTGCCTTGCACCACTTGTAAAAGTCGTAAACGACGCGTTTGGCATTGAAGAAGGACTTATGTCCACGGTTCACGCAACAACTGCAACGCAACTTACTGTTGACGGCTCTTCCAAAAAAGATTGGCGTGGTGGCCGTGCCGCTTCGGCAAACATCATTCCATCGTCAACTGGCGCCGCAAAAGCGGTCGGCGAAGTTATCCCAGAAATGAAGGGCAAGTTGACGGGCATGAGTTTCCGTGTTCCGACAATCAACGTTTCGGTTGTCGACTTAACTTGCAGACTGAAAAAACCAACAACTATGGAAGCGATAGTAAAAGCGTTCAAAAAAGCCGAAAAAGGCGAACTCAACGGCATAGTCGGCGTTTGCGAACAACCATTGGTTTCATCGGACTTTATCGGTGAAAGACGTACTTGCGTGTTTGACGTAAAGGCTTCGATTATGCTCAATCCAACTTTTGTAAAATTGGTCGCTTGGTATGACAACGAATGGGGTTATTCTTGCAAACTGGTTGATTTGGTTGAACATATCGCGCTTGCAAAATAACTTTTATGTTCAAGATTTCAAATCAAAAAAATCATACGCAACACACGTATGATTTTTTTTCGTTCAAATCTTTTATGCTTCCGGATCAACGGGCAATTCTTCAAGCGGTTCTTCCAAAAGTGAAGGGTTTGAAATGTATTTCGAACCGACGCGAATCGATTTCGAATAATAAAGTCCGTCGCAAATACGTTCGTCGACGACAAGTCCAAGTTTTATGACCTTGCCGACTTCGACGTTTCCAAACAAATCAATGCAGGGTTCAAACCTTTCCTTTCCGATCGCAACAAACAATCCAGTCGTACCCAAATCGTAAAGGTGGTGATAAACGTATCCCGCACCAATTGACTTCATGTTTGTAACAAAACAACTTGTATGGAAGGGGCTGAGTTCAATAACCGACTTTGGAAGAATCCCCCATTTGTCCATAAGTTTGACCATGCCAAACGCAGGATTCAAAATAAAGTGTGGCATTTTCAAAAATCTGCGTGCAAATTTGTCTGTTTTGTTTTCGACGTTCGCAACGGAATTTTTTGCAATCTCACTGTCAATCATATCCTTGATTTCAAGCAAAGTTTCCTTTCCCGTAAACCCGATTTTCAAAGTCGTTTCTTCACCTTCGTCCGAAAGATGACGTTTGATTGCAAACGAAATATAAATTTTTTCACGGCGATAAATGCGACCGTTCATAACAAAACGATTGAGTTTCGGTCTTAACGCATACATCCTTACGATGCCTGCAATGAACACGTGCATATACGTGTATTTGATACCCTGTGCAAGACGTTCTTTTATAAATCGGTCGATTTCTTCACACCTTATGTCCTTGACCATTTCAACTTGCGAATCGTAACGCTTTTTCATAACGTAACTTGTAAAACGCAAAATAGGGTCGACGTTCTTCAATTTTTTTCCATCACTGCGAAATCCAAACATATTTTTTCCTTTTTTATCTTTTGAATTATATAATATAAAAACCTATTTGTCAAACAATCAAAAAATACCGTAAAAAACAATTTTTTTTGCGTTTTGACTTTAATTTTTTTTGTAAATATTTTTTTTGTTGTGATAAAATACAAAAAAAGGAGAAAATTATGGTCACTTTGGTTGTTATGGACGGCTTGGGTTATCGCACGGAAGAATACGGAAACGCAGTTTTGGCGGCGGGAATGCCAAATATGGACAAACTCAAAGCCATGTTTCCGTTTACAACGTTGCAATGCTGCGGAAGGGCGGTCGGCTTGGAAGAAGGTCAAATGGGCGGAAGCGAAGTCGGTCACCTGAATATGGGCGCAGGCAGAGTGGTTTTCCAAGATTTGACAAAAATAAACAACAGCATCGAAGACGGCAGTTTTTTTGAAAACAAAGTCCTTTTGGACGCAATAAATCATATCAAACTGACCGGCGGAAAATTGCATATCATGGGATTGTTGTCCGACGGCGGAATACACAGCAAAACGTCGCACCTGAAAGCGCTTGTCGACCTTGCGCAAAAACACAACGTCAAAAATATCTGTATCCACGCTTTCACGGACGGTCGTGACACACTCAAAGACAGCGGTATAAACTTTGTAAAACAGACCGAAGCGTATCTTCCAAGCAACGCCCGCATTTGCACCGTTATGGGCAGATTTTACGCAATGGACCGCGAACAAAGATACGATCGCACTCAAAAAGCGTACGACGCACTTGTGCTTGGCAGAGCGGACAATTATTTCCAATCCGCACAAGAATATTTGAAGCAAAGTTATTCTAGCGGCGTCTTTGACGAATTTGTCGAACCTTGCATCATCGGCAAACCGCAAAAAATCGAAAGCGGCGACAGCGTAATATTTTTCAATTATCGCGCGGACAGGGCAAGGGAACTTACCCAAGCGATTGCCGAACAAAACGTTCAAAGTATGCAACTGGCACGCCTGCACGACGTTTATTACGTTTGCTTTACCCAATACAACAAAGATTTCAAAAACGTGCATATCGCGTTCGCACCCGAAACGGTCGATGACAACCTTGCTTGTATCCTCAGCCAAAACGGCAAAAAACAATATCATATTTCCGAAACGACAAAGTACGCACACGTTACGTTCTTCTTCAACGGAGGCATAGAAAAACCGTATCCCGGTGAAGACAGGCTTTTGATCGAAAGCGAAAACGTCAAAAATTTTGCCGAAACACCAAATATGAAAGCGGTCGAAATAACACAAAACGTACTTGAACAACTCAGCACCGGCAAATACGACTTTGTCATCGTAAATCTTTCAAATGCGGATATGGTCGGACACACGGGCGACTTTGAAGCAACCAAACAAGCGGTAAGAATGGTTGACAAATGCGCTTATGCTATCGCACTTGCAACGCTTTCGATTGGCGGCGATTGTATCGTAACCGCCGACCACGGCAACGCCGACATTATGCTTGACAAGGACGGCAACATCGTAACTTCGCACAGTATGTCACCGGTTCCGCTTTATCTTGTGAGTCAAAGATACAAAGACCAAAAACTTTGTGCCGACGGCAAACTTGCAAATATCGCGCCAACAATTTTGAAACTGTTGGATTTGCAGATTCCGGCGTCCATGGACAAACCGCTGTTTTGACAATTTGAAAATCAAAACGTGTTCAAAAATATCTTGAAATATCTGCAAAACAAAAAAAAGTCACCGAATTTCGATGACTTTTGTTTTTTTTTCGCTTTGTATGTTACTTCTTTTTTATGTCTTTTTCGCAAAGCGACACAGAAAGCAACATTGTGTTTGCGTTTTTGTATTTTTTTGCGATGTCTTCAAACTTGGAAGGGAATTCCACGTCCATGTCAAATTTCAAAGCATAGGTGCAGTATGCACGCAAATAATCCTTGGCATACAAATACGCTTCCTCAATATTGTTGCCTTCGGTTGTAAGATTAAGGTCGGGTATCAAAACTTTGTATTCATCTTCACTTTTAAAAAATACAGCAGGATAGATATAGTGAATCATCAAAAACTGCCTCCCATTCGCACATATTTTACCATATAAATATCCATTTCGCAAACTTTTATGCCAACTTTTTTGTTTTTGCGATTTTTTTCTTTTTTTGAATACAACCCCACCAAAACCAAAACGCGGACTTTTTTGCATTGCTGTCGATTGTTTCAAACTCGGCTTCAACTTTTTGATATATTCGCCCTGAAACGCATTGCAAATCGTTTTGAAAACTTTGGGATTGACAAAACCAAAATATGTGCTAAAATAAAAATAACAAACAAAAAGAGAGATTTGATTTATGGCAGAAAACGAAAAGAAAAACAAAAAGGGCCTGAAAACCGTACTTGCCTTTATGGGATTGGGCATTTTGGCGGTCGGTGCACTTGTCGGAATAAAAATGGTTGACAGGTCAAAAGGTCCAAATACACCACCAATCGTGGAAGTTAATCCGGGTGGTGGCGAACAACAAGGTGGCCAACAACAAGGCGGCGGCGAACAACAAGAAATTCAACTTGCAAAACCAGCAAACCTTGCGTTTGACGAAAAAAACGGCGTGCTTAGTTGGGACAGCGTCGACCATGCAAACGGATACACCGTGACAATCGACAACAACAAATTTCAAACAAATACAAATTCTTACGTGTTCGAAGTCCCTGCCGAAGCAAACGACGGCGAAAAAATCATATTTGAAGTGAGCGCCAACGCAAGCAAAGGTTATACTGCCAGCGAAAAAACAACACTTGAACACACAATCAGCATGCAACAAGAAAAACTCAAACAGGAAATCTTTGAAAATCTTAAAGCCGGCTTTGAGTATGGAATGCAAAAAAAATATATGGAAAACGCTATTACTCGCATCGACCACGTTACTTACACAAATCACAAACTGTTTATATACGGTTCCAATCCCGAAGGTGGAAATTTTGCAGACTTAACCTTCGATTTGACTGGACTTTGCGATTTTGAAAACGCGGATACTTTGGAACAACTCAAAATCGCAAGTTCATACCTTACAAAAGTGGACAAAAAAAATATAAAGCACGGATCATCTTCTATACAGACAAACAACGCCGTACACGATCTGATGCTTGCCGCTCCAAGGAACAACAGTTTACTTTCCAATCTTTACAAAAGCGGTTATACAATTACAAAGTTGTCGACTTCGGAATACAGAATGGGTGATTACGTTATGAATATAACCGGAGTTTATAAGTGTCAAAAGGGTGACGATATAAAAATTATTTCAACAATCAACAACTGTGATTTGATATCCTATTACAAAGATTTTGGAGTAACCTTTGAAGAAGCGGTTATGTCCGAAAAAGCGTATGCAAATTTCAAAGAAAGCAGTACAATAGTATTTTCACAAGCGGGTATGGATTATCAAAACTATTTGGACAGCGTCGAACAAAACTTTGATATGTCTTACAGCCAATCGGAAATGAGCAGATAAAAATTAAAAGATATATAATATAGTTAAACAAGGCAAAATTGATGCAAAGCGTACGATTTTGCCTTATTTTTTTGAAAATAATTTTAGTTTTTTATTTTTTTTACATATTTTTATCAATATTTTTTTTTGTGTTTCAAAACTTGATAAAAATCAAAAATAATGATACAATAAAAACGTATGGAAAAAAAATCGAAGAAAACCAAGATTTTAAAATCAATAACATGCGTTGTTCTGCTTGCAGTCATGCTTTTTTTTGGCGGGGGTTTTGCTGACGCAGGAAGGTGCAAGTTTTATTGGCGGAATACAAGGCTTCAAAGTCAATTATCGCCCAAAATCTTACAATTATCTTGATTATTACAAATCTTTTGCTCAAACAACTTTGGAAGAACTTTTTGAAACTTTTTATTACAACTCAAACAACGACAATTCTGCAATAGCCGACGATGGACGTGAACAAAAATACGCACAAATGGCTTATGTTCAAAAATATGGGGAACCTGTTGACAAAAATAGCAAGAAATGGCAAGAATACGTTGCGTATTATTTCAGTGATATCCATTATTCAACCAAAATTTTAACAAATGAAAACGATATTCCAATCGACCCAGCCCAAAACCCAATCGCGTCGGATTTTTATTACACAAAGTCAAACATATCTTGGAAGTGGGATATAAATCAAAACGATTCGCATGCATTGGCAGATAGTATCAAGCAATTTGATAAAATATCTGAATTTTATACAGATGATCATGAATTTGTTATACAAAAAAATAGCACAATAGATTGGATAAATAATACCCTTGTCAAACCTTTACAAGTTGCAACGTTGCAAATTGTTTTGGGCAAAACTCCAACGGTTTTTGACCAAAGCAACTTTTCGACGGCGGACAAAATTTTGGGGAGTGCGACCTTGGTCGGTGGCAACGTGCAAGCAACAGGGCTTATGAACGAGCTTGTCACAAAGGGCAGTTACGTCGGCATAAGTCAAGACGCACTTGCAAAAATCAAAGAATATATTTTGACAAACGTAATCGGAAGTCAAAAATTTGCCGAAACCAATCCAGACAACTATTTTTCCAAAGACGATTACGCTTTTATACTTGACCAAATTTGGGCAAAAAAGCAAAACTTTCACATGAAAAATACACTCAATATTGACGACGAAACCGATTATGGCTGCGTTTTTGATATCTATCCTGCAACCGCGCTTCAAGATTTTCCGTCAAATGCGTTTTTTGTAAACAGCAGTGACAACCAAGCGTTCCAGCATATCCAAAAAGCAGAATATCAGTCAATCGTAATTATGCCAAACAAACAACAATATTTGGAAGAAATTTGGTTTTATTTGGCAAGTGACAGACAAATGACTGTAAATTATTATACTCGCAGTTTTGATGCAAAAACAGGTCTTGTTTCGGTTGGACCTGTAAAACAAGTGAAGACCAACATTGAAAGTGAATTTGTTTACGAAGAAGCATCGCACGGCACAGTTACGTTTTACAAAAACAGTGAAGAAACCATTGTCAGAACCGAAAAATTCAACAACGATATCGGTGGTGGAATAATAAATACGAACGGACAGGCAGTTGCAATGACTTATCCTATGTCAAAATATTTCGTTGCCGTTCCGTCGCTCAACGGCTTTGGTTCGGTTTCGGTATTGAATCACCAAAAGTTTGCCGAAGCGGACGGATGCAGTTTTATCGAAATCGTATTCGACGTTCAAAAAGACGGTGACGACGACAAGGATTATTCGTTCAAAGTCGGCATGAGTTATTACGGAATGCCATCTCAAAGCGAAATAGTTGACTTTTTGCTTGAAAACAATCAATAATTTCAAACTGTTCAAACAATTATGTTTGGGCAGTTTTTTTTTTGTCGACAAACCCGGCAATCAAAAAACGGACGTCGGATGTAATTTTAATTTGCTCGCTTTCATATATTATTTTGTATAAAGGGTGGATTTGTTGGAGTCTTCTTTTCTGGAACTGCGATGCAAAGAAGTTATAAATGTGGTTGATGGGCGAAAACTCGGTCATATTCTTGACGTCGTTTTTGAATTGCAGTCGGGAAGAATATGTGGTTTTGTTGTCCCCGGCAACAACAATTTTTGGAATGTTTTCAGCAAAAATACCGAAATTTTTATTCCTTACAGTCAAATTTGCAAAATCGGCGAAGACAGCATTTTGGTCGAACTTTATTTGCCACCAGACCAAAACAGCAGTGTGGCAAGTTATATGAAAGAAAAAAACAAAAATCCAAAAACTTGATATGTTTTTGGATTTTTATTGAAGATATTATTGAATATTTTTGTTTTGTTTTTTTGTTTTGATATTTTTTTCGGTCCATTTTTTCAGTTTGTTGTTTTTGCTTGTGGGCATATACTTTGCGTTTTGTATACGCAATTCTTGGATAGTTTTGTTTTGGTTGACGTTTTCGCTTTTCAAAAGTTCGAATTGTGTTTTCAAGTTTGCAATTTGTCGGTCTTTGTTTGCAAGTTCCAAAATTGCACTTCTAAGCATATTGTTTGCTTTTTCTTTGTCGTCACGCATAATTAAATTTGCTTCTTGTTTTGCTTGGTTTTTGACAAGCCTTACAAGTCCCAAAAACAGGCTGTTGATTTCGTTGTCCGAAAGTTTGTTGGTACGTTTTGGCATTGTCAAAACATTTGATTGTCTTTGTTGTGTTTTTTTTGTAATTGCACGATATTTGTTTTGCAATCTTACCATTTCTTCTATGTTTCCGTTTGCTATCGTAAGGCATGCTTTTCGCACCGAATAGCCACATTTACCAAGTTCGTCGATTTTTTTCATGGCTTGGTTGGTTTCTTCTTCGCTGAAAAACTTTGCCTGTTTTTTGCTGTGCCAAGCAAGGCTGATATCAAGTTTTTTGGCTCTTGACGCGTTTTCGATCAGGTTTGACAGTTCCAGATAATAATAATTTCGGACGCTGTTGGGTTTTCTGCCGGATTTTTGGGCATAATCTTTGAATGCTTGGCTGAGCGGTTTGTTCGACTTGTTGTATTCTTGCACAAAATCAAAAAGGCATTTTACTTCGGCGTCTTTCCACATACAATATTTTTTCATTTTTAACTCCTTGTTTTCTTGCAAAATTATTGACCCCGATTTTGATTTTTATTCAATGTATTTTGATTTGGTTTAATTGGGACATATTTTTGAACAAAGTCCAATAAACATACTTACAAAGGAAAAATTTATGTCAAAAAAAGTTTGGCTTTGTTCAAAGTTTGATTGTCTTGTCAAAAAACAAGAACAAGTTTTTTTGAAAGCACAAGTTACAAAAGTTTGTCTGGAACTTGAAGATGACGATTGCTTTTTCGTTTATCCAATTGGTGACGGAATAAGTTATATGGTCACTATGCAAAACGGGCAAATTGTCGACAACGGGCACGTTTTGATTGAAAAGTTGTTTGACGACGAATACTCGGTTGTTCTTTTGCCGTTTTTTGTATGCCAATATCCGTCCAAAGGTTACACAAACAAAGTCGGACAGTTTGTTCAAAGTGTTTTTGTCGGAAAACAAATAATTTATTGCTTGCAAATCGAAAATACTCGGCATTTTTGCAAATTGGATTTTGACTTCGACGATTTCAAATTTGTCAGTTTTCAAAACATTCCGCTTTTGCTTGCGCAAGGCGAACAAAAACGTTTGGTTTGTTTTGACAACGTTGCGCAAAAGTTTTGCACATGGCACGGTGAAGTAGATATACAAAAAAATCAAATAAAGGTTGTCAGTCCACTTTGCGATATCGCGCATCGTGCAAACGAAATAGTTTTGGAAGCAAAAGACGGAAATTTGGTGCAAAAAAGTTGCGATTTGGTGTATCTTGAAGGCAAACCGATTATGCCAGTGCAAGAAGGTCTTATTCCATTTGCATTTTTCCAAGCGGTCAAAGCAAAAGATTTTTTTTGTGCAAAAAGTATGCTTGACGAAAGTTTGGATATTCAAAACCAGCAAGTTTTCGACCGATATTTCGGCGAATTCGACAAAATAAAACCGTACAATTACAATCGTGAAAAAGGGTATTTTGTCGCACTTGGAAAAGACGGAAAAAACAAAATCTTTTTGCTTGAAATAAAAAATCAAAAAATTGTCGAAATAAAACGCTTGGAGCGAAATAATGGTGTTGACAAGTTGCAATAAAAATGTTAAACTGAACGCATATAAAACGGATACTTTCTTGCAATTTTTTTTACAGGAGAAAAACAAAGCGTATGTATAAACGCCGAAGATATATTTGTGTGTGCGTGCTTTTGTTGTCAATTATCGCACTGGTTGTGGGGCTTGGTGGATTTGGCACAATAAAAGAAACCCAGGGCAAATCTGACAAAGAAGCCGATGTCATAATACCGCCCGAACTTGTTGTTGACGAAAAACCTGTGACCGACGACGAAAATCAAACAATCACGTTTTCTGACGGGTTTCAAGCGGTAAGTTACGGTTTGAACGTTTTGGCAAACGGCAAGGGATTCAATTCGTATTTTTCACAGGTTTTATCCAGTTTGGGTTACAGCCAACACGTCATAACAAAAAAATATCGAAGTGGCAATCAAAATCTTTTGGAAGAATGGTACAAAACAGATTTTGCTTTTGGTCAAAATACTTACAAATGTTTTTACACCGACCAAACTGATATGAAAATAAAAACGATATCAAACAAATCAAATTATGATTTTGACAAACTTACAACAAAAAAATGCGCTCCAGACAAGTTGGAAAATTTTCCTTATACGGATTGGACTCAAAAGCGCAAACGCAACCCGCTCAACAATTTTTATATCGAAGTCAATCCAAAAACTTGCAGAGTGCTGTATTTTGATAAAAGTGACAAAAACAATTACGTTGTAAAAATCAGCGCTTATCCCGAAAAAATGGACGAAAAATACTATGCAACGTTCAAGGAAAGCGGTGCAACAAATGTGAAACTCAATTCGTTGACGTTTTGTTTTTATATCAACAAAAGCACGGGACTTTTTTCAAAAATAACCAAAGAAGAATGCGTGAACACAACATTTGCAGGTTTTGCAAACGTTGAATGCAAAATCAAAAGCACCGAAATATTTTTGTCGGTGGATGCTGACGTTTCAAGTTTGCTTGAACAAAGATATCAGCACAATTTTGCCTAATAAATGAAAAAAATAACCGAAAGTTATGATTAGTTGGTTATTTTTTTTGTTTTTTGAGCAATAATTTTTATAAACAAAAAAAAACGTGCAAATTGCTTGATAATTTTTGTTTTTGTAATGTATAATAATGCTGAACCTTTAAAAGGGTGAACTATGACTTTTTGCAATTTTTTGTTTTTTATCAAAGGAGAAAAAACATGAAGAAACGCGGTAAACTTGTTGTTTGTATCTGCGCCATGATTGTATGTATTGCAATGGTTGGCATGGGTGTTTTTGCTGCGACAAAACCTGAATTGCAAGTTACAGGTACAATTTCTTACGATGCCAGCAATGTAAACGTTTTGGTTCTTGGAAAATTGAACGGCGTACAAAATTCTTCCGGAACAATTCTTTCAAATGATTATCCAAATGCGAATGCAGAGGGATCAACATATACAGCCAATACAAAAGTTCAAACTCAAGGCAAGTATTTGGATTTTACAACTCAAACAAGCGATACAATGGCAACTTGGCAAATTGGAAGTGTAAAGTTTTATTCCAACAGCGACAATATGTTGCAGTCTGCATCTATCTGTATCAAAGTCAAAAATTTTTCTGACTTTCCAGTGAAAATCGACATTCAACCAAATGTTTCAGACAGCCAACTTTCCGCAAGTAACATAACCAGAATTCAAAACAAATCATCACTTATTTTGGAAAGTGCGTCAAGCGAATATAACAGCGATGAATATTGTGTTTATTACAGTGTTGCCGACCAAACTCAAAAAATTGCAAGTTTTGATATTGGATTCAAGGTGACAATGAAAAGATATTTTCGCAATGAAAATGAAAGTGATGGCTATACATTTGTACCAATAAAACAAACCAGTGATTCACCTTTGACTTATGCCTTGTGGCAATCAAGCGATGGCACAGCAGCTCTTGCTGGTGCAAGACTTACAAAATTTGACAACAATTCAACTTATGGCAACAAACTTGTCATTCCAAATACAGCAATGGTTGATACAAATGGCGACGGTGTTGCAGATACTCGTGTTCCAGTTTTGGAAGTTGGGGATGCAAGCACAAACGTCGCAACAACAAACACAAATCTTACAAGCATTGAATTTGGCAGTTATGTCAAAAAAATAAATGCAAACGCACTCAAAAATCTTAACAATATTGATTTGGCTTTGCCAAGTTCGTTGAAACTTGCTTCGCAAGGTTTTGTCAGTGGCACAATCAAAAATCTTGTTGTTGCATTTGATGCCGAAATGACAACAAGCGCAAATGATTATTCAGTAACAGGAAAAATTGTCGCAGATGGCACAAGATACACGTCGTTTAACGGTCAAGTTTTGTGTGACGTAACGTCAAAGCGAATTGTAAAATGTTCACAGCAAGCAACGGATATCAACTTAACACAAAGCAATGCAACCTCAGTTGGTGATTATGCATTCAGTCAATGCACAAATCTTGTATCACTTGTTCTGCCCGAAACAATGGCAAGTGCAGGAACAAACTCGTTTGCAGGTTGCACAGGACTCAAAAATTCCTCAAATTTGTTCAACGGTTCTTATTACGTTGGAACAGCAAGCAATCCAAAGATGTTTCAAATTTCTTAATTATATGAAAAACGCAAAAATCTCTTTGAATTTTCAAAGGGATTTTTTTTTGATAATTTAATTTTCACCGAACCGACGTCTTTTTCATAAATAAATACGAGGTAAATATATGAAAAATGTATGTGTAATTTTTGGTGGAAAAAGTGTCGAAAGTGACGTTTCTGTTGTGACTGCAAAACAAGTTATTCAAAACTTTGATTTCACAAAATATAAAATGATTCCTGTTTACATTGACAAAAAAGGAAAGTTTTGGACTGGAAAAGATTATGACAAAGTAGCAACTTTCAAAGATTTCAATCCAAAAAAACATAAGGCTGTTACTTTTGGCGGTGGAGTGCAAGGTTTTTGGATTGGCAAAAAGTTTGTACATATTGATTGTGCATTGATTTGTTGTCACGGAACGGGTGGCGAAGACGGAAGTTTGCAAGGGCTTTTGAATATGGTTGACATTCCATACACTTGTTCCAGTGTTGAAGCAAGTGCGATTTGCATGAACAAATGGTCTTCAAAAAAATATTTCCAATTCCTTGGTTTGCCAATAACAAATTTCAAAGTCCTTGTCAAAGGTCAAGATTATGCAATCGAAAATTTGACAAAAGGTATGAAGTATCCTTTGTTTGTAAAACCTGCCAATCTTGGAAGCAGTGTTGGAATAAGCAAATGTAAAAACTTGGATGATTTGAAATCCGCTATTGAAATTGCTTTTTGTTTTGATAATACGGTGATTATTGAACAAGGTGTAGAAAATTTGATTGAATACAACTGTTCAACAATGAAAGTCGATGGTCAGATTATTTCTTCACAAATTGAAAGTCCACACGCATGGAGTGATTTTTTGAATTTTGATGACAAGTATTTGAAAAAGGGTAAAAAGTTGTGCAAAAAAGTAAATAAAACAAAAATTGGTAAACGCTTGGAGAAACAAATAAAACAAATGGCAATATTTGTACACAAAGAATTTGGTTTGGAAGGTGTCATACGCACAGACTTTTTGTATGACAGTCAAAACAAAAAATTGTATATAAACGAAATAAACACTATACCAGGGTCATTGGCATTTTATTTGTACAAACAGCAAGGGTTTTCGTTCAAGGATATTTTGAACAACCTTGTGGAAGATGCTTTGCAAAGGTATGAATACGACAAAAATAAAACTACGAATTTTGATTCAAATATTTTGGCAAACAAATAAAAATTAAAAAATATTCAAAAAAATCAATAAAAATATCAAAAAAACTTTAAAAATTGCATTATTTTTTATATAATACAAACATGAGAGTAATAGCAGGTGATTTTAAAGGCAAACGTTTGACTGCACCCAAAAGCGATTTGACAAGACCGACAACGGATATTGTCAAAGAAGGAATATTTTGCAAACTTGCATTTGATGTTCCAAATTCTGTTTGTTTGGATTTGTTTTCGGGCAGTGGCGCTTTGGGGATTGAATGTTTGTCACGTGGTGCACAATTTGTGGATTTTGTTGACAAAAGCAATCAAGGGTTCGCTTTGACAAAAAAAAATTTGAAAGATGTTTTTGATGACAAACTTTCAAATTTTTGCGTATTCAAATCTGATTGCCAAAGTTTTTTGCTTCAAGCAAAAAGGACTTATGATATCATTTTGTTGGACCCACCTTACAAGTCGGGCTTGTACGAAAAGTGTTTGCAAATTATTTTTGACAAAAATCTTTTGAACGACGATGGAATAATTGTTTGTGAGCATGATAATGATTTTGTTTTTGAAAAATATTCTGACAAAATTTTTTGCACAAAAAAATATGGAAACACAAGCGTAAGTTATTTGAAAAATTAACTTTGAAAATCAAAGCACAAAACTTGTGCAATTTTCAAAATCGTTTTGAACGACAATCATGTCATTTTTGTTGGCAAGATTATTTTTTGTTACGATTGATGACAATTGGTTTTGCCCCAGTGTATCAAGATTGTCAGTTTCAGCAAAATATGGAATAACACCCCAATAAAGTGACAGTTGATTGTAAGTTGTTTTGTCATTTGTTATAACAAAAAGTATATTGCTTGGATGAAGGGAAGAAGTCAAGATTGCGTTTTGTCCATCTTTTGTTTTCAAAACCACAAGTTTTGCACCCAAATATTTTGCAGTTTTGCAAGTATCAAAGCAGACTTTTTGATTTTTGCAAAAATACTTTGTATCCAAGTTCAAAAAATCTTTTTTGTAATTTATACTTTTTTCTGTGCGGTTCAATATTTTTGCCATAGTCTTTGTTGTAAGAAAAGGATATTTTCCAATAGCCGTTTCGCCAGAAAGCATTGTCGCGGTTGATTTTTCAAAAATAGCATTTGCACAATCGCTGACTTCGGCACGAGTAGGGCGAGGTGAACTTGTCATACTTTCAATCATTTCGGTTGCTATTATGCAAACTTTTCCCATCTGTTTGCACAATGCGGTTGCCTTTTTTTGAAAAACAGGTACACTTTCAAGTGGAATTTCTACACCAAGGTCACCCCTTGCAACCATTATGCCGTCACAAGCGTTCAAAATTTCTTTCAAGTTTTTTATACCTGCACCATTTTCAATTTTTGCAATCAATTTTGCTCTGCTGCCAATTTTGTCCAAAAATTGTTTCAATTCAATCAAATCTTGCGAACTGCTTACAAACGAACACGCAACAAAGTCAACGCCGTTTTTTGTTGCAAAAAGCAAATCTTTTTTGTCAACATCGCTCAAATATTCGTGCTTTGGAACAATGTTTGGGATATTGAGTCCTTTTCCGTTTGTAAGTTTGCCACCAAACAACACTTTACATTCTATCTCGGTTTTTGATACTGACTTTACTTTCAAAACAATCATGCCATTGTTTGCATATATTTTTTCGCCGACTTTTACTTGATTTACAAGATTTTTGTATGCAAGGCTGACAATACTGTCGTTTCCAATAACTTCATTTGTAGTCAGGGTAAATGTTTGATTTTTTTCAAGTATAACGAAATTATTTTTAAATTTTTTTATTCTTATTTCAGGACCTTTTGTATCAGCCATAATTGCTATGGCTGTGCCAAGTTCGTTGCGCACAGTTTTTATATTGTCTATAGTTGTTTTAAAAGTCAATTCATCACCGTGGCTCATGTTTATGCGGGCAACGTTCATACCGCTCAATGCAAGTTTTCTCAAGTTTTGTACAGTGTCACAAGCGGGACCGATAGTGCAGACTATTTTTGTTTTCCTCATAATTTTTTCCTTTTTTGACATAAATAGTTTAACAAAAAAAACAAGTTTAAATCAAACAAATGTTTGATATCTTTTTGACTTGTTTCAAGATTATTTGCTATAATTATATAGAAATAGGGGGTAACATGGAAAATTTGTATAACGACAATGCGGTCCGACATGGCTTTTTCAAAATCAATCCAATATTGATTATTGTTTTGATGGTAATCTTTATTCCGGTTTCTGTTTTGACTTCGATATGCTATTTTCAAACAAAAATGAATAACAATTTGCCAACCTTTTTTTCATCGATAGTTGTAACAAGTGACGCCAAGATTGAAGAAAAAAATATAAGTGTTGGCGACAAAATTTTGATAAAAAAACAAGGAAAAGAACTTTCCGAACAGATTGTACAAATAGACATCAACAACAAAGTTTTGGTTGCCTACTTTGATGCTGTTGAAGAAGAAACTGACAATGGCTCACCAGTGCGTATTGGATATTTGCAATATTTTGGCAAAGATGCCGACAACCAATGGGTTTACGGTTTTGTTGGGAATGAGAAATTGATAATAAGTGAAGCAATTATTGGTATTTATCAAACAAACAGTTCGGCTAAAATTGGACTTACATCGTTTGCATCATCCAATATTGGACTCGTGCTGTTTTCTTTGTTGCCTCTTGGCACAATATTTATTTTGCTTATTTTGGACATTTTTGAACAAAAGCGTTTAAAAGTAACAAATCAAGAAATTCAATGGACTTTGCATCCCGAAGCAAAAGTTGAAAAGAAAGAAAATAAAGACTTGGGTAAAGAAAAGGTTGCAAAAGACGCACCAAAACAGTCAGAACCACAAAAGCCTGCACAACCAGAAAAGCCTGTTGAACCTCAAAAGCCTGTACAACCAGAAAAAACAGTTGAAGTACAAAAATCTGTTCAACCAGAAAAACCTGCCGCACAACCTGCTGCACAGCCTGCGAAACCTGTTCCAACAAAAGCACCAGCACAGCAAGGGAAGCCAATTCCACAAAAGCCTGCGGTTGCAAATGCCCCTGCAAAACCAGCACAAGATGCAAAAGTTCAAAAAACAACTGGTCAACCTGCAAAACCTGTTGCGCCTGCAAAACCAAATGCAGTTCCACAAAAGCCAAGTGCACCACAGCAAAAGACAGATGTGGTTCCACCAAAACCAAGTGCACCGCAAAAACCAACTGCACCTGCAAAACCAAGTGCACCGCAAAAACCAACTGCACCTGCAAAAGCAAGCACTCCACCAAAGCCAAATGCAGTGCCACAAAGACCGGCAAACTTGCCACCAAAAAAATAAGATATTTCAAAAATGCAACAAACCAGTTGCATTTTTTTATCTGTTTTTTTGTTGTTTATTTTCAAAAAAAATACAAATGCTAGTTATATGAAAAAAAATGTTTTTTCAAGTGCAATACTTTTGAGTTTTGGTGGAATTATTTGCAAATTTATGGGTGCTGTATACAAAATTCCACTTGCAAATATTTTGGGAGCGGAAGGCATAGGTATTTATCAACTTGCATATCCTTTGTATGCTTTTTTGCTGGTTTTTGTAAGTGGTGGCATCCCTTATTCACTTTCGTGTTTTGTTGCAAAAGCAAGGGCAGAAGGCAAGCAAAACAAAATATCAGGATATTTTTACAGTGCATTTTTTTATTCTTTTGCACTTGGTATATGTTTTGCACTTTTTATGATTTGTTTTTCAAAAGTTTTGGCAAACTTCCAGGGGAATGCTCTTGCATGGCAAAGTTACGTTGGCTTTGGTTTGTCAATTTTGTTTTCTTGTCTTATTCCATGTTTCAGGGGATTGTTTCAAGGGTATGAAAATTATATTCCAACGTTTGTTTCACAAATTTTGGAACAACTTGCAAAACTTGTTTTAGGATTGTTTTTTTCTTACGTTCTTGCAAAAAGTTCATTACAGTTGGGCGTTTTTGGGGCATCGCTTGGCGTTTTGGCAGGTGAACTGATTGCATTTTTTTACTTGCTTGTGTGTTTTTTGTCAAACAAAAAAAAGTACATATTTGAAAATACTATTTACAAAAATGATGCAAAAAAGTTTTTCAAATTTTTTGTTGGAATAATGCTTGCTTCAATCATAACTCCATTTTTGAATGTGTATCAATCATTTGTTGTTATACCCGTGCTTGAAAGTTTAAACTTTACAAAAAACTTTGCAACAAGTGTCTATGGAATACAAACTGGAATGATAAATCCAATAACAAATTTTCCTTTGGTTTTCTCTTCGGCACTTGCGATTGTGCTTATGCCAAATTTGGGATATTTGTTTTCAAAAGACAAAGAAAAAGCAAAGCAAATGCTTTGCAAAAGTTTGAAAAGTGTTTTTGTGCTCAGTGTTCCTTGTATGATTGGTCTTTTTGTTTTAGCAAAACCAATACTTTCGTTGGTGTTTTCTTCACTCGACCAAAACATGATGGATATAGCCCAAAACTTTTTGAAAATATCTGCTTTTTCAATCTTGTTTATGGTTTTGTCGCAAGTGTGCACAATTGCACTTCAAGGTGCAATTGTGCAATGGAAAGCATTTTGGTGTATGTTTGTATTTGCTATTTTTTACGTTATTCTTTTGCCAATCTTTCTTGCTCTTTTTGGTATCTATGGATTTGCCTTGTGTTCGGTTTTGTGTTATGGATTTTTGGCAACAACAGAAATATTTTTCCTTAAAAAAATATATATGATAAAGTTGGATTTCAAAACATTGGTTGTTCCATTTATTGCAAGTGTTTTTATGGGTGTTTTGACAAACTTTATTTACAAATTATTATATACCTTTTCAAACGTTTTGGCGGTTTTTGTTTGTATTTTAATTGCCATATTATTTTATTTTTTAGCTTTATTTATTTTTGGAATAATTACAAAAAAAGAATTATTATTTTTTGTAAAAAAAACAACAAAATAAAAAGCGAAATCCTTTTATTTTGTGTTGTTTGATATTTTGTTGTTTTTTATGATTAGTTTTAATTTTT
>CAJKWP010000008.1 GCA_905203645.1 uncultured Christensenella sp.
ATAATTTTTTTAATAATTCATTTTAATCTTCATATTTTTTTTAAGTTTTTTTGTATTTTTGTTGTTAAAAAGGTTCAAAAAGTTGGAAAAAGTAGTTTATATTTGATTTATGTAGATTTTTGTGCTATTATCAATATGAATGAAAAAGTTGGCTTTTGTAATTGTTGGAGTGTGTTTGGCAGCTGGTTTGATAATGAGCGTCACTGTATTTTTTCCCAAAATAGATAATTTTGGTATCAACAACACTTTTGTAAACAATGGACTTGCAGACGATGCGCAAAGTAATTCTGGCAAGTCAGATTCTTCAAATGATACAAAAGATACTGACAGTTCCGAAAATGACAATCCACAAGATTTTGATACTCCAAACAATCCTGATGATTCAAACCAACCAGACAAACCAAATCCAGACAGCCCTGTAAATCCTGATAATCCAGTTGAGCCTGATAATCCTGAAAATCCAGATGAACCAAAGCCAAATAACCCAGACAAACCAAACCTACCCGATATACCTGTCAAAGACGAATACAGTTTTCAAATATTAAAAAATGGAAAGGTGGTGTTTGACAAGGAAAACAAAACCACAATTTACAGTGGAAAATCAGGAAGCAACTATCTTGTTTATGTATTCAAAATAAATGCAAATTATCATTTTGAAGTCGGTTATTCTGACAATGTTGTCATAACAAAATATGAAATAAACAACTTTGACAAAGTATTTCAATTTTATATTTCAAGTGGAACAAAATTTTGTTTTGTTCTTGATGGCAACACGTACGATTTCGTGTGCGAAGAATACAAGAATTTTTCATATTCTATAAAACTTGCTCGTGGTCAAAACGCAACAGCAGAAAATAATACAGTTGAGTTTTGGGACACCAAGGTTATAAAATTGCAACTGCAAATTTTTGCAAACGGCACTTTGTATGATTGTGACATTGTTGCCGACAAAGAAGTGACAACAAGTGGATATTATATGGTTTTTGAAATCGAAGAAAGCTGCACAATAAATTTCCATACATCAGACAATAAATTTTCGTTCAATATCAATTTTGTAAAAACAGGCAAATAGTGGCAAGCTGCCAAATATTTGCCTGTTTTTTTTCAATTGCAAATTGTTGACTTTTATTGAAAAATCTGTTAATCTAAGTAAGAACGTTGATGAAGAGAGTAACTTGCAAAATCGGATTTGACAGTGAGATAAGGACAGTGGAAACTTATCATATTCGTTGCAAGCGAAGGACACTTCTGAGTTTTATGTGCAAAGTGGCAAAGAAATTTGCAAGTCAGGTGGCACCGCGGTATTTTATCGTCCTGACGTCTTGAAAAGATGGGTGTTTTTTTATTTGAAAAAACACAAAAAAAGGAGAGTAAAAATGATTACACAAATTTCAAATCTTGAGGAAGGAAGAGTAAAATTTCACGGCATGATTGATACAATACGTGACAAAAAGAGCATGCAATTTGTTGTTTTGAAAGATTTTTCCGGAAAAATTCAGGTGACTGTTGAAAAAGAAAAATATCCACAAGTCGCCGAAGTTTTCAGTCATTTGATTGCAAATGCAACTGTTGAAGTGACTGGCGAACTTGTAAAAAGCGAATATGTCAAACTTGGCGGAAGAGAAGTTTTGGCTGATGGAGTTGTTGTTACAAGTACAGCCGAAGCAAGTCCTATTTTGGAAGATACGGGCATTGACCAAAGAATAGATTACAGATGGATAGATTTGCGTCAAGACAAAAATATTTTGATGTTCAAAGTTCAAACCGAATTTACAAGGTCACTCCGTGATTATTGTTTGCAACGTGATTTTGTTGAAATTCATTCACCAAAACTTATTGGTGCGGCAAGTGAATCAGGTTCAGATGTTTTTGAAGTAAAATATTTTGATACAAAAGCATATTTGGCACAAAGTCCACAATTTTACAAACAAATGGCAATAAGTGGCGGACTTGGAAGAGTATTTGAAGTTGGTCCTGTTTTCAGGGCAGAAAAATCGCATTCACGCAAACACGCAACCGAATTTACTGGTTTTGACTTGGAAGTTTCCAATATAGAAAGTTTTGAAGATGTTATGACCTTGGAAGAAGAAATGCTTGCTTACGCACTCAAAAACATAAACGAAAAATACGGCGAAGAAATCAAAAGGTTGTTTGGAATAGACGTTGTTGTTCCTTCATTGCCATTCCCAAGGATAAAATTGAAAGACCTTTATATTGAACTTGAAAAACGTTATGGATACACAATTCCAGAAAGCGAACAAGACGATTTGTCAACCGAAGGCGAAAAACTTTGCAGACAATTTGCAAAAGACGTTTTTGGACACGAATTTTTGTTCGTAACCGATTTTGGACCAAAGAAACGTGCATTCTATCACCTCAGAAAAGACGGAATTCCACAAGGATATGACCTTATTTGGAAGGGCGTTGAAATTACAACAGGTGCACAAAGGGAACACAGATACGAAATCTTGAAACAACAAGCCGAAGAAAAGGGTTTGGCAAAAGACGTTGAATTTTATTTGCAATTCTTCAAATACGGATGCCCACCACACGGCGGTTTTGGACTTGGACTTGACAGAATATTGATGAATATGCTTGAACTTCCAAGTATAAAAGAAGCAATGTTTGTATTCCGTGGACCAGAAAGAATCACACCTTAAAAACAAACACAAAAAAACTCTATGAATCATAGAGTTTTTTGTTTGTTTTGTATATCAAATTGCTTTTATTGTAAGCGATGAGTTTGGTGTTACGAAAGTTAATTTTTTGTTTTTGTATTGATTGTAACCTGTCTGAGATGAACCTTCGCCGATGCTTTGCATAAGATTGAACCAAACTGAATTTGCCGAGTTTTCTTCGTCGATAACGCCAATGCTTAATGAGTAACGATGAGTAACGGCGTATTCCATAGTAATTGTTATAAGGTTATTTTCTGCTTTTTGATTTTTGAAAAATTGATAGCTTTTGCAATTCATTCCATTTACGTGGTCAAGATCGCTTATTCCAATATAAAAATCACTGTTTGTGTATTTTGTATCAAGTTCAGAAATATTAAAAATAAGAGTTTCGGTCCATGTTTCGACTTGTATAACGTCGTCAACTGTGATTTTGAATACAAGTTTGCCTTTTTGCGACGTGCTGTTGCCGTTTGTAAAATTGATTTCAAGCCAACTGTAACCTTTGCTTACTTTTGAAGTGTCAATATATATGTCGGCACCGATAATCATATTGCTTGAAGATGTAATTCGTCCTTCAATTCTGATTGCATTTTTTGGAATAGCATTTTGATTTGAAGAATAAATTGATTTGCGAAGGATTGTCATAAATGAACCGTTCATCGGTGCGTAAAGATCAATTTCGCCAGTGTTAGGCACTATAATTTTTGTGTTGGATTTGTCAAAAGAAACAAAGGGTTTTGAAGTGTTGTCGCTTGCAAGTTGTTCTTCAAATTCTTCCAAAACCGCAGAAACTGTTGTATCCTTGGCTGGCATCAAAAATGTAAAGGTGCCGTCAGAATTTTGAGTTGCGGTTTGAGTGCCATATTTTATTGCCACAAGTTTTTTGTCAAAAGTGTTGAGCGTTGCTGAAATCGTTATTTGTTCAAACGCCTTGGCATTTGTTTTGTCAGCCGAAAGCGAATATTCGGTTGATTGGGTAAGAGTCAGTGCGTAGGTTGGAGTAGTTTGGTCTGATGGAGTGTCATCACCACAAGCAACAAAGACAAGTGAGCAAAGTGTGCAAACAAGTATTGCTAAAAGAAATTTAATTTTTTTCATTTTTTCTCCTTTTTTGTATATTAACATATTTTGAAGTTGTTTCAAACAAATTGAAAAATAATCACGACATTTTATTCTTTTTCAGTGGGTTCTGTTTGTGACAAAGATTGTTCTTGCAAGATTTCTTTGGTAGTGGTGTTTGCAAATTCGCTTTCAAGCATATCATTGTCCAAAGTGGTTTCAAGCGGGGTGGGTTGCTTTGGGATAATTTCTTCAGGAATTTTGATTTTTGCCAAATTGTTTTTTCGCATTGTTTTTTGCTTTTTTTGTTGTCCGATTTCTTTTATATAATTTTCCATCGGAGTTGGCGTTTTTGGCAAATATCTTGGATCGATTTGCGAACATTTGAAAATGGCAAATTTTGCTGACAATGGTCCAACCAATTCGTAAAGAATTCCAGATGTCAAAATTATTGTTGAAACAAGTGTTGCTGTTTCGGTTGACAAAACACGGCAAGCAATCGCCGAAAGACCGATTGAAACACCTGCTTGTGGAATAAGCGCAAGACCAAGATAAAGTTTTGTTTGTTTGTCTTGTTTTGTAACCATTCCGCCAAGATATGTTCCGCCAACTTTTCCAACTATTCTTGTCAAAAAATAGCAAAGTCCCACCAGACCGATAGAGCCCAGAAGGGTGATATCAAAATTCATTCCCGAAACTACAAAGAAAATCAAAAGTATAGGTGGGGTAAACGAACCTACTACTTTGAAAATTTCACTGTCGCCTTTTGCTGTAACGTACGTTGCTCCAAGTGCCATGCACGACAGCAGTGGTGAAACGTTTAAAAGGCAACAAACCGCAGTAAGTGCAAACAAAACTGCAAATGTCATAATAAGTCGGCTGTCCATAGAATGTTTGTTATTGAACAATTTTTTAAGCATAAATCCCAAACCTATGCCAAGTGCAATGGTCAGTAAGGTGTAAGCAATTGGAAGAAGGGTTTGCCAAATTGAAAGTGAATTGTCGATTGTTTGTACAATTGCCAAAGTAATGTTGAATATCAAAAGGCCGATAATATTGTCCAAAGCAATAACTTGGACAAGGTTGTCAACAAATTGTCCACTTGCACGATATTGTCTTATGGTCATAAGGGTTGAAGTTGGTGCCGTGCAACATGCAATGCTTGCAAGTATAATCGATGATTGAAACGAAAGTCCAAAAGCAAAATACATCAAAATGTATATCAAAATTCCTGACAGTAAACTTTCAAACAAGGTAATAATAACCGACTTTTTGCCTTGTGATTTGAAAACTGAAAAATTTATATATTTTCCAACGCCAAAAGCGATAAAGGCGACAGCAATATCTGTCAAAAAGGCAAAGTTTGGCAAGATTGATTGTGGGATAATGTTCAAAACGTAAGGCCCAATCAAAATACCAGCCAAAATGTATCCTGTTACATTTGGCAATTTGCAAAGTTTTGTAAGTCTGCTCATCAAAAAGCCAGCAATAATTATTATTGCCAGACTGACAATTACAAGTGCGGTTGGGTTTGTTTCAAAAAGATATTCAAGCATTTTTGCTCCGTTTTGCTTTTGTCAAATTAAAATACGCCGATTGCGTTGCGAACACGCAAAATTGTTTCTTGCGCTATTTTTATTGCTTTTTCGCCACCATTTTTCAAAATGGATTTTACTATGTCGGGGTTCTGCATATAGTATTCATATTTTTCACGAATCGGGGTCAAAACTTGATTTGCCCTTTGGAAAAGCAATTCTTTTGCTTCTGCCCATGAAATACCTTTGGCAAAACGTTCGGCAATTTGTTGTTGTTCCTGTTTGTTAAAGAACAATCTTATATATTCAAACAGCGTGCAATTTGTATCTTTTGGTTGGTCGGGAAGGGTGCTGTCGGTTTTTATTGAAAATATTTTTTTGCGAAGTTCCGCTTCGGGACAGAAAATTTCGATTGTATTGTTGTAACTTTTGCTCATCTTTCTGCCGTCAAGTCCAGGGATAGTTGCTACGTTTTGGTCAATATCGGCATTTGGCATAACAAGGGTGTTTCCATAACGTTTGTTGAAATATTTTGCTATGTCCCTTGCAATTTCAACGTGTTGTTTTTGGTCCAAACCAACTGGGATGAAATTTGAGTTCATAAGCAAAATGTCGCTTGCCATAAGAATTGGATAGCAAAAAAGTCCCATATTCACATCGTTGTCATCATCGTTGCCATCTTCACGATTTTTTTCGACCTTTGCTTTGTATGCGTGCGCACGGTTCAAAAGCCCTTTTGGTGTCACGTTTGAAAGTATTGTTGCAAGTTCAAATGTTTGTGGAATGTCAGATTGTTGATAAAAGACAACTTTGTCTGGATCAAGTCCGCAAGCAAGCCAAATAGAAGCCAACATAAGTGAATTTTGTTTGAGTGTCTTTGCTTCTTCAACCGTGGTGAGAGCGTGATAATCTGCCAAAAAACAAAAATAATTGTATTGGTCTTGACCTTCATTTATTTTTTGAATCATAGGTTTGATTGCGCCAAAATAATTGCCGATATGTGGTCTGCCTGTTGGTTTTATGCCAGTAAGATAGGTCTTTTTCATATATATTTTGCTCCGTATAAAATATGATACAAAAATATATACAAAAAAGTCAAATCAAACTTTGCAAAAATACCTTTACAACTGTTTTTTTTCTTTGTTTGTCGTCATTTTTGAATATACAAAGTAAACAAGTGTGCCAAGAGAAGCCAAAAATATGGTTATCAAAAGAAGAACGGGGAATATATTTGTTTTATTTTGGGTGTTGTTCCCAAGCGTTTGGTCAATAGTTTTGTTTTGACTTGAAAGGTCACCAATTATCAAGTTTCCTTTTTCATCAACTGTGGTTGCAAACAAAGTTGTGACAATTACATTTGCAAGTTCGGGAACACTGTCCATAACAAGTTCCTTTTCGATTGTGTATGTGCCCATTTCAAACAAAAGTGCTTTTTCTGAAAGATTTTGATTGTAATTTCCTTTTGCATAGTAAATGTCAGCAAACAACCATGGGCAGATTACGTCTGCTACCGACATAAGATATTTTGCAAATTTCAAGTTTTGTTCTTTGTTTGGATTTGCTTGTCCAACGACAATTCGGATTTGACTCCGTTCTTTGCCATCGACTTTTGTTGCATAACACGACCTTGATACTCCGTCGCGGTGGATATCAAAAATAGCGTTGGGATTGCCATCCAAAAGTTTTTGTGCAGTGACTTTGCTTCGAGTGTATGCTGAAGAGTTATGAGGGATGTGCAATGTTTCGTCGATTGTTATGTTTACACCTTTTTGCCTTAGATAATATGCCAAGCGATTTGCGACATCATGTATTCCACCTTTGCCATAGATACTGTCGGTTCCATCTCCGTCAAGATAACATTCGTCGTTGTGGGTCATATAAAGCCCAATTTTTTTGCCATTTGCATTTATATTTGAAAATGTTTTTTTTGTTATCATTGGTCTGTCTTGACTTTCCAATTTTTTGACCTTTGCTTTGAGTGTGGTTTCATCAACCATATACACTTCATACTCGTCAAAATCTTTTGTGATTATTATGTCACCAACACAAACTTGCGGACGTTCAAAAAGCAAAGTATCGCCTTCAAAAATTTGATAATTTTGTTCAAATATTTCTTGTATTGCAAAACTTTGTTTTGTTGAAGTTATGCACAAAAAAGATGAGCATAAAATTGCCAAAATCAATACAAGTGTCAAATATTGTAATTTTTTGTAGTTTTTCATGGCATTAGTTTGTACAATATAAAAATAAATATTACATAATGCAAACTTTTTTGCAGTCGTTTTGAAACAAAATTTGTTGCAAGTATTATTTTTGTTTGGTATAATATCTTGAAATGAAAATGGCGAACTGCATAAAAAATACAAATTACAGAAAAAGATTGGCTATGCTCAAAGATGCAAAGCATACTTTGGCAATTTGTATCTTTGTTGTTTTGTTCGTCACTTTGATTTCATATATGCTTTACAATTCGCTTTGTTATATGAACTCATGCGAGATTTATGATGTTCACGGTACAAGTATGTACCCAACAATAAATGCAAACTTGGACATTGATGACAAAGGTATTGTTGACAGCAAAATTTCAAACCCACAAATAAATGACATAATCATGTACACCACTGTTATTGATGACAAAATAACCAACATAACAAAAAGACTTGTTGCAACTGGCGGCGACAAACTTACAATGGTTGATGAACAAGACGAACAGGGAGTGCACAGATATTACTTGCAAAAAATTGCAAGTGGAACAACTGTTCCGTTTAAAGTGGATGAAAATTATGTTGTGGACAAAACAAGTTTGAAAAGAACTTTTGACAAATTTCAGGTTTTGTACACAAAAGAAAATATTCAGGTAGAAGTAATTGAAGGGCAAAAGTATATTGTCATTCCAGATGGATATATATTTTTTATGGGCGACAACCGTGCAACCAGCAACGATTGCAGCAACTTTGGTCCCCAAAGCATGGATGGTTATCGCGGAAGACTTGTATATCTTGTAAGGGAGGGTAAAAACTTGCACTGGTATCAGTTGCTTTATACACTTGGTTTTTTGAAGCCAAATATTTAACAAATGAAGGAGTTTTTATGAAAATAGCAGTAGCATGCGAAAGCACTTGCGATTTGACAAGTGAACTTGTAAAAGAAAACAATATTTATGTAACACCATTCCACGTTGTGTTGGGTGATGAAGAGTTTTTGGATGATGACAATCTTACTTCCAAAATGCTTTTTGACTATGTTGACAAAACTGGCACTTTGCCCAAAACTGCCGCAATAACAGTTGGGGAATACGAGGATTTTTTCAAATCTGTTCTTGCCGAAAATGATGCAGTAATTTTTATTGGACTTTCATCACAGATTTCCAGCACGCAAAGCAATGCAATTTTGGCAGCGAACAATGTCAAAAATGTTTATGTGATAGATTCAAAATCACTTTCAACAGGCATTGGACTTTTGGTTTTGTCTGCTTGTGACAAGGTTAAACAAAATATGGAACTTAACGAAATTGTTTCAAAAGTCAAAGCTGAAGTCGAACGTGTGCAAGCATCATTTGTGCTTAACACTCTCAAATTTATGCACAAAGGTGGCAGGTGCTCAGTTTTTGCTTTGCTTGGTGCACAGGCACTTGGTATCAAACCCAAAATCGAGGTTGACCACACTGGCAAAATGGTTGTTGAACGAAAATACCGTGGAAAATTGGACGTTGTTTTGGACAAGTACAGTGACGATATACTTGCCGAACACAACCCTGATCTTACACGTGCATTTATAACCTATTCGTCAAGACCGGATTGCACAGATAAAATTGTTGAAAAAGTCAAAAAGTTTGGATTTAAAGAGGTTTATGAAACCACAGCGGGTGCAACCATAAGTTCACACTGTGGACCAGAAACTTTGGGAATTTTGTTTATTGATAAGGAAAGTGATGAAAATTAACGTTTCGGAAAATTTGCAAAAACTTGCAAAAATATTTGTCAGAAAAACCAACCTTTATATTGTTGGTGGTTATGTTCGTGACCAAATATTGGGGCTTGAAACGACAGATATTGACATTTGCTCTTCATTGACGGTGACAAGGGTGCAAAAAATGCTTGAAAACTCAAAGTTTTGCATAAAAGACGTCAACAAACATTTGGGCTCAGCGAAGATTTGCATTGAAGATGAAATCTATGACTACTGTTGTTTTCGAAGTGAAACTTATCCAAATGACGGAAGTCACACACCTGTCGATGTTGAATTTGTAAAAGATATCAAACTTGATGCAAAACGTCGTGACTTTACAATGAATTGCGTGTATTATGACATCACAAATCAAAAAATACTTGACTTTTACAATGGAGTAAAAGATATAAAACGCAAAAAAATCCGTTGTGTGGAAAACCCTTTTACAGTTTTTCAAAATGACGGATTGCGTATTTTGCGTATGATAAGGCAGGCAGGGCAACTGAATTTTTCGGTTGCAAAGGATACACTTGCTTGCGCCAAAAGAATGGCTTTGTTGCTTGAAGATATTTCGGCTGTGCGAAAAACAGACGAGCTTATGCTCCTTTTGGGAAGCAAATACAAACGTAACAAAAAAAGTTTTTTGAAAGGACTCAAACTTTTCAACCGTTTGGGAATTTGGAAATACTATTTTGAAAATTTGGAATATGTCAAATACAAAATAGTAAAAAAAGTCGATATTCAAAATCGCTTTGCTGGACTTTTGATTGATATTATCAATTCGCTCAATCCAGATTGCGTGTCATACTTTTTGGAACACAGCCTTGGCCAAAATGGGCTTGGACTTTCAAAACAAAAGGTCAGCAAGGATATCGAAATTGTTTGTGGATATTTTGATGCTTACAATCTTTTGAATAACAAAGATTACTTTTTCAAATATTACAATTCATTTCCACAAATTGCAAAAATTTTGGAAAAAGGTTCGGGATACATTTATCGCAAGTACAACTTTTTTTACAAGTATATAAACAAGTACAAAGTGCCTATTCAAATAAAAGACTTGAAAATAAATGGCAATGATATAAAGGCTAATTTTCCAAAAATTGAAGAAAAACGTTACAAATTTATTTTGACTGACCTTTTGAACAAGGTTTTTCGTGCGCAAGTGGACAACAACAAACAATGTCTTCTTGCCGAGGTAAAAAAATATGAAGATTGAAATTATACTTTTTGCTGTTTGCTTTTTGATTTTGATGGTGGATACGATTTTGCTTATATTTTGCCTTCGCAAAAAAGAAAATACAGCTGATATAAAAAACGTAAAAGCAACTTTGGAAATGCAAAACAATTTGAACAAAAATCTTAACGAATTGCTTTTGTCAACCATAAAAAACAATAACGACAATATTATTTCAAGCGTTGGACAAATATCTACTCTCAACAAAGAAAGTATAAACTCGCTTATTTCAAGATTGGAGTTTTTGATAAAAACAAACGAAGAAAATTTGGAAAGAACTACGCGCGTTATCAAGGAACAAATGGAAGGTTTGCGCAAAGAAAACGAAGCAAAGTTGGAACAAATGCGTGTTACTGTTGACGAAAAACTCAACACCAGTTTGCAAACAAGGCTCAATCAATCGTTTGAAATAATCAACAAAAGATTGCAAGAAGTTTATGAAGGACTTGGCGAAATGCGTTCGCTTGCAAATGGTGTTGGCGATTTGAAAAAGGTTTTGACAAACGTAAAAACTCGTGGTGTGTGGGGCGAAGTACAACTTGGAAATTTGCTTGAACAAATGCTCTCACCAAATCAATATTTGCAAAATGCTCAGACCAAGCCAAATTCGCAAGAAAGAGTTGACTTTGCGGTTATACTTCCTGGAAAAGATGACAAAAATATATTGTTGCCAGTGGACGCAAAATTTCCAATCGAAGATTATCAACGTTTGGTCGAAGCAACTGAAACTGGTGACCAAGCAAAAATCGACCTTTGCAAAAAGGGCATAGAGCGTCGTGTAAAGGAAGAAGCAAAAAAAATCAAAGAAAAATACATCAGTTTGCCAACTACAACAGATTTTGGTGTGCTTTATTTGGCAATCGAAGGACTTTATGCCGAAGTATTGCGTAACCCTGGATTGGTCGAACAAATACAAAGTGAATACAAAATCATAATTTGCGGACCGACTACACTTTCGGCGCTGCTCAGCAGTTTGCAACTTGGTTTCAAAACGTTGTCAATCGAAAAACGTAGTTCGGAAATATGGATGCTTTTGGGAAGTTTCAAACAAGAATTTTCAAAATTTGTTGAACTTTTGTCCAAAACTCAAAAGAAATTGGATGAAGCGTCAAACACAATCGAGTTTGCAACCAAAAAATCCAAAACTATCGAAAGAAAACTCAAAAAAGTTTCGGTTGACCAACCGCTTTTGGAAGACGGCTTTGTTGATGCCGATACTGATGAAGCCAATGACGAAGATTAAAATTTGTTTTACATAAAGGAGAAAACTATGAACGAAAGTTTGTTTTATTTGGTTATGGGCATAAGTATTGTTATGTCGGCACTGTTCATTATTTGGCATAACAATCAAAAACCACTTTTTTCGCTTATGATGAAAGTCTTTGCAAGTTTGGCTTTTGTTGGACTTGGGTTGTTTGCAATTTTGTTTTCGCAAAATTTTACGCTTGCAAATTTGTTTTTGATTTTGGGACTTGTTGCATCACTTGTTGGTGATGGTGTGCTTGCATTGTTGGAATTCAAAATGGAAGGTCAAAAAGAAAAAATAATCATTTGCGGAATGATTTCTTTTTCAATCGCACAAATCTTTTATTTTGTCGCACAGACCTTGATTGGTTCGGGATATTATTTTTGGATAAGTTTGATTGGAGCGTTGGTTGTTGCTTTGGCGATTGTCTTTGGCGAAAAAATGCTCAAACTCCAATACGGAAAAACAAAACCTTTTGTTGGAATTTACAGTTTTGTTTTGGCACTTAATTTGATACAATCATTGCTTTTGGCTATCAAGTTTTCATTTGATGATTTTTCATTTATGTTCTTTTTGGGAATGCTTTGCTTTTTTGTTTCCGACCTTATTTTGTCGTTCATTTATTTTTCGGGCAAAGATATGCAAAAAATGTATTACTTGAATTATGGCTTTTATTTTGTTGCACAGAATATTTTGGCATGCTCAATATTCTACTTAATTTGAAATATTGTTTGAAAAATACAAAAGTAAGCATCAAAAAAATTATTTTAGGTCAGAATGATTTATCAAATTTATGTATGTGTCAAACATATGTTCGCGAACGGGATAGGCTCTTCCATCATTAAGATAAATCAGCAATGCGGGTGATATCCCGTGATATTCATCCAAAAACTCTGCTTTTGCAATGCCTATTTCTTTTATTTTTTGTTGCAATTTTGTATGATAATTGTAATAACCCATAAATTTATTTTGTCAAAAATTAAAAAAATTATCAAAAAAATGTTAAGAAAATTTAAAAAATAAAAAATTAAAAAAAACTGCATTGCAGTTTTTTTTGTATTTCTGTTGCAATATTTTGTATGTATTTTAAAATTTTTCAAAAATAGTTTTTTTTGTTTGAAAATAAAAAAAAATATGTTATTGTCTTTTTGTGCAATTTGATATTGGCTTTTAACGTTGCATAAGCTTTAACAAAGGTAAAACAATGACCACAAAATATATTTTTTCGCAAGTGTTTATAGTTTTGACATATTTGCTTTTGGTTGCAAGTTATTTGTTTAAGACCAGACGCAAAATTTTGCTTTTCAATATTGCAGGTTCGGTTATGCAAGCAGTATCATTTTTTTTGCTGGATGCTTGGTCGGGTTTTGCAGTTTGTATTGTTGCGATTGTACGAAGTTTGATTTTCTTTGTACAAAGTTACACAAAAAAAGACGACAAAACTACGCCTTTTGATATAGCCACATTGGTTCTTTTAAACATTGTCTGCTTGATTTTGGTTTTTTTTACGTATGACGGACCACTCAGTTTGCTTTCAATTTTTGCAACTATACTTTACACTTTTTCGGTATGGCAGAAAAATTCAAAAGTTTACAAATTTATGGGAATTTTAATAAGTGCTTGTTGGATCGCTTACAACAGTTTTATCTTTTCGATTTTTGGCTTTGCCTGCGAGATGATTTTGTTTATTTCGGTTGTTGTTGGACTTGTTTTTGAATATTGCGATTACCGCACAAAAGATGACAAACTCAATCCGAACTTGGTCGAACATTTGAAAAAGATAACAAAAAACTTTGATTTTCAGCCGCAAAACAATGCAGAAGTGCAAAGTATTTTGTATGAAAAAACAGGTCAATATGTAAAAAACATAAATATGCTTTATACAATCGAATGTTTTGCCACAGCGGGGAAGATTTTGGAAAAGCAAGGTTATGAAGGTTTTGAAGTTCAAACACTTGAACAAGACAAAAAATTGGCAAAGTTTTTTTCGGAAGAACAAATAAACCAAATAAAAAACTTGTTAAAGGTGTTTTCAGAAAAATGACCGTGTTGGGTCTAAAAGTATTGTCGCGCCGCTAGGCTTCGACATCTTCGATGTCTGCAGAATCGCTCTCTCCAACACGTTTTAAGTTTCCACTTGCCACCCCTGCCGTCGTTTTCTGTCTACATAAGGGCGTTTGGGGAAGGGGCCATGTTTCAGAGATTTTTTTTGCATACACAAGGGAGTAATAATCTTTTTTAATTATACAAGTCTGTTAAGGGCTATCATAATTCCCAATTTTCCGTATTCGTATGTCAAACCGCCTTGAAGATAGCAGATGTATGGTTCGCATACTGGTGCGTCGCAACTGAGTTCGATTGTTGACCCAGCGGTGAAACTTCCACTTGCCGAAACTTCGGGGTGTGGATAGCCGGGCATACTTGATGGTTCGGGAGTGGCAAAACTGTCAACGGGACAACCCATTTGGATTCCTTTGCAAAAGTTTACAAGGTTTTGTTGATTGCCAAGACTTACAGTTTGAATTATGTCCGTACGCTTTTCGTCATATCTTGGTGAAACTTGATATCCCAACTTTTCCATCATAAAACTTGCAAACGCCATAGTTTTCAAACTTGAACAAACTGCGTGTGGTGCAAAATAAAGTCCTTTGAAATATGAAAGGTTTTCGTTGAAGTTTGCACCAACGTCTTTTGCGGTGCATGGCGCCGAAAATCTTTCAGCAACCAAATAGACCAAATCTTTTTTGCCGACAACGTATCCGCCAGTTTTTGCTATTCCGCCGCCAAGGTTTTTCATAAGTGACCCGACCAAAATATCGGCGCCAACTTGTGTTGGCTCTTTTTCTTCAACCAAATCGCCATAGCAGTTGTCGACCATAATGATGCATTCTGGGTCTGTCTTTTTGATAGCTGTGCATACTTTTTGGATTTTTGCAATCGAAAGGCTGTCACGCTGGCTGTAACCACGACTGCGTTGAATTTCAACCATTTTTACTTTGCTTTGTTGCAAACGTTGTGTAATTTTGGGGATATCAAAGTCGTTGTCCACAAGTTCGATTTGTTCGTACTTTATTCCGTGTGCCAAAAGTGAATTTTGACTGTCACCGCAAATACCTACGATGCTTTTGAGCGAATCATAAGGTTCGCCAGTTAAGGAAACAAGTGTATCGCCATGTTTCAAAAGTCCAAAAAAGGTGAGTGCGATTGCGTGTGTTCCGCACATAATTTGTGGACGAACAAGTGCATCTTCTGCACCAAAAATTTGAGCGAAAACTGCTTCCAATTTGTCACGTCCTGCGTCATAGTAACCATAGCCGGTTACTTCGTTGAAGTCAGGCAATGACAAATTGTGTTGTTGAAACGCTTTGAGGATTTTGGCACTGTTTTGCATACAAACGTTGTCAAAATTTTCAAAAACGTCTTTGAGTTCAATTTCTGCTTGTTTTGCCAAATTTATTATTTTTTCATCAATTTCGTATCCAAAGTAATTCATTTTTTTCTCCATTGGTCACTATTGTACTGGTTTGTTTGGGTTTTGTAAAGTTTTTGTTTTAATTTTGTTCTTGACACAGCAAAAGGGATATTGTAAACTGGATAAGAAAATTTTGATTGGAGAAGAATTTGGAGCGCATTTTAAGATTGCGTGGGAATATGATTTTTCCACCACCATTTGTTTTTTAAGGTTCAAAAAACGATGCCTATGGCACCAAATATTTTTTATTAGATTTATAACAAAAATTTACAGAATAACTGAAATATATTTTTATTTGCAAATAAAATACAGGAGAAAAATGAAAAATAAAGAAAAATTGTTAAAAAAGATTAAAAAACTCGCAGATGATGGGGTTGGTGGTGAAAAAGACAATGCACAAAAAATTATGCAAGAAATGAAGCAAAAATACAACATCAAAGAAGAAGATATTGAAGAAAGTGTTGATAAAGAAATTGATATAACGGTTCCAGCGATATATAAAGAGCAATATCCCGAAGAAATAAAACAATCAAAACCAAAACAAAACTTTTTCAAAAAGATATGGACCTTTTTCAAAAAAGTATGGAATTATTTTTCCACTTATGAAAAAATATGGTTTTTTTCAATAGTGGTTTTGTCCATAGTATTTGCGTTTGTTTTCCCAGAAGAGGAAACAAATGGAGTAAATGGCACAATAATTATGATATTGTACCTTGTAGACATATTTTCAAACGTTCTTTGTGAACTTTTGATTTCAAAACAAAGCAAGTGGAATTTTGTCGTATCGCTTGTTGTTGAAATAACTGAAATTGCGACTTTGATTATTTTGGCAGCAAGATTTGCAACAATGGCAGTAACAATCTTTTTCTGGATACCTATTGATATTATATCTTTTATAAATTGGAACAATCACACTGACAAAGATGAAAAAGATTTGACTGTTGTGCGCAAATTGAAAGGTTGGCAGTCAGCTTTGGTCATTGTTGGAATTGTTGCATGGACTGTCGGCATAGGATATCTTATGGCTGCTTTTGCACCAGAAACAGATTTTTATTCAAGTGATTTGATTGAAAAAGTTGTATGTTATTTGGATGCTTGTGCAAGTGCGGTTGGAATCGCAAACGGATTGTTTATATTGTTTCGTTTCCGTGAACAATGGATTGCGTGGTATATTTGCGCGGCTTTGGAAACTGCAATGAATATACTTTGTGGACAGTACGTTTTGCTTGTACTCAAAGCAGGGTATTTTACAAATACAACTTATGGATACATAAAATGGTCAAAATATTGCAAACAGCATGCCACAACTACCAATCAAAATCAAATAACTCAAACAAGTGCAAAAGTTTGAAATATGTTGACTTAAAATTTTTTATTTGTTAAACTTTGTTGTTTAAATATTTTTATGGAGTAATTTATGAAAAAAACTTTGGCTTTTTTGAGTTGTCTTTTGTTGTGCATCTGCTTTGTTTTGACTGGATGTTCACATCTTGCAATGCCTGCAAGTGATGCAAAAATCCTTGGCAATGGTGGCAGTGTTGTGCAAAAAGGCGAATATATTTATTTTGCAAATGCTTACACTGGATACGCATCTTTGGGCGATGAAATTTCAAACAAAACTGGCAAGGCAGGCGTTTATGGTTTGTATCGTGTAAAAAGTGAAAATGGAAAACTTGAACGTGACGAACACGGCATGGTAAAAAATGCTGAACTTATCGTTTCAAAAGTTGTTGGTTTTGAATATTCAAATCTTTATATCGTTGGTGATTATTTATATTTTTCATCGCCAAATATGCACAAAACTTCAAGCAACGACAACAAATATGACCTTATAAGCATTTTCAAAGTAAAACTTGATGGAACTGGTTTGAAAGAACTTTACACAACAGACCAATTTTCGGGCAGTTGGGAAATATTGAATTTCGATTCGAAATATTTTGTTTTGACAGTTGAAAATGAGAAAATTGTAAGACACAAAATTGACAACAAGGGCAATTTGAGTGAAAAAACAATTTTGGCTGAAAATGTTTCAAAAGCTATTTTGCCAAAATCGACAAGTTATTCAAATGACAAATTTGCTTATTTTACTTGTGGAAGAAGTGAAGAGGATACAAATCTTGGACTTGCTGGAAATTATTTGAAAAAAGTAAGCATATTGAATGGACAAACAACAACAATATGCGGCGTTGCAGGGGAAACTTATGCTTTGCTTGCTTATGAAAATGGCAATTTGATTTATACAAAATCTTCTGGAAGCAAGGACTCTTATTTGTATACGAATGATTTTGAAAATCCAGAAAAAAATCTTGCGGTTTGGTCGGGAGTTTCAAATGTACGTGTTGCATCGGTTATGGGACAAGGCTTGCAGTTGATTTATACGTATCAAAACAAAGTTGTTATACAAAGTTTTGATTCAAAGATAGTTAACCCTTTGATTGAGGGAAATGCAACAATAATATACTTGAATGAAGATTATGTTTATTACACACTTGACAACAAAATTTCAAGAATATCGCTTTTGACAAAAGTATCCACAGTTTTGTATGAAGATTCAAACATGGCGACAAGTTTTGATTTTGATGGAAGATATATTTATTTGTTCACACAAGCAAAAAACAATTCCACAAACACAAAATATATGCATATGATTGACACTTACGCTTTGGAACAGGAAGTTGAAGTTATTGCAAATCCAATCGGCGTGTTTAAAGATAAAGACAAAAATTACAAAGAAGACTGATAAAAAACATCAGTTAACAAGATTTTTCAAAAACGGGAACGGGGTTTCCGTTTTTTGTTTTTTTTGTCACATATACAGTGTTTGACAAGTTGTGCTTCAAATGGAAATTTTGACATAAATCGGGGTTGACAAAATGCAAATATAGTGTTAGAATAAATCGATTTTAAATAATGGGCTTTGTAATAGCAATTTTTGGGAGGTTATTATGAAAAAAGCAAGTACTGGAGTCAAAAGACTCTTGGTTTACGGAATTGTTATACTTTGCATATTGTTTGTCGGGTTTTTGACTTATTATTTTGCCAAAAATGGAGAAAAAATAACCTATAATCTTGAAGAAGGTGTGGTTGTTTATATGAACAAAGGTGAACAAATGGCTTTGCCTATCGTTCACGAAGATGCTGACAAAGATACAAAAATCGAAGTTATGGTTTCGGACAGCAACGTTTTGACATACAGTGAATCAACTTTGACGTTTGTTGCTGTAAAAGGTGGTTTGGCATCGGTTACTATTTCGACAACAAACAAACATTTTGGACCATACAGATTTGATGTTATGGTAGGCGAAGGCTCAATTTCAAACCCTTATTATATTTCAAGTGCAAACCAACTTGAAAAAATTGGAAAAAATCCAACTGCAGAAGATGCTTGGAAATTGACTGACAGCTTTGAACTTATCAACGATATTGATTTGCAACCACTTTACAGTGAAGATGCCTTTTGGACTCCAATCGGAACCGAAAGCAATCCATTTGCTGGAAGATTTGTTGGAAATGGACACAAAATTTCAAACTTGATTGTAAAAAGCGGCAGTGAACTTGGTTTGTTTGGCTCTGTTGCAAGCAGTGCAACAGTTGACAGTGTAGTTGTTGAAAATGCTCTTTTGGAATTTGACGGTTCACAAAATTTGACATCTGCTGGTATTTTGGCAGGTTCAAACTATGGGAATATTTCAAGAGTTACCGTTTCGGGAAAAATTGACGTACAAAACATTGAATGGGTTGGCGGTTTGGTTGGTATCAACGGTTTCAAAAGTGCAAGTGCAAGTTTGACAAACGTGGAAGCAAATATAAACTTTGTTGGAAATGCAAGCAATTTTGGTGGAATTTGCGGACAAAATGTTGCAGGTGTTATATTCAACGCCGATGCATACTTGGATGTAGAAAAAACAGATGAAACAAAATTTGGTGGGTTGATTGTATCAAACCAAGCAAAAGAACCTGTTGCTGGCGTAAACAACTATACAAGACCAATCGTAAAAAATACTTACGCTTATATAAACACATTGAACACAACACAACAAGTTGCTTCATTTGTTTATGAAAATAAAGAACTTACAAACGAATATGCAGTTGTCAACTTGTATGTTTCAAACTATGCTTACTGTGGTTCAAATCCTGGACTTGTAAAGACTGGCAAAGCAACATTGAAACCAACTGAAATAGAAACAAAAACAAAAGAACAATTGCAAGAACACTCAACATTTGCTGGTTGGGATTTTGATAACACTTGGGTAATGAATGTATTGCCACACATTGACGTAAATGCAAACGCAGTTTACCATGGTGAATGGATACCTGGCTCAGACCTTACAACAAAATCTGAAGTTGAAAATGCAGTAAAAAGAATGATTGAAAATCCATCTGCATCAATTACTTACAATGTAAAATCAACTGACGAAATCGTTATTGACTGCAAAGAATTGCGTGCAGGAGCAGATTGGACACCAATCGGAACATACGAAACTCCTTTCAAAGGAATTTTGATTGTTGACAAAGATACAAAATTAACATTTACAAATCTTGTTATTTCTTCTTACTTTGAATATTCAGGATTCTTTGGTGTAACAGAAAATGCAGTAATTAAGAATGTCAAATTTACAAACGTAAAAATGACAAAGGCTTCTGACAGTCCTGCAGGTGCGGGAACAGTTGCCGCAAGGGTAATATCTACAATTATTGAAGATTGTCAATTTGACAACATTGTTATAAAACAATACAATACAGCAGGCTTTGTCGTTGCAAATATGAGCGGTTCATCAAGTATAACAAACTGCCACGTTGGTAAAAATGATATGGAAAATATCAACAGTTTGGAAAACTCACTCAACTGCGAATCATTGTATTACGGTGGTATAGTCGCTGTTGCAAAAGATTCAAGTATTTCAAACACTTCTGTTGACAATTCAGCCATTGTTTCAACCGCAAGTGTAAATTCAGTTTTCTTTGGTGGAATCGCAGGACATATCACAAATACAACTTTGCAAGATGGATACAATATTGCATGTAACATTGAAGATGGACAATCAAACATAAGTTGGATTGGTGGTATCGCAGGCGTAGTTGGTGATAATGCAAAACTTCAACACAGTTACAACTTGGGACAAATCCAAGCATCAACAACAAACAGTTCTTATGCCGGCGGTGTTGCGGGAAGCAATGCAAGATCAGGAATTGTTCAAACAAGTTTCTCACAAACTCCAAAAGTTCAAGCAAACTACGTTGGCGGAATTGTTGCACTTAACGAAGGAATATTGACCGAAAGTTACAGCGACGGTGAATATCGCGGATTCGATATCGGTGGATTGGCATACAAAAACACAGGAAAAATCACAAATTGTTACACATGGGCAAGTCTTGTTGGACTTGGAAGTGGCAAAAATCACTTTGTAGCTGGTTTTGCTGCGTATCTTCCAGAAGGTGGTTCAGTTGAACTTTGTTTCTCAACTGCTTCACTCAGTGGTGATTGCTCATTGTTTGCCGAAACTTCTGCAAGAATCAGATACACTGGTTTTGGAAACTTCTTCTCGGGAATTGTCGGAAACTATAAACCGGGAACACTTGACAACTGCGTCGTTGTAAACTATGGCAACGCCGAAGTACAAAAACCACTCATAATCGATACAAAGAAATCATGGGTTGCATGTACAGACGACGACTGCCGTGGAAGAACAACAACAGATCCGTTTGCTATTGCAGGATTTACTACAAAAGCAGTTGGAATTTGGGAATTTGTCAGTGGTGAATATCCAACACTTACAAACGTTGTAAAAATCGACGCCTAAAGTTAAAACAAAAAAATCGCAAAAGTCTTTGCGATTTTTTTTTGTGCAAACAGAAGAGAAGGGTGTAAAGTATCAGTCAAGCAATAAATGCAATTTTTTTTTGGTATATAAAAAAGAATCGGGAAGTCCCAATTCTTTTTTTTGATTTTGATTATTCTTGTTCGCTTGCAAGTGCTTTTTGATATTCTTCCATGATTGCGTTTTTGATAAGTTCACGAGTTGGAGTGTTGATTGGGTGAACTATGTCTTTGTATTCGCCGTCTGGAGTTTTTCTGCTTGGCATTGAAATGAACATTTCATCTGTGCCTTCGATAATTTTGATATCATGTACAACAAAACAATCGTCGATAGTGATTGATGCGACTGCTTTAAGTTTGCTGTCATCTTTTTTTATCAATCTTATTCTTATGTCTGATATTTTCAAAAACCCGTACCTTCCTTTTTAAGTTTAGCCCTTTTTAAAGACACTATCATTTTACTTATTTTTATTATGTTTGGCAAACAATTTAAACAAAATTTTTTATTTTTTCATATAAAATAAGGTGAAAACAATAAAAAAAGCATATTTTGTTGGGATTGGCGGAATAAGTATGTGTGCATTGGCACACATTTTGCAATCTTACGGGACACAAATTTATGGTTCGGACATAGACAAAGTACAAGTTGAAAACCTTTCAAAAAGTGGTTTTTGCGTGTATCTTGGTCACGACAAAAACAACGTTGTAGGTGATATTGATTTGCTTGTGTACAGCAGCAGCATTGCTCCTGACAATCCCGAAATTTTGAAAGCGAAAGAACTTGGCATAAAAATATGCAATCGCGGTGAACTTTTGGGAATGATAGCCAAGGAATACAAAAATGTCATAGCGGTAAGTGGTGCACACGGAAAAACAACGACCACAAGTATGATTTATGAAATATTCAAAACTGCAAAACTCAATCCGACGGCACATATTGGCGGAATTGTACGAAGTGAAAATTCAAATGTTGTTTTGGGTGGAAAAAAGTATTTTATAACCGAAGCATGTGAATTCAAAGACAACTTTTTGTATCTTCGTCCAACAGTTGGGGTCATCACCAATATTGAAGCCGAGCACATGGATTACTTTAAAACGATAAAAAGATTGAAGCAATCGTTTGCTAAATTTGTGTCCAATTGCCAGTTTGTTGTAACTAAAAAGAAAATTGCGTGCAAAAACAAAATTTTGATTGGAAAAACGGGTTTTCACAGTCAAAATCATGTTTTGTGCGAAGATGGGTGTTACAATTTTGAATTGATGTACAAACAAAAAAAGTTGTTTGATATTAAACTTAAAATTATTGGAGAATACAATGTTGAAAACGCTGTCTTTGCTTGTTCGGTCGCAAAACATTTTGGAATAAAGGATGAATACATAAAAACGGCACTTGAAAATTTTGACGGTGTACAAAGACGGTTTGATATTATAAGACGTGACCCTATGATAATCCATGATTACGCCCATCATCCATCCGAACTCAAAGCGGTTATCAATGCAGTCAAGCCATGGACAAGGGGAAAACTGATTGTTGTTTTTCAGCCACATACTTACACTCGTACGCTTTCGCTTATGGAAGGGTTTTATCAAAGTTTTTGTTGTTGCGATGAACTTGTAATTTTGAAAACGTATTCTGCACGCGAAAAAGAAATTTTGGGTGGAAGGGCAGTTGACCTTTATCAAAATTTGAAAAAACATCTGTCATCAAAAATATATTATTTTGACCAGTTTGAAGATTGCAGAAAGTTTTTGGACAAAAGAATAAAAAAACAAGACAAAGTCCTGTTTTTGGGAGCGGGAAACATTGAAGTGTTTGCCAAAAGCTACAAGCAATAAAAAAACTCACTTTTGAAAGTGGGTTTTGTTTTTTAAACATTAAATTTTTTCTTGAATTTTTCAACTCTACCACTTGTATCAACAAGTTTTTGTTTTCCAGAGAAGAATGGGTGACATTTGTTGCAAATATCAATTTTTATTGTATCCCCGGCAACAGTTGAACCTGTTTTGAAACTGTTTCCGCAAGCGCAGTTAACTGTAACTTCATGGTAATCTGGATGTATTTCTTCTTTCATTTTTCCACCTCACATTTTTATTGCTTGAAAATAATAACACAAGCAAAGGGTGTTTGTCAATAACTTTGACGCAATTTTTGAAACCAATAATACTCAGAACGAAAAAACTGCTTTTCAAAGCAAAAGTTACAAAATAATTTTTTATTTTTTTTGCATTGTTGTATAATAAAATTATGGAAGAAGTTTTTGATTATGCAATTTTTGGGGCAGGAGTTGTCGGTTCGTGCATTTTTGACAAATTGACAAGTCTTGGGCAAAGTGCAATTCTTTTGGAAAAAAATATGGACGTGGCAACTGGACAAAGCAAGGCAAATACCGCTTTGGTTCACGCGGGGTTCGATGCAAATCCAAATACGCTTAAAGCAAAACTCAACGTTTTGGGAAACCAAATGTATGAAGATATTTGTATGCGACTGGGCATTCCATTTGAAAGATGTGGTGCAGTTGTTGTGGATAAAACCCGTGACGTTTTGGACAAACTTTTGTTGCGTGGACAACAAAATGGGGTCAAGGATTTGGAAATTATTTCCGACCAAAAACTTTATGATTTGGTTCCAAATTTGAAAAAAGATTACAAGTTTGGACTGTGGGCAAAAAGTGCTGGAATAGTATCTCCATTTTTGTTTGCCATTGCGCTCTGCGAAGAAGCGGTTGTAAATGGTGGACAAGTTTTGTTTGATTTTGACGCAACAAAAATCACCTTTTGTGATGATGTTTTTGAAATTGAAAGTAAAAATGCCAAAATTTTTGCAAAAAAGGTGATAAATTGTGCAGGTTTTGGTTACAACCAAATTGCAAAGTTGTTGGGTGAAAAGGAATTGGACATAAAATTTAGGCGCGGAGAATACTTTGTTCTTGACAACAATGCAAAAGGATTTGTGAACGTTTCAGTGTTTCCAGCACCAAGTGATATGGGCAAGGGAATTTTGGCAACACCTACTATTGATGGCAATATTTTGCTTGGTCCAAATGCACAAGATTGCGACTGGGATACAAAGACTACGTCGGAAGGTTTGAAGCAAGTCAAAGATGGAATAAATCAAATGTTTGACAATGTTCCTTGGAAAAGTGCAATAAGAATTTACAGCGGGATAAGAACGATTGTTGGTGATGACTTTGTAATCGAATTGGGCAAAAATCCAAACGTTGTGAATATTGCTGGAATATGTTCACCTGGGTTGTCATCTTCGCCTGCGATTGCCGAATACGTATGCAAAGATTTGTTTTGTATTGTTGCAAAAGAAAAGCAAATGAAGAAAAGATGCCCGTATGTAGATATGAACAAACTTTCATTTGAACAGCAAAATCAGATTATAAGTCAAAACAAGCAGTTTGGAAAAATTGTTTGCAAGTGTGAAAAAGTCAGTGAAGGCGAAATCTTGCAAGCGATAAACAGTCCTTTGCGTCCAAAAAGTATTGATGGGATAAAAAAGCGTGTTCGTGCAGGCATGGGAAGATGTCAAGGCGGTTTTTGCACTATCAAAGTTGCAAAACTTATTGCCGAGCAAAATGGTTGCAAAATGGAAGACGTGATAAAGGAAAATCAAAACAGCAACATTTGTTTGCAAAATTTTGAAAATGGTTTTTGGGAAGGTGACAAATGAAAACACAATATGATGTTATTGTAATTGGTGGTGGACCTTCTGGAATGGCAGCAGCAATGAGTGCAAAAAAAATATGCCAAGACGTTTTGCTTTTGGAAAAAGAAAACAGACTTGGTGGAATTTTGAACCAATGCATACACAATGGCTTTGGACTTAAAATATTCAAAGAAGAATTGACTGGTCCCGAGTATGCTCAAAAAATGGCAATTCAAACAAAAGATAGTGGCGTTGAAATTGTCACAGGCGCTTTTGTTACAAAAATCGAAAACAAGCATGTATTTTTCACAAGTCCAAGCGGAGTTTTCAAAATATTTGCAAAAGCGATTGTTTTTGCTACGGGTTGTCGAGAAAGAACGGCAGGTGAAATAACGTTGACAGGCAATCGAGTAAGTGGAATTTGGACAGCAGGACTTGTGCAACAGATGATAAATTGTTATGGAAAAATTCCAGGCAAAAAGGCAGTTATTTTGGGAAGCGGAGATATTGGGCTTATCATGGCAAGACGTTTGACGTTTGAAGGTGTGAAAGTCGAATGTGTTTTGGAGATTATGCCACAATCAAGTGGTTTGAAGCGAAACATAACCCAGTGTCTTGAAGATTTTGATATCCCACTTTTGCTTTCACACACTGTTACAAGAACTGTTGGAAAACAAAAATTGGAAGGTGTCTTTTATGCACCAGTTGACGAAAATTTGAACCCAATTTTGGAAAAAGAAAAGTTTTTGGAATGTGATACGCTTTTGCTTTCGGTTGGACTTGTGCCAGAAAACAACATTTTCAAAAATATTGTAGACTTTGACCCAAAGACAAAAGGTGCGATTGTGGATGAATACAGGCAAACGTCAGTCGAGGGAATATTCTCTTCGGGCAACGTTTTGCATATTCATGACCTTGCAGACAATGCAACCGTGGAAGGTGAAATTGCGGGGAACAGTGCAGGTCTTTTTGCACTTTCAAAATTGTCAAATGCACCAAAACACAAAATTTTGTTTGACAAAAATATTTCTTATTGCGTGCCACAAATGTTTCATGAAACGGAAGGGAAATTTGAAATTTATTTCAGGGCGAAACAAAAATTTGTCAAAACAAAAGTAATTGCAAAGTGTGGCGAAAAAATAGTTGGAAGCAAATTTTTTATGGCACTTCTTCCAGGTGAAATGGCACAGGTGCAAGTCGAAAGATGTGACGGTGATATATTTATTTATGTTGAAGAAAACAAATAAAAAAAAGGAAAGGTTATGGAAAAAACTTGCATAATTTGTCCAGTTGGATGCACATTGAATATTAAAAAAAACGGTGACGAGATTGTTGTTACTGGTAACAGTTGTCCACGCGGAATTGCCTATGGCAAAAGTGAAGTGACAAATCCCAAGCGTGTTGTTACGGCATTGGTCAAAGGGAAGAATGGCATTTGCAGTGTAAAAACAAACAATGCTGTTGAAAAGGAAAAAATAAACGACTTGTTGCACTTTTTGAACACTTTGCCAAAAGATGAATACAAAGTTGGGCAAACAATCAGCAAAAATCCGCTGGGACTTGAGTGCGATATTATTGTTACAGGAATAAGCGAATTTTGAGTTTATTTTTGAATATTTACAACAAAATAATTTCAATTTTTTTAAATAAAAAAAT
>CAJKWP010000009.1 GCA_905203645.1 uncultured Christensenella sp.
TATAACAACAAAAAAAATAATTTAAAAATATATAAAAAAGTGTTGACAAAGTTGGCGTGATCTTATATACTATCCAAGATTCGTAGTCTGGGTTGAAGCATAAGGTTACTTTGGTTAGCAACAATCAAAGAGAATTTATGTGGACAAGTTGTGAAGAAAATCACAGCGACTTGACTGGAAGAGCTGTTAAAATTTGCCTGATTTGATCAGGTTTTAATTTTGGCTACGAATGTGGAACACACGGCTAAGTGTTCGCAAACAGCAAAGTCAAGCATGCCAATACAGGAGGTTTAATAAATGGCAACACAAAAAATCAGAATTAGGCTTAAAGCTTATGACCATTCTTTGTTGGACCAAGCTTGTGCAAGAATTATTGACACAGCCAGCAAAGGTGGGGCAAAAGTTGCAGGCCCAATACCTCTTCCAACCGAAAAGGAAGTGGTAACAGTTATCCGCTCACCACACAAACACAAAGACTCACGTGAGCAATTTGAGTGCAGAACTCACAAAAGAATTATCGATGTTTACAGTCCATCACCAAAAGCAGTTGATTCACTTATGAAACTCGACTTGCCAGCAGGCGTGGATATAAACATCAAACTGTAAGGAGGGAAAAATGAATAAAGCTATTATTGGTAAGAAACTCGGAATGACTCAAGTGTTTACACCAAACGGTCTTGTAATTCCAGTAACAGTAGTTGAAGCAGGCCCTGTTACAGTTGTAAGAAAAAAATCTGCTGAAAAAGAAGGTTATAACGCTGTAGTTGTTGCCTTTGAACAAGTAAGAGAAAAACTTGTAAACAAACCTGAAATGGGGGTTTTCAAAAAGGCTGACGTTGCTCCACACAGAACATTGAAAGAACTTCGTTTTGAAAACAGCAATGATTATGAAATCGGAAGCGTAATCAAATGTGACATCTTCAATGAAAACGACATGGTAGACGTAAGCGGCACAACACGCGGTCGTGGATTCACTGGAAATATCCAAAGATGGAATGCACACAGACTTAAAATGACTCATGGTACCGGACCTGTTCACAGAGAAGTTGGTTCACTCAGTGCAAACTCAACTCCTTCAAGAGTATTCAAAAATAAAAGAATGCCTGGACAATATGGACATGAAAACGTAACTATTCAAAACTTGGAAGTTGTGAAGGTTGATGCAGAAAGAAACATCTTGTTGATTAAAGGTTGCATCCCTGGTCCAAGAGGATCGCTTGTAGTTATTAAGCAAGCGGTTAAGGCGTAGGAGGAAACGATGGCAAAAGTTAAATTATACAACGTAAAAGCTGAAGAAGTTGGTTCACTTACAGTAAGTGACGAAGTTTTCAAAGCTGAATACAACGAGGGTTTGGTTCATGAAGTTGTTGTTGCTCAAAGAGCTAACTTAAGACAAGGTACAAAATCAACTTTGACAAGAAGCGAAGTTCGTGGACATGCAAAGAAACCTTTCAGACAAAAACATACAGGTAATGCAAGACAAGGTTCTACAAAGGGACCTCACCAAATCGGTGGTGGCGTTGCATTCGCTCCAAAACCAAGAGATTTTTCAAAGAAAATTAACAAACAAGCAAGAAGAACTGCTTTGGCAAGCGCATTGAGTGCAAAATTTGATGCAAAAGAAATTGTATTCTTGAATGAATTTAAATTTGCTGATGCAAAAACAAAATATGCACAAGAATTTGCTGACAGTTTCAAACTTGGCAAAAACAACTTGGTAGTTGTTAGCGCAAATGATGAAACAGTTACAAGGGCAACAAACAATATGCCAAACGTAAATCTTCAACTTGCAGATTGCTTGAGTGTATCTGACGTTGTTATGAACAATAAATTGTTTATTACAAAAGATGCTGCAAAAATAATTGAGGAGGGTTACGCTGAATGAAAGCCCAAGAAATTATAATCAAACCTATTTTGACTGAAAAAAGTTATGTAGGTATACAAAACAAAGTTTACACATTCAAAGTAAACAAAAATGCTAACAAAATCGAAATCGCAAAAGCAGTTGAAGAATTGTTTAATGTAAAAGTAGAAAAAGTTAACACAATCCTTGTAAAAGGACATCAAAAATCACAAAACACAAAGTCGGGCAGAACTGTTGGAAAAACAAGTGATTACAAAAAAGCAATTGTAACTCTTAAAGCTGACAGCAAGCCAATCGCTTTCTTTGAAAGCTTATCTTAAGGAGTAAAAAATGGCAATAAAAACAAATAAGCCAACTTCAGCAGGCAGAAGATTTTTAACAACAGCTTCGTTTTCGGAAGTAACAAAAAAGACTCCCGAGAAAAGCCTTCTTGAAGTTAAGAAAAAAACTGGTGGCAGAAACTCTTATGGAAGAATAACAGTTCGTCACCATGGCGGTGGAAACAGACAAAAATACAGAGTAATTGATTTCAAACGTAACAAAGATAACGTACCTGCAAAGGTTGTTGGAATCGAATACGACCCAAACCGTTCAGCATATATTGCACTTATTTGCTATGTTGATGGAACAAAATCTTATATTTTGGCACCTATTGGTTTGAATGTTGGTGACATCATTGAAAGTGGTGTCGAAGTTGAAATAAAAGTCGGAAATTGCTTGCCACTTGAAAATATTCCAGTTGGTTCAACAATTCACAATATTGAATTTGTTCCTGGAAAAGGTGGACAAATTGCAAGATCTGCCGGTGTTGAAGTTCAACTTGTTGCAAAAGAAGGCAAATATGCAATGCTCAGAATGCCAAGTGGCGAAATGAGAAAAGTTCTTGCTCGTTGCCGTGCAACCATTGGAACAGTATCAAATCCAGATCATGAACTTGTTTCTATCGGTAAAGCCGGAAGAAAAAGACATATGGGTGTTAGACCTACCGTTCGTGGTGTAGTTATGAACCCAAATGATCACCCACACGGTGGTGGTGAAGGTAAATCACCTATCGGTAAAAAATCACCTGTTACACCTTGGGGTAAACCTGCTCTTGGTTATAAGACAAGAAAGAAAAATAAATCTTCTGACAGACTTATTGTCAAGAGAGTTAATTAGGAGTGAAATATGAGTAGATCGTTAAAGAAAAAACCTTATGTATTTCCAAGACTTTTAACAAAAGTTCAAGAAATGGCAGAAAAAGGTGAAAAGAAACCAATTAAAACTTGGTCAAGAGCATCAGTTATTTATCCTGAATTTGTTGGTTATACATTTGCTGTTCACAACGGAAGAAAACATGTTCCTGTATATTGTACAGTTGAAATGGTTGGTCACAAACTTGGTGAATTTGCTCCTACAAGAACATTTAAAGGCCATGCTGGTAAAAAACAAAAAGGTGGCGCAACCACCGGGAATAAAGGTTGAGAGGTGAAAAATGGCTACAAGAATTAGAGAAAAAGCAAAGAAAAGACAAGAACAAAAAGATCAAAGACCTTATGCTGTTGCAAGATATATAAGAATGAGCCCATCAAAAGTTCGTATCGTTTTGGACAATGTAAGAGGCAAATCAGCAACAGAAGCAGTTGCGATTTTGGAAAATTCACCTCAATCAGCTGCACAAGTATGTTTGAAACTTTTGAATTCAGCTATTGCAAATGGTGAAAACAACAAAGGTTTGAACAAACAAGATTTGTACGTAGCAGAATGTTATGCAACACCTGGACCAACTCTTAAAAGAATTTTGATAAGAGCAAGAGGAAGAGCAGACAGAATGCTTAAAAGATCATGTCACATAACAATTATACTTGATCAAAAGGCTAAGGAGGTATAAGATGGGACAAAAGGTAAGTCCAATCGGACTCAGAGTAGGCATAAATAAGGGTTGGGATTCAACTTGGTATGCTGAAAAAGAAGATGTTGCAAAATACATCAAAGAAGACAATGAAATAAGAAAATTTGTTAAGAAAAACTATGCAAATTGCGGAATAAGCAAAGTTGCAATCGAAAGAACAAAAAACAAATTGACTGTTAACATTTATACCGGAAGACCAGGAATGCTCATTGGTGCAAAAGGTGTAGGAATTGAACAATTCAAAGCAAACTTGTCAAAAGTTGTTGCACCTACAAAAAACCTTTTCATAAATGTAAAAGAAATCAAGAAGCCAGATTTGGATGCTGTTTTGGTTGCTGAAAGTATCGTAAGCCAACTTGAAAAAAGAATTCCATTCAGAAGAGCTTTGCGTGGAGCAATTCAAAGAGTTATGAAAGCTGGTGCAAAAGGTTGTAAAGTTCAAGTAAGTGGTGTTGTTGATGGTGCAAACTCAATCGCAAGAACTGAAAAATATATGGAAGGTTCTTTGCCACTTCATACACTCAGAGCAGACATTGATTATGGTGTAGCTTCTGCATTTACAAACTATGGAAAACTTGGCGTAAAAGTATGGATTTACAAAGGTGAAATCCTTAAAACCAAGGAAGATAAAGGAGGAAGACAATAATGTTGATGCCTAAAAGAGTTAAGCGTAGAAGAGTACATCGTGGCAGAATGACTGGTGTCGCTACACGTGGTAATGTTCTTGCTTATGGAGATTATGGTATCATTGCAACAGAACCATGCTGGATCAAATCAAATCAAATCGAAGCAGCACGTATCGCAATGACCAGATTTATCAAAAGAGGTGGTCAAGTTTGGATCAAAATATTCCCTGACAAACCTGTTACAAAAAAACCTGCTGAAACTCGTATGGGTTCTGGTAAAGGTTCACCAGAATTTTGGGTTGCAGTTGTTAAACCAGGCAGAATCCTTTTTGAAATGAAAGGTGTGACTGAAGATGTGGCAAGAGAAGCATTGAGACTTGGTTCTATGAAACTTCCTTGCAAAACAAAATTTATAAAGAGGGAGGAAGTAGCAAATGAAAACTAAAGACATAAGAAGTATGACAACAAAAGAATTGAAAACAAAACTTAATGAACTTACAAGCGAACTTTTCAATTTGAGATTTTCACACGCTACTGGAAATCTTCCAAACAACATGCAGTTGCATACAGTAAAGAAGGACATAGCGAAGGTTAAAACAATCATAAGAGAAAGAGAACTTAAAGAAGGAGTTGAAGCATAATGGAAAGAAACAATAGACCAACAAAAACAGGTGTTGTTGTAAGCGCAGGAAAAATGGATAAAACTGCTGTCGTTATGGTAGTTTCAAACTCCAAACACCCAATTTACAAAAAAGTTGTGAAAAAATCTAACAAATTTAAAGTTCATGACGAAAATAACGAATGTGGACTTGGTGATACAGTCGAAATCATGGAAACAAGACCACTGAGCAAGGAAAAATATTACAGACTTGTTCGTATCGTTGAAAAAGCAAAATAAAAGGAGATAATTATGATACAACCACAAACAATGCTTAAAGTTGCTGATAACACAGGTGCAAAACAAATCATGTGTATCCGTATTCTTGGCGGTTCTTTCAGAAGAAGTGGCAACATTGGTGATGTTATAATTGCCTCTGTAAAAAGTGCTATTCCTGGTGGAATGGTTAAAAAAGGTGATGTCGTTAAAGCTGTTATCGTAAGAACAAGTAAAGGGCTCAGAAGACCTGATGGTACCCACATCCGTTTTGATGACAACGCTGCCGTAATCATTGACAACCAAAAACAACCAAAAGGAACACGTATATTTGGACCTATTGCCAGAGAGCTTAGAGATAAAAACTATATGAAGATTATTTCTCTTGCTCCTGAGGTAATATAAAGGAGAAGGTAAATGAATATTAAAAAAGGTGATACTGTTGTTGTAATAACAGGTAAAGATAAAGGTAAGTCTGGAAAAGTTTTGGAAGTATTCCCAAAACAAAACAGAGTATTGGTAGAAAATATCAACATCGTTTCAAGACACACAAAACCAAAGAGTGCTCAAGAAAAAGGTGGAATAATCAAGAAACCTGCTCCAATCAATGCTTCAAATGTTATGGTTCTTTGTGATTGCGGGAAAGCAACAAGAGTTGCTTACAAACTTGTAAATGGCAAAAAAGTACGTATTTGCAAAAAATGCGGAAACAGCCTTGATAAAGAACATGCAAAAGCTGTGAAAAAAGAAGCAAAAAAAGCAGTTAAAGCAGAAAAAGAAACTGCAAAAACCGAAAAAGCCGAAGCAAAAGTTGAAAAACCAAAAACAACTGCAAAGAAAAAAGCAGTTAAAGAAGAAAAGTAGGAGGATGACAAATGGAAACAAGACTTAAAACTTATTATAGAAATGAAGTTATCCCTTTTCTTATGAAAAATGGTGGATATAAAAACGTTAATGAAGTTCCAAAACTTGAAAAAATAGTTTTGAATATGGGACTTGGCGAGGTTAAAGATAATTCAAAAAGCTTTAACATTGCACTTGACGAATTGACCGCAATTGCTGGACAAAAAGCAGTCCCAACTCATGCTAAAAAGGCAATTTCAAACTTTAAAGTAAGACAAGGTATGAAAGTTGGTGCAAAAGTTACACTTCGTGGTGACAGAATGTATCAATTTCTTGACAAACTTGTTGCAATTGCTCTTCCAAGATTAAGAGATTTTAAGGGTATTTCCCCAAAAAGTTTTGATGGAAAAGGCAATTATGCTATGGGAATCAAAGAACAACTTATTTTCCCAGAAATCGTTTATGACAAAGTCGACAAAATTCGCGGGCTTGATGTTATGATTGTTACATCTGCAAAAACAGACAAAGAAGCACTTGAATTGTTGAAGGCACTTGGTATGCCTTTCAGTGCAAGATAGGAGTAATATTATGGCAAAAAAATCTTTAATAGAAAAACAAAAAAGAACTCAAAAATTTGCTACTCGCGAATATACAAGATGCAGTTTGTGTGGAAGACCTCATGCAGTACTCAAAAAGTACGGTCTTTGCAGAATTTGTTTTCGTGAACTTGCTAACAAAGGGGAAATTCCTGGCGTTAAAAAGGCAAGTTGGTAAGGAGGAATTATGGTTACAGATCCAATCGCAGATATGCTTACAAGAATTAGAAATGCCATCAATGCAAAACACAAAACTGTAGAGGTTGACTTTTCTAATGAAAAAAATGCTATCGCTAAAATCCTTTTAGAAGAAGGATACATCGCAAATATGGAAGTCGTTACAAATGTTAAGGGCTTCAAACAAATTATTATCACCATCAAATACATGGAAAACAATGAAAGTGTAATTGCTGGTCTTAAAAGAATTTCCAAACCTGGTCTTCGTGTGTATGCTACATGCGAAAAATTGCCAAAAGTAATCAGTGGTTTGGGTATTGCAATTATTTCAACAAACAAGGGAATACTTACTGACAAACAAGCACGTGAAAAAGGTGTTGGCGGTGAAGTACTTGCCTATGTGTGGTAGGAGGTTAATATGTCAAGAATAGGTAGAAAAGAAATCTTACTTCCACAAGGTGTTACAGTTGAAGTAAAAGACAATCTTGTTATAGTAAGTGGTCCAAAAGGAAAACTTGAACAAGAAATTGACAATCAAATTGTCGTAAAAGTTGAAGATGGAAAGGTTCATCTTACAAGACTTAACGAAACAAATGATGCAAAAGCAAAGCATGGTCTTTACAGGGCATTAATCAACAATATGGCTCATGGCGTTTCAAACGGTTTTTCAAAAAAACTTGTTATAAATGGTGTTGGTTACAAAGCAAACAAACAAGGGAACAAACTTGTTTTGAACCTTGGACTTTCGCATCCAGTCGAAGTAGTTGAAGAAGAACATATAAAGCTTGAATGTCCTTCAGCAACTGAAATTGTTGTTTCAGGCATTGACAAACAAGCAGTAGGTCAATTTGCTTCAAGAATCAGAGATTTGAGACCAGTTGAACCATATCATGCTTACGGAATCAAATATGATGATGAAGTAGTTATCAGAAAAGTCGGAAAAACTGCCGGAAAAGGTAAGAAATAGGAGCGATAAAAATGTTTAATAAAAAAGATAAAAATCAAGCAAGACAAGTTCGTCATCTTAGGGTTCGTAACAAAATTTCTGGCACACCTGAAAGACCAAGACTTAATGTATACAGAAGTTTGAACGAAATTTACGCTCAGGTAATTGATGATGTGAACGGTACAACATTGGCAAGTTGTTCAACGATGGACAAGGAATTGTCAAAACAGTTGGAAGGCAAAAACAAAACTGAACAAGCTAAAATTGTTGGTCTTGAAATTGCAAAAAGAGCAAAGGCAAACAAGATTGAAGATGTTGTTTTTGATAGAGGCGGATATCTTTATACAGGAAGAGTTCAAGCATTGGCAGATGGTGCTCGCGAAGGCGGATTAAGGTTCTAGGAGGGTAAAATGGAAAAAGAAAAAGAAAAATCATTCAAAAACAATCAATCACCAAGAACCAGAAGACAAGAAAGCGATATTGACAAAAACTTAGTTTCTGTAAGAAGAGTAACCAAAGTTGTCAAAGGCGGACGTACAATGAGATTCAGCGCTTTGGTTGTTGTTGGTGATAGAAACGGAAGTGTTGGTATTGGAACTGGAAAGGCCAGTGAGGTGCCAATGGCTGTTGAAAAAGCAACAGAAAAAGCAAAGAAAAACATGAAAAAAATCAACATTATTGACGGAACTATTCCTCATGAAGCAGTTGGTAAATACAGCACAAGCAAAATTTTGCTTATGCCTGCTAAACCTGGTTGCGGTGTTATTGCCGGCGGTAGCGCGCGTGCAGTTATAGAACTTGCAGGAATCAAAGATATCGTTACAAAAATTCATGGCTCCACAAACAAAATCAACTGTGTAAAAGCAACTTTAAATGGTCTTTTGTCAATAAAAACAAAAGAAGAAATTGCTGCTAAACGTGGTAAAAGTGTAGAGGAGATTTAATATGGAAAAACAACTTAAAGTAACTTATGTAAGAAGCGCAATCGGCTACAACAAAAAACAAGCAAAAATTGTTGAAGCTTTGGGCTTTAAGAAACTTGGTCAAACAAGAGTTCTTCCTGATAATGAATCTATTCGTGGTAGCATTCATCACATAAATCATCTTCTTAAAGTGGAAGAAGTAAAATAGGAGGAAATTGATATGAAAATGCATGAATTAAAACCTGCTGAAGGTGCCAAAACTTCTTCTAAGAGATTGGGCCGTGGTATCGGAAGCGGTATCGGTAAAACATCTGGTAAGGGCATGAAAGGACAAAACTCTCGTAGTGGCGGTGGTGTTCGTCCAGGATTTGAGGGCGGTCAATTACCACTTGTAAGAAAACTTCCCATCAGAGGGTTTAACAATTTCAATTTCAGAAAAGTTTATTCAATTGTAAATGTTGAAGATCTTGAAATATTTGAAGCAAACACTGTAATTGATGAAGAAATGCTTTATGTAAACAGAGTTGTAGGCAAAATGCAACCTAGTGGCTTGAAAGTTTTAGGAAAGGGAGAAATTACTAAACCATTCACCGTAAAAGCAAGTAAATTTTCAAATTCTGCAAAAGAAAAAATTGAAAAAGCTGGTGGAAAAGTTGAGGTGATTTGATGTTTAAAACATTCATAAACGCATTCAAAATTAAAGATTTAAGGGGTAAAATACTTCTTACCCTTCTTCTTTTATTCATTTTTAGAGTTGGATGTTGGCTTCCAATTCCTGGTATTGATGTTTCTCTGTTTAAATCTACAACAGAAGGTAATACATTTTTGTCATTGCTGAGTTCCATTTCTGGTGGTGCATTGGCAAATGGTTCTGTTTTGGCACTGGGTGTTGCACCTTATATAAACGCTTCTATTATTGTGCAACTGCTTGCAGTAGCAATTCCTGCTTTGGAAAAACTCGCACAACAGGGAGAAGAGGGCAGAAAAAAAATGAGCCTTATCACAAGGCTTGCTGCACTTGTTTACGCCATTGCACAATCTGTTATAATTGTTGTAGCACTCAAAGATAAAATTGATCCCAACATGCTTTGGGAAGGTGCTCCAACATGGCTTGCGTGTTGCATAATTTCAGTTATTTTGATTGCTGGTGGTATGTTTACTGTGTGGCTTGGTGAACGCATTACCGAACTTGGTGTTGGAAATGGTATGTCGCTTTTGATCTTCGTTGGTATTTTGTCTTCTGCTGGTGCAGCATTGCTTACTGTGTTTGAAAAAGTATTTGCCGGAAATATCACGTATCTTTGGACACTTTTGATATTTGCTTTGGCAATTGTTGTTATTTTTGGACTTATAGTTTTTGTTGACTTAGCTGAAAGGAAAATTCCAGTTCAATATGCGAAACAACTCAAAGGTCGCAAAATGTATGGTGGGCAAAGTACGTTTATTCCAGTTCGAATCAATGCTTCTGGAGTAATGCCAATAATCTTTGCAAGTATGTTTTTGACGCTGCCACAAATGTTGTTCCAAACATTCTGGCCAAACTCTGATGCTTATAAATGGTATGCAGAATATATGGGAACTGGTTCATGGGTTTACATTGTAGTTACAGCAATTTTGATATTGTTCTTTGCATTCTTTTATGCTCAAATTACATTCAAACCTGATGAAATCAGCAGAAACTTGCAACAGAGTGGTGGATTTATTCCAGGTATAAGAGCAGGCAGACCTACAAGTGACTATTTGAAAAAAATATCTTCAAGAATCACATTGTTTGGCGCTATATTCCTTGCGTTTATTGCATTGATCCCAAGCTTGGCATTGAAAGCTGCTGGAAACGCTTTGGATGCAACACTTATAAATGCATTCAGTGCTACTGGTCTTATGATTGTTGTTTCGGTCGCTTTGGAACTTGACAAACAACTTGAAGCACAAATGCTTATGCGTAATTATAAAGGATTTTTAAAATGAGATTGATTTTACTTGGTGCCCCAGGATGTGGCAAAGGTACACTTGCTGGCAATATTGTAAAAGAAAACTCTTATTGTCATATTTCAACAGGTGAAATATTAAGGCAAAACATTGCCTTGGGTACACCTGTTGGATTGATGGCAAAGTCATATATTGACAAGGGACATTTTGTTCCAGACGAAATTATAATAAAACTATTAAAAGAAAAACTTGCAACAATACATGACGACAATTTTATTTTGGATGGTTTTCCAAGAAACTTGGCGCAAGCAAAAGAACTTGATGCTATCACAAAAATTGATAAAGTTGTTTATATAAATGTCGACTATGAAACTATTTTGAAACGAATTACCGGTCGAAGAGTTTGTGGTGATTGTGGCAAAGTATTCAATACAGAATTTTACGACAAAATCGAATGTGATAACTGCGGTGGAATATTGATTCAACGCAATGATGACAAAGAAGAAATTGTAAAAGAACGTTTTGAAGTGTACGAAAAACAGACAAAACCTTTGATTGATTATTACAAAAAACAAAGCAAGTTTTATACAGTTAGTGCAGGTAAAACACCTTTGGAAACATATAAAAATTTCCAAAATCTGTTTTTGGAGGAAATCTGATGGCTTTTTCTGAAAACGATATAGTCAAAATGCGTAAGGCTGGCGAGATGACAGGCAAGGCTTTGAAATATGCTGAAAGCCTTATAGAACCTGGAATTTCGACAAAGTATCTTGACAAAAAAATATATCAATATATAATAAATATGGGTGGGCAACCAAATTTTTTGGATTATGATGGATATCCAGCTTCAATCTGTGCTTCGGTAAATGAAGTTGTTGTTCACGGAATACCTTCAGAAGATATAATATTGAAAGAAGGTGACATAATTTCTGTTGACTTAGGAGTTATGTACAAAGGTTTCAATGGTGATGCTGCAAGAACATTTGCTGTTGGAAAAATTTCACCAGAAAAACAACGGCTTATCGATGTTACAAAACAATGCTTTTATGAAGGATTGAAACAAGTTAAAGTTGGTGCACATGTTGGCGATATTGGTCAAGCGGTTCAAACTTACGCAGAGGAAAACGGCTATTCGGTTGTGCGTGAATTGGTTGGTCACGGTATCGGCAGGGATATGCACATGGATCCTCAAGTTCCAAACTATGGAACAAAAGGTCATGGTCCTGTCTTGGAAGCCAATATGGCTATTGCTATTGAACCGATGATAAATATGGGCAAAAAGAATATATATCTTAAAAGTGATGGGTGGACAGTTTACACAAAAGACGGTTTGCCATCAGCACATTACGAAAATACAGTCCTTATTACACCTACAACTGTGGAGATTTTGACCAATGAATTATGAAAAAGGTGACATAGTAATTTCTATTGCTGGTCGTGATTGCGGACAAATATTTTTGGTGTGGAGTTTGCAAGGTTACGATGTCTTTCTTGTAAATGGGAAGCTGAGAAAAATTAACTCGCCCAAGAAAAAAAATGTAAAACATATAATGTTTAAAAACAAATCGCCTTATTTTAAACAAATGTGTGATAAAGGACAGGTGTTTAACGATGCGCTTGTCAGAAAAATATTAAAATTTGAAGAAAATTTGTAAAAGGAGTTGTTATGTCAAAGGAAGATGTGATAGAATTTGAAGGAGTGGTAGAAGAAGTTTTACCAAATACAACCTTTAAAGTTCGTTTAAGCAATGGACATGTTATAACAGCATACATTTCTGGCAGATTGAGAATGAACTATATCAAAATTTTGGAAGGCGATAAAGTTAAAATTGAAATGAGTCCATATGATTTGACCAAAGGTCGAATTATTTGGCGAGCAAAAAATTAGGAGGAGTTATGAAAGTAAGACCATCTGTAAAACCTATGTGTGACAAATGCAAGGTTATCAAACGAGAAGGAAAGGTTATGGTAATTTGCCCAAAAGACCCATCTCATAAACAAACCCAAGGTTAATTGGTTTAAAGTCGAAAATGAACAACGTTTTTTCGCGGCAAAATAAAAACGTTGATGATATAAAAAAAAATAAATTTGGAGGAAAAAACAAATATGGCAAGAATCGCTGGTGTGGATTTACCCAGAGAGAAAAGAGTAGAAATTGGTCTTACCTATATTTATGGTATTGGAAGAGTAACTTCAAACAAAATCTTGGCTGAAACAGGTATCAATCCTGATACACGTGTAAAAGACCTTGATGAAAATGACGTTGCAAAACTTCGTGCTGTAATTGAAAAAGACCATATCGTTGAAGGTGAACTCAGAAAAGAAGTCGCTATGAATATCAAGCGTCTTTCAGAAATTGGTTCATATCGTGGTGTTCGTCACAGAAAAGGGCTTCCAGTTCGTGGACAGAACACAAGAACAAATACTAGAACAAGAAAAGGCCCAAGAAAAGTCGTTGGCGGAAGCAGTAAGAAAGGTAAATAATTATGGCAGTAGTTAAGACAAAAAAGAAGAGAGTTTCAAAGAATATTGACAAAGGTCAAGTTCATATCAAATCTTCATTCAACAATACCTTGGTTACTTTTTCTGACACAGAAGGAAATGTAATTTCTTGGTCAAGTTCAGGTAAACTTGGTTTTAAGGGCTCAAAAAAGAGCACACCATTTGCAGCACAACAAAGTGTTGAAGATGCAGCAAAAGTCGCAAAGGAGCACGGAATAAGAAGTGTTGAAGTTTATGTTAAAGGACCTGGCAATGGTCGTGAAGCAGCTATCAGAGCTCTTCAAACAGCTGAAATCAACGTTACTATGATTAGAGATGTTTCTCCAATCGCTCACAATGGATGCCGTCCTCCAAAAACAAGAAGAATATAGGAGGAAGAACAAATGGCAAAAATGGTTGGACCAGATTGTCGTCAATGTCGTCGTGAAGGTTGCAAACTTTTTTTGAAAGGCGAAAGATGCGTAAGCAAAAAATGTGCTTTTGAAAGAAGACCTGTAATACCTGGACAACATGGCGCTTCAAGAAAAAGAGTAACTGAATACGGAACACAGCTTCGTGAAAAACAAAAAGTTAAAAAGGCTTATGGTATTTTGGAAAAACAATTCAGAAAATACTATGAAGAAGCTGAAAGAATGAAAGGTGTTACCGGTGAAAATATGCTTTCACTTATCGAAAGAAGACTTGACAACGTTATTTACAGAATGGGTATCGGAGCAAGCAGAAGTGAATGCAGACAAATTGTTAACCACGGACATATCACCGTAAACGGAAGAAGAGTAAACATTCCATCTTACATTGTAAAAGTTGGCGACGTTATAGCTGTTAAAGAAAACAAAAAAGATTTGGAAATGTTCAAACAACTTAAAGGTATGAAAATTGTTATGCCAAAATGGTTGGAATTTAACGCAGACACACTTACAGGAAAAATATTGGCTATGCCACAAAGAGAAGATATTGACCTTAATATCCAAGAACACTTGATTATCGAACTTTATTCAAGGTAAAATGGAGGTATAAATTTATGATGGAAATCGAAAGACCAAAGATTACTTGTGAAGAAACAGACAATGGAAGTTTTGCAAGGTTCATTATTGAACCACTGGAAAAAGGTTATGGTATTACTTTGGGGAATTGCCTTCGAAGAACACTTTTGTCTTCTTTACCAGGTGCTGCACCAATTGCTATAAGAATTGGCGGAGTTTTGCATGAATTTTCAACTGTAAGAGGTGTAGTTGAAGATGTTGTTGATATTGTTTTGAATTTGAAAGGTCTTTACGTAAAAACAACTGTGGAAGACCCAGATTGGACAACTGTTATCAAAATCAACAAAAAAGGCGCTGGAGTGGTTACAGCAAGCGATTTTGAACCAAATGACCAAATTGAAATTTTGAACAAAGATATGTACATTTGTACTTTGGATGATGATGCTGACTTCAAATTGGAAGTAAAAATCGGAAAAGGTAGAGGGTATGTAAGCGGAAATGCTAACAAAGAAAGAGTTGATGATATTGACTTTATTGCAATTGACTCACTTTATTCACCAGTTAAAAAAGTTAACTACAGTGTGGAAAATACTCGTGTTGGTCAAAGTATCGACTATGATAAGCTTACACTTGAAGTGACAACAAATGGAACAATTACCGCAAGAGAAATTGTATCATTGGCTGGCAAAATTATTATGGAACATGTTGGACTTTTTGTTTCACTTTGCTCCAATATGAATGACATGAATATCTTAATTTCACATGAAGATGACGGACAAACAAAATTTTTGGAAATGCCTATTGAAGACATGGACTTGTCAGTTCGTTCTTACAACTGTTTGAAAAGAGCAAACATCAACACAGTTGAAGATCTTGTGAAGAAATCAAAAAATGATATGCTTAAAGTACGCAATCTTGGGCTTAAATCAATCGAAGAAGTTATTGCAAAGCTTGAAGATTACGGTTTGTCTTTAAGAATCGAAGAAGAATAGGAGAAAAATATGGCAAACGAAAAATTAGGAAGACGCAGTGACCAAAAAATGGCTTTGTTAAGAAATCAAGTAACAAATCTTTTATGGTATGGCAAAATCGAAACAACCGAAACTCGTGCCAAATCTGTTGCAAGACAAGCAGAAAAACTCTTAACTTTGGCAATTAACACTTACGAAGATACTGTATCAGTAACAAAAGACGTCAAAGACGAAAAAGGAAAAGTTGTTAAACAAAATTTTGTTAATGATGGTGTTAAAAAGTTGAATGCAAGAAGAAAACTTATGGCTTTCTTGTATGATATGCAAGAACAAAGAGCTCCAAAAGAAAAGAAAGCTGCTTTTGATGCAAGAACAGAAGGTATCAATCATCCTCTTATCGAAAAAATATTCAACGTTTATGCTCCAAAATATGCTGAAAGAGCAAAAGAACTTGGAACAGCTGGTGGATATACAAGGATAATCAAACTTGGAAAGAGAAGAGGCGATAATGCTGATATGGCAATTATTGAATTGGTTTAATTTTTAAACATAAAACCACATAAACAAATTATGTGGTTTTTTTAAAAGGATTTTTTATGGATTGTATTTTTTGCAAAATAACAGCAGGCGATTTGCCATGTTATAAAATATATGAAAATGAATACGTACTTGCTTTTTTGGACATCGCAAACGATTTTGAAGGTCATACACTTGTCATACCCAAAAAACATTGCAAAAATATATTGGACTGCGATGAATTTTACTTGAATGAAGTCATAAAAGCAGTAAAATTGATTTCAAATAAATATATAAAAAAGGGTTATGACGGAGTTGATGTTATCAATGCGAATGAAGAAGCAGCACAGCAAAGTGTTTTTCATCTTCATTTTCACATCATTCCACGAAAAACAAACGATGGGATAAATGTATTTCCAAATCGCAAAGACTTGAAATTGGATTTACAAAATATTGCAGACAAATTAAAAATCAACTAAAAAAATATAAGGTCGCAAATCTGCGACCTTTTTTCTTATGTATCTTAGCAAGTTTGTCTGTTGTTGCATCCGCAAAGTGAAAGGATAAATATGAGCCATACCAAGTTGCAGATGTCGATTCCACCTTCGCCACAGCCACCACATTGTCCAAGTAACAACAATAACAAGATTAAGCAGCAGCAATCATTGTTCCCGCCATTGTTCATTCCACCAAATCCAAAGCCGTTGAAAAAGTTCATTTGCACATCCTCCTTTTAAAGATTTTCTCGAATAATGTTAATTAAAAATTATTTTATCTTTTGTACTTCGGCAATTTTATCTTTTGTTTCTATTTCATACTATGTGATTTTTTCAAATATGTTACAAAAACAAAATAAAATTTTTGTTGTCAATATTTTGCAATGATGTTATAATCATTGCATGATTGATAAAATACAAGAAAGAGCATTTTTATTTGAAGTAATATTCAATAAAAACGAAGATTTGGATGCACAGTTCAGTGAACTTAAAGGATTGGCGCAAACTGCTGGAGTAGAGATAGTTGGTCAAGATTATCAACTTATTCGCCAAATTACACCAGCAACGCTTATTGGCAGTGGAAAGGTTGAAGAATTGAAGGGTGAGCTGGAAGAAACTGGTGCAAATTTGTTGATTGTTGATTATGAACTTTCAGGATCTCAGACCAAAAATCTTTCAAATTATCTGGGCGTAAAAGTTATTGACAGAATTACATTAATATTGGATATCTTTGCACAACGAGCAACCAGCAACGAAGGAAAATTGCAGGTTGAACTTGCTCAGGCAAAATACTTTTTGCCAAGGCTGAGTGCTATTTCGGGAAGCAGTGGAAGATTTTCAAGTGGTGGCGTTGGCACAAGGGGACCGGGTGAGACTCGTCTTGAAACTGACAGAAGACACTTGGAAGAAAATATTTTAAAACTTGAAAGAGAACTTAAACAAATTGAAAAAAACAGAGATACTAAGAACAAACAAAGACAGTTTTCAAACAAAACAAAGGTGGCTATCGTAGGGTATACGAATGCAGGAAAAAGTACGCTTTTGAATTTGATATCAAAAGCCAATATTTATGCAGACGACAAATTGTTTGCGACTTTGGAAACAACAAGCAGAAATGTATGGTTGGGACCAGGGAAAGAAATTATTCTTACGGATACTGTTGGATTTATATCAAAATTGCCGCACAGCCTTGTCCATGCTTTCAAGTCAACTCTTGACGAAGCGAAGTATGCGGATATTATATTAAACGTTGTCGACGCATCAAACAAAGACAGGGATTTGCACATACAGGTTGTAAACGACGTTTTGAAAGAATTGCAAACTGATGCAAAAATTATAACGGTTTACAACAAGTGTGATAAAATACACCTTGTTCCAGATGAAAATGAAATGACTATTTGTATTTCCGCCAAACAAAATCGAGGCATCGACAAATTAAAAAAATTGATTGCAAATTTGATTGAATAACAAAAAAAAAGACATACTTACAGGTGGTATACGTGAAGTATGTCTTTTGTTTTTAATAATTTGCAATAATATTTCCTGACATTGTGTCAATTACAAAGTTATATTGTTTGTCTGCTTTTACAAGAAAATACCAATAAAAATTTTCTGAAATTTCCGGTTTGTATAATATTTTAAGATAACATTCATAAAGATTTTTTTTGTTTTTTGTGTATGATTTCAAATTTTCATTGAATCCTTCTGTTGCAATGTAAATTGCTTTTTCATAGTTAATTTCAAAATCTTTATTTTTGCATACAAGTTTATTTTCTTTATTATCAAACTTTATTGTTATTTCGTCATTTTCGTCGACAGATTTTTTTATATCACACATATAATTTGATTTATATGGATTTTTTTCCAAAATCCCAGAATAATCAGTACCGTTTATGTTTATTACAAAATCTATCGTTTGTTCGCTGTGTGGTGAGGAGTATGCTAAGGCTACCAGCAAAAAATCTACAAGTTCCGAAGTTTTTCCGTCAAATTGATAATCTTGCTCTCTTGTTCCACTTGTTACTGTTAAGTTATAATCATCACATACATATGTAAAAATATTTTTTGTACATTCAGAAATATGTTTTTTGACAGAAGCAGTTGTGTTTATTCCACATCCTATAAAAAATACGCACATGAAAGCTGAAAACAAAATTCCACAAATTATCTTTTTTACTTTTTTCATACCATATTACTATGCTTGCAAAGTTTCAAAAATAACTTTTTTTTTGACATTTTTTTTATATTATTTTAAAATATAATAAAATATGACAAAATAAAAGAGGATGGGATAATATGCAAAAAATTACTGGAATTAAAAAGGCTTTTGAAGAAGCATTAAAAAATGGTTTTGCGTTGGGTGCATTCAATTTTGACAACCTTGACGTTCTTAAAGCGATTGTAAATGCCAGCAAACAAAAAGACGCTTACGTTATGGCGTGCGTAAGTGAGGGTGCGTTGAAATCTTTGGGCGAAGATTACTTGTTGGGGCTTATGCAAACAGTAAGAAAACAAACTGAAAAAGTCTTCTTTCATTTGGATCATGGAAAATCCTTTGAAATATGCAAAAAATGTGTTGATTTTGGATTTGATAGTGTAATGATTGATGGGAGCAGTTTGCCATTTGACGAAAATGTCGCTTTGACAAAAATGGTTGCTGACTATGCTCACAAATATAACGTTGCAGTTGAAGGTGAAATAGGTGTCCTTGCAGGAATTGAAGAGGATATAAGCAATGACAAGTCAATTTATACCAATCCTGATGAAGCGTATAATTTTGTTCAAAAGACTGGTGTTGATACATTGGCTGTTGCAATAGGAACAAGTCACGGTGCCTACAAATTCAAAGGCGAAGCAAAACTTGATCTTGACGTGTTGAAACAAATACAAGACAAAATTCCCAACGTTCCTTTGGTTTTGCACGGCGCAAGTTCTGTTTATCAACAATCTGTGCAAAAGTTCAATCAATATGGCGGAAATTTGCAGGGTGTTAAGGGTGTACCTGATGATATACTCTCGAACATTTGCAAAAATTACAATATCTGCAAAATAAACACTGATACAGATTTAAGAATTGAATTTTTGGCCTCAATGAGAAAATATCTTTCTGAACATGAAAGCGAAGTTAATGTCAGAAACGTACTTAATTATGCAAGTCTTCAAGTGCAGGGAATAGTGGAGCACAAAATGCACGTGCTTGGAATATAAAAAAAAGAGCAAGATTTTGCTCTTTTTTTGTTGTAAACTTATTTAACCATATTGTTGCTATTGCTTTGTGTTTTATCAATTTTGTCAAATGATTCTTTTATTTTTGTTTTCATAAAGTTTTGGAATTTTGTTTTGAATGTAACACCTTTTGCTTCCCCAAATTTATCGATGAACAATTTGTAAACATTTGCATAAGTTTTAACTTCCAATTCTTTGTCTGTTTTCAAAGTTTTTTCGTCAAAATAAGAATCCAAGAACGCATCACGTTTGCGAAGTAATGTCAAAGCAAGCAATTTTGCATAGTCATCGTCTGTACGAAGTTTGTTTTCGCGCAACTCTTTGAGAATAGAGTTGTAATTTTCTTCTGCAAAATCATACGACATAAGTTCATAATACTTCAAAACACTTGCAGTAATATTTTTTTCGCGGGTAAGTGATTGTTTTTTCTTGTTTGTAACAGCGGAAATATATTTTGTATTATAATCTTCTACTGTTTTTGCAAGTACTTTGCAGATATTGTTGTCAATATTGTTTAAAACTATCTTACGTTTAAGTTTTGAAACACTCTTTTCAATTTGACGTTCTTGTACAGGTTCAATATTGTATTCTTCAATTTCTTCTTCCAGTTCTTCTTCGTCATTTTCTTCAACTGGTTCAATAACTGTTTGTTTGAAATTTCCGAACATAACATTGTTAAGTCCATTTTCTGTTGCATCAATTTCATATCCAAGTGCACTCAAATTGTTTGAAATATCTTCAGGTGTTTTGCCAAGTTTTTTAAGCATAACATCAGTTGTTTGAAGTGAAAGCGCTTTTATAATATTTTTGTCATTTTGTGTAATTGTGCCAAGACTTGCAAAAGCATTTGAAATTTGCATAGCCAATGAAGAATAAATGAATTTTGTTGTATCGTCATTTCCGAAATTGCATGACAAAAGTGTATATTGAGTTGCAATAAGGGAAGAGATAAGTTTTATTGTTGATGGGTTTGAAGATGTATATTTGCATTTTTTGTAAAGTTTTGAAACAACAGCATCAGCAACTATATTGTACATCTTTGCAACTTTGTCGGCGTTTGACGTGTTGTTTGAAATTTTCAAAACTATTTTATTTCCAGCCAGACTGGAAACTGGGTCTTTTTTGAATTTCTTTTTGCCAAAAGTGAAAGCAGTTACGCATAGTTTGCAAGTTCCAACAGCAAGGTTTTTTATACCTTTGAAAATAGATTTTGATTTTTTGTATTGATATAATTGTTTTGCTTTGTTTTTTTCTTGAACTTTGATTTTGAATGATTGTTCAAATTCGCTTTTCAATGATTGAAAATTTGAAAAATCTTTGGCGATTTTGAAATTGTCAGAAATAGGCGATACCAAAGGATAAACCATATTTGTTACATAATTTGGTTTTTTAAATGCAAAACCACTGTAATATTGGCCATCTGTAAATGGTTTTACACCCTTAAGTACGGATGATTTTGAGCTTGAATTGTCAAAAAGTCTCAAGTTGTTTTGTGAGAACATAGATTGATATCTTGTCACTATGTCGGCAACAGCTGAATTGTCATTCAACATTGAAAGTGGTGAAATTCCAGTTTTTGTAAATTTGTCATAATCTTCATACGCGGTTTTATTTAAATTTGTTTCCATAATTAACCTCCACTATGATTTCATTCAGCATATTTTATCACTAATAATAAAATTTGTCAATATCAAATATTTTTTTATACTTATAAATCTAAATTATAGCGCTTTAAGAGTTAAACTCAACTAGCTCTTAAACTTTTTTTAATATCAAAATTCATTTTTTTCACAAAATCAAAAAAATAACTCATAATATTCTATTTTTAGCAAATTTTTGTCAACATATTTTTTTTAATAAAGAACAATTTAAGATTGACTTTTAATTTTTTGAAAGTTGGTTGAGAAACAAAAATGTATAATTTTGTATATTTAGTTCTGTTTTTTGGTTGACAAAACAAATTGTTATAGTATATACTCAACCTGTTAAAAAAATACACTTAGGAGCAACAAAATGAAAAAAATCAAAAAACTTTTTTCAGTAATAGCATTGTTGGTTTTTTCAAGTGCCTTGATGCCAGTTATCGGCGCTTTTACAAAGCTTTCAAACGCTATTCCCGAAACAAATTTTTCCTATTTGACTGTGGAAGAATTTGAAGATGAAGCGAACGTTGGTTCTACCTATGTTATCAAAAATGCAAAGGTTTGGGACAATGCAAGCGGTACAATCACTTTAAGCAGTGCAAGTGCAACCGTGTCCGTAAAAGACCCAATTGGTGCTGACGTAGAATTGGCAGACAATGCTGGCGAAAAATCATTCAAAGTAAATTATGTTGGTAACTACGAAATAATTTACACATACAATGGGTATTCACAAGCAGTCGTTATGGCCGCAAAACAAGGAATTTATTCATTCAAGTTTGATGAAAACTCAAAACAAATTATTCCTGCTTACGTAAACAATACAAAATATACAGGAAAAATTGTTTTGCCAAACCCAACTGTATTGGATGAAGATGGAAATAAGATTGAAAGTGCAACTGTTGAAGTTAAGGTACTTTCACCGGAAGGTACTTATCTTGACGCAACAGCTTTGACCAAAAATGCTGAAGGATTCTATGAATTTACTCCAAACGTTATTGGAAATTGGACAGTAAATTATCTTTACAAATCAGCAGATGGAAAAGTTTTGGCATCTCAAACAAAATCATTTACTGCAAACAACACATACAACAACGATTTCAAATTGCAAATTGTTGGTTCTTCAAGCAAACCAACAACAGCAATTACAGGAGTTACAACAAAATTGCCAACTGTAACTGGTAAAAACTCAGTTACTGGTGACAAGGTTGATATCTCTTACAGCATTTCAGCAAAAAGAGTTGTTTACAATTCAGTTACTGGCAAAAAGGTAAGTGAAGAAGATGCAACTGCTTGTTTGCAAAATACAAACGAGTTCACTCCTGACAAAGATGGCGATTATATTATCACTTATACTGCAAAGAACTTCTTTGGTAACACAGCTACTTGGGAATATTCTATCAGCGGTGTAAAGGATACAAAAGCTCCAACAGTAAGATTGGTTGAACCATATGCAACGACTCCATCTGATATTGACGCAAGTTATGTTTTGCCAGAAAAAGCTGGACTTAACAATATCGTATTGCCAGCTATTTGGGCAGATGACAATGTTGATAAAGCGTTGGATAAACTCACTCTTACAAGAAAAATTGTAAAAAGCAACAACGATGTAATTTATGAATCAAGTGAAAATCCAAACAAAGAATTGGTTTTCAACTTTGACAGTGCATCTTACACTTTGAACGAAGATACACAAGTTGCTGTAACACTTGCTGAAGGCGTTACATTTGGTGCTGGTACTTATACAATTTCTTATATTGCAAAAGACAGTGCAGGAAATGAAGCTACAGCAGTTTCATACAAACTTATCATTGACAGTACTTTTGTTGCTGATACAGAAAAACCTGAAGTGAAATGGAGTGAAAGTGAAGCTATTCCTTCAGCAGTAAGAGCAGGCGAAACAATCAAATTTTCAAAACCAGTTGCTACTGATGACATCAGCACAAGAATCAAACTTGTTGTTGAATATCAATTTGTAACAGGTGCAGAAACAGAAGATTGGACAGTATTGGAACTTAAAGACAATCAATACACAATCGAAGCTGAAAACGCAGACAAACTTGTTATCCGCGCAACAGCAACTGATGCCTATGGCAACAGCGAAACAATCAGAAAAGAAATTCAAATCCACGAAACAAATGATACACAACCTACAAAAATCATTTCAGTTGAAAAATCTGCAACAGAAACTAGTGCAAGACAACAAAATGAAATCGAACTTCGTACAGTAAAATATGAAGACGACTATGCTGATTTTGTTCAAGTAAACGCTTACGTTTATGTTGAAAAAGATGGAAAAACAGTTGAATTGAACACATATGATATGACAAAAAATATCACTTATGGTTCATTGGATTCAATCCTTGTAGAAAACGCAAAAGTTTGGGCTTCTTATGCTGGTGACTACAAAGTTTCATTTGTATCAAAAGACATCAAAAACAACATTACAATTATGTTTTATTCAGTTACTGTAGCTGGATATACAGACTCTGCTGAAATCGAATTTGGCAAACTTCCAACCACACTCAATGGTGGAACATTGGAACTTGGCGAACAAATTACAATGCCAACCGCCGAAATCAAAGTTCCAGATGGTTACACGTCGACTTACAATGTACGTAAAATAAGTGGACCAAATGGCGAACTTTTGAACAAATCTACTTTCAAACCTGCAAAAGTAGGAACTTACGTAATCGAATATTATGGATCTTACAATGATGGATCAGCAGATTACACAGTTGACCCTGTTCAATTTACAGTTGAAGTAAAAGATACAACAAAACCTGTAATTGACGAAATCTATGTTGAACCAGTTGTAGCACTTGATTATGCACTTACAATTCCACAATTTACGGCATCAGACCTTAACGGAATCGATGTTGCAAACTCACAAGTTGTTCTTTCAAGCAAATCTTATGGAACGAAAACAATTCCATATGGTGATACAACAACAAACAGAGTTGTAACACTCAGATACAACGAGGTTTATACTTTGACGTTCACTGTAAAAGACCTTGCTGGAAACACAACAACAGTTACAAAACAAATCAAAGTTGGTGACACAGAACCACCTGTAATTACAATTGATGAAACAAACAAAACATTTGTTGCTGAAAATGTAAAACTTAACAGCAAATTGACACTTGACTTGTCACTTGTAAAAGTTGAAGACCTTGTTGATACTGATCTTTCAAAAGAAGATTTGGTTATAACAGTAACACGTGATGGTGAAACTATTTCAAATATCCACGGCGACAGCAAAACAAACTATGAATACAACATTAAAAAAGCCGGTGAATATACAGTAACACTCAAAATCACAGACGCTGCTGGCAATGTTTCAGAAACTGTAACAAGAAAATTTACTGTAAATGCCAACGAAAACAATGGAATGGAAAAGAATGAAGTTATCGGTACAATCTTGATTGTAGTTTCTGTTCTTGTATTGGCTGGTGTAATTGTTTACTTTATCGTTTCAAAAAAGAAAACTGATAAAAAAACAAAATAATTTGAAATAAAAAAAGAACAAATCGAAAGATTTGTTCTTTTTTTTGCTTTCTTTGATTATTCAACAATTCTTGTCCCTCTGAATCCATTAAAACCAGTTAATACTTCATAGTTTAATTGATCTTTACACAAATCTGCATCATAAAACACGCATATTTCGTCACCAACTTTTGTTTTTGGTGGTACCTTTATCATAATGCAATCCATACAAATCGCAACTATAGGGCAAATTTGATTGCCAAGAAAACACTTTTGTCCCAAAAAATATTTTTTTATTCCGTCTTGATATCCGATCGGAACCGTTGAAACAGTGCAATCTTGATCGGCAATGTATTCTTTGTCGTATCCACATGATTGTCCCTTTTTCAAATTGTTTAGTTGCAAAACAGGTGAGATGATTTTCATTACTGGCTTCAATTTTTCCAATCCATAGCCATACAAAAACAAGCCGATTCTTATCATGTCAAAGTTTTTGTTGAATATGTCATGCGAACCACCAGTATGAGATACAATATTTTTGTTTTTACGCTTGGCAAATTGTTCTATTATTTCAAACTGTTTTATTTGTTCTTTATAAGTTTGATTGTCACTGCAAATGGTGTTAAAGTGTGTGTACACACCTTCAATATTGCATTTTTTTCCAAGCATAGCAAATGCCTTTTTAAAACTTTTAAAGTTGCAAAAACCAAATCTGTTCATTCCCGAATTGAAGGCAATATGCACTTTCAGATTTTTGTGCTTTTTAGTCAGAAATTTTATTTGATCAAAAGTATGAATGCAGACGCTCAAATTGTTTTTTATTGCCAAGTCAAAGTCTTGACAATCAAACAAAACAAGGGTAGGTGTTTGCTTGTCGACATTTCTTAAAAGTATTGCTTCATCAAGATTGGCACAGGCAAAAAAATCAACTTTTTTGCTCAGTGCTTTTACAATTTCTTGCATCCCATGTCCATAGGCATTTGCTTTAACTACTGCACATATTTTTCTGTTTGTTTTGCTTTTAAGATATCGCAAATTGAAATCTAGGTTTTGGATATTTAAAATCATTTTGTTCATATTCAAAATATATTATTTTGTCAAAACAAATGTTACACTACAAAATATTTGTTTGCATTGGATGTTTAAACTTTGGACTGAAAAAACTAATTATAGAAAGTATTAAAAGTAAGGATGACATTATTGCATAATAAAAATTGAATTTGATAATGAAACTTGACAAAAGCAATAAGACAGACGCAAATAAATATCCTTTTGTTTTACTGCGAGATATTGCATTTGAAAAAAGACTTTTAAAGGTCGTACCTGTGTTGGGTATGTTAAATTTTACAAGGGGCGAGGGGAAACAATCGTATTTTTTCAAAAAATTTATATATGTTTGTTCTGCATCCAAAAGGATGATTTCTATGTCAAAATTCTTTGAAATGGAAAAACAGTCTTTGTCAAACTCTGACGAACATATTATAAGTTTGCTTGGATTATATTTTTTTGTTTTGCTTACAAA
>CAJKWP010000010.1 GCA_905203645.1 uncultured Christensenella sp.
ACGTCCGATAGTTGTATCAGCGATAACAACTTTAACCGGCTCACCGTTGGAATATTTTAAATTTTCTTCAAAAAAGATTTTTCAAAATCTTTGTCAAGCCAGTCCAATTCCCTCTTTGTTTTACATAATAAATACCAAAATAAAAAAACATATCAAACCATACTTGTGCGATTTGATATGCTCTTGTTTTTCCCCTATTCAATTTTAACTATTTGTGCCGTTTTGATTTTGGGTGCTATTTTGATTTTGCCTTCTGTTTCTTAATATATTGTTTATATTGTTATATATAACATTATTATTGTCCGAATTGTTGTCCGAATTGTTGTCAACCCTGTTCATGTTGTTGGTCGTATTGTTTTCAATCCTGTTCACATTGTTATTTGTGTTGTTTTGAGTTCTGCTTACGGTGTTGCTTGTATTGCTTTCAGTCCTGTTCACATTAGTTTGAGTTCTGTTGGTGTTGTTGCTTGTTACGTTTTCTGTCCTGCTTATATTGTTTGCGGTATCGTCAGTTCTGGTTACAGCGTTATTTGTGCTGTTGGTTGCATTGTTTTCAAACTTACTTGTATTGTTTTGATTATTTGCAAGGGTGCTAGCACTGTTTGCATTGGCATTATTTCTGTTGTTAGCATTATCTGGCAGTATATTTCTTTGGTTGTTTGTGTTATTGTTTTCGATTTGAGTTCTTTGATTTGTGTTGTTTTGGGTTTCAGGAGTTAGCACAACGTCTTGCTTTTCAAGTTTGTTATTTTTATCATACTCTGCTTGAAGTCGAGATACTTCTTCTGTTGTCAATGGCTTTTGGTTTGCAAAATTTTGTTGGAACATTGCAAACGTTTGCCCATCAGTCAAATATCTTTCAAATGTTATTGTAAAATTTATATCTGAACTTGCGGTTTTGCTGTTATCGATTACCGAATATGTAATTGTGCTTGATTTCGAAGATTGCGCTCCACCCTTTACATCCATAATCACTTGTTGGTCAAAGGTCACGTTGACATTGTTTGTTGCTGCGACATTTTCAAATTTGGCAACTGTATAGAACGGTGAATTGTTTGTAAAGTTAAATTTGAGTTTTATATCAGTAACTCCACTAGCATCTTCCTTGAAGTACAAGGGCTGTCCACCATTTATACTCCAATCAGCAAGCGTAGTCTTTTCTCGATCGGTATAATCCTGATAATGGAAATTTTTTCCTTCAAGAAAAGCAATGGCATTCCCGTTTGCATCATAACCATCAATTATTGTGCCTGTAACCGATACCTGCGAAGATGAAATATTAAATGTTACATAACCCGTAATACTAAGTGTAGGATTTACACTTGCCCAAACTCCAAACATCATAAGCGAAATTGAAAACGCAAGTGAAATCAACGAAACCAACAATTTTTTTTTTCTTTTCATAAAATATTCCTTTTACAACATTAATTTGTGTAAAAAAGTCTATTTTATACAACAAATCTTACAGCAAAAATACACAAAAAAACTGCAAACACCATCAGGCAACAAAGAAGCGGTGCAATGCAAGGCTCGCCCGCATTCTTGCGACAGGAGTTTAGTAAATCCTAAACGACTGAGCAGAATGCGGGCAGAAACAAATATCTGGCAATTAAAAAACGAGAAAGTAGCAAGGCTCGAAAAAGCCCCAAGGCAGGAGTTTAGTAAACCCTAAATGACTGTCTTGGGGCTTTTTCAGTAAACGCAGCAATGCGAAGTTTTTTAATTGCCAGAAAATTGGGAGTTGTACAACTCGGCATAAGCCCCACCCGCTTCCAAAAGCGTTTGGTGGTTGCCTATCTCGACAATATTGCCATCTTTCATAACCAAAATAGTATCGGCATTTTGAATTGTTGAAAGTCGGTGAGCAATAACAAAACTTGTTCTGCCCTTCATAAGTTTATCCATTGCATCTTGGATAAGAATTTCTGTTCGAGTATCAACCGAACTGGTTGCCTCGTCCAAAATAAGCATTGGAGCATTGTCAACCATTGCTCTTGCAATAGTCATAAGTTGTTTTTGTCCCTGTGAAAGTGAAATACTTTCATCCAAAACTTTGTCATAACCTTCGGGCAAGGTTTTGATAAAGTGGTCTATGTTTGCCATTTTGCACGCATCAATGATTGTCTGCATTGGCACATCTTGGTTTCCATAGGCGATGTTTTCTTTTATGGTGCCTTCAAAAAGCCAAGTATCTTGCAAAACCATTCCAAAAAGTTCGCGGACATTTTCACGCTTCATGGTTGAAATATCTGTGCCATCAATAAGAATTTGACCGCTGTCAATTTCGTAAAAGCGCATAAGCAAATTTACCAAGGTTGTTTTTCCCGCACCAGTAGGACCAACAATCGCAATTTTTTGTCCTGGCAACGCTTTGAGTGAAAAGTTGTGAATAATCTCTTTGCCTTTTGTGTAGCCAAAGCATACGTCTTTGAATTCGACCATTCCTTGAACGTTTGGAATAGTTACATTCTTTTGACTTTCGTCTGGTTCTTCTTCCACGTCCAAAAATTCGAAAACACGTTCGGATGCGGCAACCGTTGACTGTAAAGTACCTGCAATAGATGCGATTTGGCTGAGTGGCTGATTGAGTTGTCTGATGTACAACATAAAACTTGTTATTGCACCAAATCTTATATCACCACCCAAAACAGATATTCCACCAACAATACACACCAATATGAAGCCTATATTTGAAATAAAGTTTGAAATTGGATACATAAGTCCCGAAAAGAAATGACTTTTGAATCCGCTTTGCATGATATCTTTGTTGATTTTTTCAAATTGGTCGATTGCTTTTTGTTCGCCGCCAAAAACTTTGACAACGTTGTGTGCATTGTAAACCTCTTCTATGTGACCATTTATTTCACCAATACTTTTTTGTTGTTTTGCAAAGTATTTTTGAGAAAATTTTATGATAACCATCATTGCCACTGCTGAAAGTGGAACTGTAACCAACGCAACAAGAGCCATTTTCCATGAAAGCACAAACATTATGACAAGTACCCCAACAACTTTTACAAGTGATGCAAGCATACCGGCAAGCGACTGCTCCAAAGTTGAAGTAATGGTGCTTACGTCGTTGGTTATTCTGCTCAAAATATCGCCTATACTTGATTTGTCATAGTATGAAAGCGGAATTTTGTTCATTTTGACGCTTATTGCCCTGCGGAATCTTTGACCGATTTTGGATGCAGCTTTTGACATCAGAACACCACAAATATAGTCGACCAAACTGCTTACTGAATACAAAATCACAAGCAAGATTCCAATTTTGCCAATGAGTTGCATATCTATTATGCCTGTATCTATGCTGTCTTGCAATTCGTTGGTTATGTCACCCAAAAGTTTTGGGCAAAAGATTGTCAATGAAACGTACAAAATTGCAAACAAGAGTCCTGCGACAAGCAAAAATCTTTCAGGTTTTACAAATTTGAGCAATTTTTTTACGCCACTTTTGAAATCTTTTGGCTTTTGACTGTTATGTTTGCTCATTGTGCCACCTCCTCGCCAAGTTGAGATTTTGCAATCTCTTTGTATACTTCGCAATTTTTAAGCAGTTCTTCATGAGTACCCTTGCCCACAACTTCACCGTTTTCCAAAACAATAATAAGGTCAGCAGAGATAATTGTTCCAACCCTTTGTGCAACTATAAGATTTGTTTTGCCGGAAAGTTCTTTTGTAATCGCCGCCCTTAATTTTTTGTCGGTTTTGTAATCAAGTGCCGAAAAACTGTCGTCAAAAATAAAAATTTCAGGATCTTTTACAATTGCACGAGCGATAGATAATCTTTGCCTTTGTCCACCCGAAACGTTTGTTCCGCCCTGTGCAATATGATGTTCGATGCCGTCTGAAAACTTGCTGATAAAATGGCTGCATTGTGCGATTGAGCACGCTTTTTTGATTTGTTCATCAGTAGCATCTTCCTTTCCATAACGGATATTTGATGCTATTGTCCCACCAAAAAGCATTCCCTTTTGTGGAACGTACCCAATTTTGTCAATCAAATCTTTTTTGCTTATATCTTTTATGTCAACGCCGTCCAAAGTTATTTGCCCTTCGGTAACATCGTAAAATCTTGGAACAAGGTTTATAAGTGTGCTTTTTCCACTTCCAGTCGAGCCAATAAATGCGACAGTCTGCCCTTTCTTTGCTTCAAAAGAAATATTTTTGAGCACATAATCTTGGGCGCCTGGATATTTAAACGAAACATTTTTGAATACAACTTCACCTTCACCTTCAAATACACCATTGGTATTTTGTGGAAATTCAATACTGCATTTTGTGTCCAAAACTTCGTTTAAACGTTTTGCTGACACGCTTGCACGTGGAAACATTACAAATATCATCGCAATAAGTGAAAAACTTGAAAGTATCATCATACTGTATTGTGCAAATGCCATAATTTGACCAATGTTCATAATATTTTGCTGTGCCAAACTTGCGCCATACCAATAAATAAACAATGTCAACCCGCTCAATATAATGTTAATTGCGGGACTTAAAAGTGACATAATCTTGCCAATTGTATAATTTGTTTTGGTTAATTTTTTGTTGACATCTTCAAATCTTTCTTCTTGAAATTCTTGGCTGTTGTATGCACGGATAACTCTTAATCCAGTCAAATTTTCCCTTGAAACAAGATTGGTTCGGTCAACAAGCTTTTGAAATTTTTTGAACTGAGGAATTGCAAAAGCAAATATTCCGCCAATTGCAGCAACCAAAAGCACAATACATATCATAGTTGCAAACGAAAGTTGTCCGCTTGAACGAATGATTTTTATAAGTGCCCATATCGCCATAAGCGGTGCGGTTACCAGCATACGCATTCCCATTGTGATAAGCGATTTGACCTGTGTAACATCGTTTGTTGTTCTTGTCATCAAACTTGATGGTGAAAATTGGTTCATTTCGTTCATTGAAAGACTTTCAACTTTTTCAAAAAACTTGCTTCGCAAATTTTTGGACAGGTTTGAACCAATAGTGTTAAGAAGCAATCCGACCAAAACACTGCATACTATACTTCCCAATGAAAAACCAAGCATTTTGCCGCCAATAAGCAAAATACTCTGCATTTGGATTTCTTCACCACTTGTCAACATGTTTACGATTTGACTCATGTAATCTGGCAACATAAGGTCAAGTGCGACTTGACAAAAAATCAAGATTACCATGCCAAAGAACAACAAAATGTCAATCTTTCTTAGGTATTTCATAAGTTTTAACATAAATTTTACTCCCAACAAAAAAAGTCAACAGAAATTGACTTTTTAACTTTCAACAAAAAATTATATACGAAAAGCAAAAAGAAAATGTTAAAATTTTGCCTGGTTGAGTTTTTCAAGCATATAGTCAATGTCTATTCCATGAACGCTTGCCGCTTCTTCCAATGTTTCCATGCGACTCATTGGACAACCAAAACAATGCATTCCAAATCCAATAAGAATATCACCATATCCTTCGTTTGTATCCAAAAGTTGTCCCAATGTCATATCTTTGGTTATTTTCATAATCTTCCTTTCCTTTTAAGTGGTTGCCCGCAAAGCGCACAATTTTGATTTTGCGCCGAGTTTTCGTATCCGCAAAACAAACATCTTACAACAGTACCATTATCATAATTCAAACCGCTTTGGTTGTCAACACTTTTTGAAGCAAAATTTTCATTTTTTTTATATTTTTTTGTTTGATAATCGACATCTTCATCGTTGTGCAAATATTGATTTTCAACGTCTATACATTTGTTTTTTCGATTGCCAAAATGCAAAAGTTCTTGCTCGGTTGGATCTGTATTTTGAACGATTTGATTTGATTTTTCGTTTGTCCAAGAGTTTTGTGTTTTTGTATTTTCCAAATCTTTTTGAACAAAGATATTTTTGCCGATTTGAGTTTGATTTGCAATGTTTTGACTTATGAGTCGAAGTCTTTTTGGAAGTTTGCATTCTTTTATATCAAAACCCAAAAATTCTACACCCAAAAAATCAAGCTTATTGCCAATTCTTTCATACAAGAAGTCAACCAAGTGGTCCGTGTACAAAAAATCTTCGATTCCAAACTTTGACTTTTCAATTTCGCCAAGCACAAATTCGCCAACATAGCCACTGAGTATTTTTTCGGCTTCTTTGTTTTTCAAGTGATTGTATTCGCAAAGCAGGTTTTGCAAAAATTTTTGAGGGTTTGTTATTTGAAAAGCGTATCCGCCGCTTATCCCGACTTTGAATTCACCCACGTTTTTGTCAAAAATTTCTGCCTTTCGATAACACTTGAATGGTTTGTATTTGAACAGAATTTTGTTGACTATGTAAACATCACAAAAAAAGTATTTTTGAAATTTGCCATCTTTGTTTGGCTTTGAAAGTTTGAATCTTTTGTCGCACTTTGGCAAATTGGCAAGTGACAGTTCGTGTTCCCCTTCCGTAAAACTGTCCAAAATTTTGTCGCCGTCACACAAAAACAGCACGCAATCTTTTGGAACAACGGCCTGCATTGGCAATTTTATTTTGTTTGTCGGATAAACAAAGACTGGCTCTGTCGAAATATCAAAGTCAATCACAATCTTGTTTTTTCGCCTTAAAAAATCAAAAAATCCCATATAAATATTATATAGGATTTATTTGAAACTTACAAATGTTTTTTGCAATCAAGATTTTTTGTTGCTTTTTGCATTTGTGTTTGTGATTGTTTTTGTTTTACTGATGTTTTTCAAATCCTTTTGGTTGGGATAATTTGAAATATCATTTCTTTCTGTTTTTACTGGTGTTTTTTGTTGTTGAGTTTGCAGTTCTTTGTTTTTTTCAATTTTTTTGCTTGCATACATAGCGTTTGCAATATTGTGCAATTTTATAAGTCTTTTTTTGTTACGTGATGATTTTGTATTTTGAATAAAGTAATTCCAATATTCTTCACGACTTGGATAAAGGGATAAACCTGCGTTTACAAACTCAAGTTGTTTTTTTTCAGATTTGTTTTGTGGTTCATACAAATATCCCCACAAAAAATCTTTGACTTCATCTTTTTGATTTTCTGGAATAATATCATAAAAATACACTTTATCAGAATCCCGCATTTCAAAACCAATATTATTTTTTATGCTTTCTTCGCTGTCAAAGGGTACTTCCAGTGCAATAACTTTTTTTTCGATCATCAAAGCAAATATCAATTCAAAAATTTCCAAAAGTTGTACAAATATCAAAATCCCCAGTGGAATGATAACCAAAAAAATAATTCCTTTTGAAGAAAAACAAAAAGCAAAAACCTTAAGTATCCATTTCGGCGTACCTATATCCCTGCCTATAACAAATTCTTCACGTATCAAAATCCCGTCTGATGAGGAGTTGCTGTCGCCTTTTGTTTCAAAAAATCTTGTCCCATCGCTCGCTTGATATACACCGATAATGCGATGAAAAATAATTGATGCTTCGGCTTTGATAGCGTCTTGTTTTGTTTTTGTTCCACAAACATCAGCATCCGAAGATGGCGTCGGTGGATTGGAAATATCTTCAACTTTCACAAGTTGAGATCTGGTTGGGTCAAAGTTGTCTTGGAAACGATAAAAGGCAATTACATCGCCAACGTCAAGTTTCTTTTTGTCAATATCCCTGAGAATAACTACGTCACCAACATTGTAACCACCTGCAGTCATGCTTCCTGAAAGCACCCTTACGAACGTAAATCCAAAAATGGGAACAGCGCGATTTTCAATACGTGTCACCATCATAACACCACTTATGATTATCGCAAGGATAACGATAGGATAAATGCATATATCAGTAATGATACCCAAAACTCGTTGTGTTGTTGTCTGTTTTTTTATTTTTTGCTTTGTAAGTTTTGTATTTTCCATCTTACCTTCTTACTTTACACTTTTTGTGGAGTTTTTTGATTTTAAGTCGTTTTGTTTTGGCTCATCAATTTGACCAATATTTACTGGACGAGCAGGCCTTGCTGGCAAAACGGCGATACCATTTGTTGACTTTTCTTCCATTTTTTTGTTTTGTAATTTTTCATCAACTTTTTTTGCTTCAGGTTTTTGTGGCAAAGTTGCAGGCTGATTTTTTGTTTGATTTGTTTGTGTTTTTACTTGATTTGATTTGTCATTTGTGTTGTTTTTCAAGTATGCAAGTTGAAGTTCATGTTCCTTCATCAATTTGTCATATCTTCGTTTTTGATATCGGGACTTTAAATTTTTTGACCAAAAATCAAAATATTCTTTTTGGTCGATTGTGTTTTCGTTTTTCAAAAGGTTGTCACTTTGTTCAATCAAATCTTTGAGTTCAAGTTCCTTTGAAGAAGCATATTCGTCAAAAGAATTCGCCCACAAAAACATTTTTATTTTGTCACGGTCAACTGGTGGACTTGTGGCGTAAAAGTAAATTTGTCGATAAAGGTCCATATCTTTTCCGATGTTGGCTTTTATGCTCTCTTTGCTGTCATAAGGTTCTTCGTGATAGAAAACTTTGTTTTCCAAAATTATGTTGTTTATTTGTTCAACAATACTCAAACATTCCAAAAGCACAAGTACAGAAAGTGGCATTACAACCAAGCAAATCATACCCGTACTTGATGCACAAAATTTCATTATGTCACGCACAAATCTTGGTGTGTTTACATATTTTCCAACAATAAAATCACTGCGAATATATCCGTCTGACAAATAGTCATTTTCAGTATTTTCGGTTTTGGAACCCGCGGTTTCAAAAAACAACGTGCCATCTTGTGGCAAAACGTAAATATTTTTTATGCGGTGAAAATAAACTGGCATAGTTTTTTCTTTGAGTTGTTTTATGGTTGTTCTGCCTTGAATTTGTTGTCCCAAATTTGTGCCATCATAATCTTCCAATTTTACAAAATCGTTTTTCAAAGCCATGTCGCAACTGTCAAATTGTTTGTAAAATGCTACGACGTCCCCGACCTTCAACGTTGCAACGTCCGTCTTTTTTACAAATACAACGTCGCCAACTTCAAACCCACGCTCAACCATGCTGCCAGACATAACCTTTACAACCGAAATACCAAAAGCAGATGGCAAACTGCTGTTACGATTGCTTATCAGCATAAAAAAAGCAGACAGCAATGATATAATCAAAACTGGATACATAATTATATCGGCAATTGTCCCCAAAACTTTGTAAAAAGTTTTTTCCTCGCGTTTGCGATTTTTGATTTTGTTTTTTGCCATAAGCGGATTTATTATAACACCTTTGTATACTTTTTCAAAATAAATTGATATTTTTGCTTATTTATTTTATTTTTGCAAATAAATAAAAAAATATTTGTTGACTTTTTTTGTAAAATAAAAGCAATTTTTATGTATTATTGGATTTTTGATAATTTTACGAATATTTTTTTTTGTTAGTGAAAAACTTTTGATTAAAAGGAGTTTTTCTATGGCTAACAAAGTTGCAATTTGTGGAGTCAACACAAACAGCCTTCCAAAACTTAAATCAAGCGAATTGGACGAACTTATGGCAAAAATCAAACAAGGCGACGAACTTGCACGTGAACAATTTGTAATTGCAAACCTAAGACTTGTTCTTTCGGTTATTCAAAGATTCCAAGGCAAACGTGACAAATGCGATGATATGTTCCAAGTTGGTTGTGTTGGACTTATGAAAGCGATTGACAACTTTAACATGGAACTTGGTGTGAAATTTTCAACTTATGCAGTGCCAATGATTATTGGCGAGATACGAAGATTTTTGCGCGACAACAGCAGTCTGAGGGTCAGTCGCAGCTTGCGTGACACAGCATACAGATCACTGCAGGCGCGCGAAAAACTTACAAGAGAACTTGACCGCGAACCGACCATCGAAGAAATATCCGCAGAAATCGGCTTGCCTTCAAAAAATGTTGCGTTTTCACTTGACGCGATAAGCGACACTGTTTCACTCAACGACCCTGTTTACAAAGACGGAAGCGAAACGGTGCGAATTATGGACCAAATTTCGGACGAAAAACATTGCGACGATAATTTGATGGAAAATATTGCCCTTCGGGATGCGATTTTATCTTTGGGTAGTCGTGAACGTGAAATTTTGAATTTGAGATATTTTGTTGGGAAAACACAAATTGAAGTATCAAGCGAAGTCGGAATTTCGCAAGCGCAAGTCAGCAGACTTGAAAAGAACGCGCTTAAATCAATACAAAAATTTATCAATGCTCAATGACGACAAAAATTGCAAATAAATTTGTCAAAACAAAAATTTATGCTTGCATAAATCAAACGAATATTGTATAATCACCATGTCGTGCTAGGCGGGGAGTTAGTGGTTCCTTGTTACCTGCAATCCACTATACGCAGGGCTGTATGATTGGCTGAGGCCAAACTTGGCTGATGTAACTTTTGATATTTTGCTGATGACGTGAAGGTCTTTTGGGGTTGGAAACTGTGAACCTTGTGAGGGTCTGACGACAGCAACAATAAGCGGGTCTTCCCGATTGCCAAAAGGCAACCTTGACCGAGGTAAAATTTCAAACAGTTCTTCAATCAATTTTGGTCAAACCAATTGCACGATTTTTTTATGTAAAAAAAGCAAGATTTAATTTCAATCTTGCTTTTGTTTTTTAAGAAGTGATTTTTTTGCTGAACAACGCTTTCACATAATCATTTGCAACAATTTGCACCGTTGTACGGCTCATTGGTCCGGTGATAAAGAATGCTTGACCAACACCGGCGGTAACAATGCTGTTTTGTTCTTCTTCGTTGATTTCACCACTCTTTCGGTAAAGTTCAACAAGGTCATTCATATCGTTTGGCGAAAGCGAGAAAATCATCGAGTATTGGCTGGCATTGATTACAGCGGTTGACTGTCTTTGGATAGCTTCACTGCCGACAAAGTCTTTGATATTCTGGGTAATGACGATTTGCATTCCAGAATATTTTCTGATACGTTTTGCCATCTGCGCCATAAAGTCAAGCGCTATTGGGTAATCCGGATTGATGAAAACGTGGGCTTCGTCGACCGCAACAATAATCTTCCGGTTCAAACCGAACTTGTCGTTAAAGTCTTTGTTTTTGATGATTTCGTTGTCCAAATATTTGAATATCAAAAGCATCTGAGCGCTTGCAATCGTTTGGTTACGGTTTGCAAGAAGTGAACGGAAGTTGAAAGTAACAAAGTTTTCTTTTGTTTCGATGGATGTTGGTCCATTCCAAAGATTGCTGTTACGTCCGCCCGATGCAAATTTTTGTATATAAGTTTGAACAATGATAAGGTTTTTGCGATGATATTCGTCTTTTTCGACTGCTATTTTTTCGGTTACGTAATTGTAAAGGTCATCAAATACAGGATAGTCATTTGGAGTCAATTTTGAAAGGTCGGTTTTTGAAGTTATGTTTTTGCGTTTGTAAACTTCAACAATAACCGAGTTCAAAACTTCGAATGCGTCAGACGAGATACCTTCCAAAATAACCTTGAAGAATTGTTCCAAGAACTGCAAGTGAATAGAAAACGTGTCGCTTTCTTCGGTCTTCAAAAGACTTTCTTCCTCACCTTCATCTTTTATATCATCTTTCAAGTTGGTCATGATATGGAATGGATTGATAATACCCATTGCTGATGAACCGACATCAATAACCTTTCCGTGAAGATTGAAAGAAAGTGGAGTATATTCGTCTTCGGGATCCAAAATAAAAATTTTTGTGTTGTCCGCTGCAAAGTTAGTAAGCAAGGTTTTTGTTGCGTAACTTTTACCAGAACCAGATTTTCCAATAATCATCATGTTACTGTTTACCCTTTCACGGTCACGTTTGAAAAAATCAACAAAAACTGGAAATTCGTTGTATCCAATGTAAAATCCATTGTGGTCTTGCAATGCACCCGAAATAAATGGGAATATCGCCGCCAATGTGGAAGTTGGAATACCACGTTTGGTTTCGTTTACATTGTCACGCATAGAAATGTTTGAACTGATAAACGCATCAACTTGACGGCCGAACATTTCGCTGTACTTGAAACCTTCCTGTTTCAAAATTGCTCTTACTTCTTTTCTGGCTGGTTCTTCGCAAGTGATAAATGTGTTTACGTCATAAAGTTGTTGGTTGTTATTTTTCAAACTCACCAAAAGTTCACGCAATGTATTAAGGTGAGTTTCGTTTTCGATACGTTTACTGCTTTTTCCGCTGTAAAAAACTTTTGTTTCCATTTCCATGATTGCCTTGTCAAGGTTTTTTTCGGCGTTGTACTTTGGAATAGGTTTTATTTTTGTTACAACTTTTGTACGGTCAAGCAAAAAGAATGGTGCACCCCAAGCATTTGCAACTTGAAGTGGATAATCGCTGACAACAAATTGTCTGTAAGGTCTTCCGTCAATCAAAATACGGCTGGTTTTGAATTTGATTTCGTTTGGAGTTGCCCAATCAAAATATTTGCTCATAGCAATTCCTTCAAGTTCACGTTCGTCAAATTCCTTGCCATACATTGCTTTCAAAAATACAGTCAGTTCCCTGCCAACCAAGCGTTCGGTGTACAGTGGCGTAACCGCATTGGCAAGAGTTGTCATCATGCCATTAACCGTGTTTTCAAGAGTTTCTTTGTCTTTGTCAAAAACAACAAAATAAAAATGGTCTTTGTAAATTTTGTCTTGACGATTGTATGCTTCCATAGCGGAAACCCTTTCTTCAAAAACGCCTGCACGAACGTCAACTTCGGGTTGACTGTACTCGCCTTGTACAACAAGTTCCATCAAATTGTCATACTTGCGGTCTTCGTTGTATATGTAGTTGTCCAAAATCATGGCTTTGTTGAGTTTTATGATTGTTGCCATTTGGTCATTTGACAAACGTCTGAGTGCGTTTGCAAAAGTTTCGATAAGCATATTTTGTTTGTATTCGTTCAAAAGTCCAAATTCCAATGGCATAATTTCAAACACTTGCGCATAATAGTTTTCAAAGTCTATGAAACGGTCCTGAACAGTGCCAACAAAAGGGATGATTTCATTGATAGGTGAAAAGCCTTTTTGTTTTGTTTTTGAAAACTTTTTACGTTGAGCAAAAAATCTGAATATAAATCCAAGAGTTTCATAAAGACGAAGATTGTCAGCGACCTTGAAATACAAAGATACGATGACACTGCACCATGCAATACCAAACCATATATTATTCGCCAATCCTTGCGACATAAAAAGTCCAATTGCACCTGCAATACCAATAAGTCCCAAAATAATATCGCCGATAGTAATGCCGCGAATAAATTCCATTTTGACTTTGGTTCTGCGTGGAATAACTCTCATAAATACTCCTTTTTTGTTAGTATATCCCAACTTAAAAAAAAATCAAAACAATTATTTCAAATATTTACAGTTAATATATACAAAATAAATGCAAATTAATTTAAAAATTTATATATGAACACACACGAATACCAAAAAAATATATTTATTTATGCACATATTTTCATTCGTATTTTTAAAATATTTATTCGATTTAAATTTTAAACAATGACAAAGAGAAAAAAAGATTTTGCAAACAACAAAATCTCTTTCAAAGGAAGAACTTGAAGCATATATATAAATCAAAGAAACTTGGCTAAAAAAACGCCTTATTCACACAGTCCTTTTTATAATCGCAAATTGCAAAGAGCAAACAAAACAATACACGACACATTTTTGCAACGATAAATTTGATTTGTCTGACAACAATTTTGTTTTAATAAGGGACCTGAAAACTTGTATTGAATTTGAGTTTTTTCAAAAATTGTCAAATACCAAAAATTGCTGGCTATGCGTCGTGGCACACCCTTTTGTTTGAGCGTTACATATGCTTGAAATTTGATTGTTTTCATCAATCCACCGTCACAAAAAATCTTATTGTTATAGTTTTTCCTGGACTGAGGTCATCAAGCTTGAAGCCTGTTTGTGGGTCGTAGTTTGGATATTTTGTCCCATCGATTTCAACACTGCCTTTTTCAAACGTGGTGCCCGCCGGAATTGGATCATAAAATTGCACATCGGTATTTAAAATATTTCCAAGATTTTTTACATCGTTTTGAAACATGAGTCTGTCGCCCGAAATTACCGCAGATTTATTAGACGTTTTTGCAATCGTTACTTCTTCTTTTTCAATTGCGATGGACACTTCGTCAGTATGCTCGGTCAAGTTGACGCCCTCTACGATGTATTCTATGTTGGATCTTACCTTGACCAAAGTCGTTGTGGGCGCATCATCGACCACCAATGTATAAGTCACTGTTGCAGATGTATTTGGTTGCAATGGTTGTGGCAAAGTAAAGCCAGTTATATCAAAAGTGGGTTGCAGTGTGTTGTCAACCATGATTGTTCCCTGTTTAAACGTAGCCCCTGGCGTTATGCTGTCACTGATTGTAATATTAGTTATTGGAAATTGACTGTTATTTGTCAGTGTCAACGTTATTGTCAATTCATCCTTTGGAAAACCATAATCCTTATCTGCTGTTTTTTCTTTCAAAAACGATGTGGTCATATTTTCAGTTGTCAAAACATTACTTTGTGTTGTGTAATTTTTTTGAAGTCCGTCTGGTGTTGTATACTTTGAAGTCAAACTTGACTGGTTGGTTATTTTGGCCATAATTTCTCCTTTGATTGTTTTCTATATCAATATATGCAAATATGTTCAAATGTGAAACTTGAAAAATATCCAAAACAATTCATTTTTTTTTGATTTGGTGTTTTATAATTTGCAAATTTGAGCATAATTTTTTTATGAAAAAAAATAAAGTAATAATTGTTGGTGGTGGTGTAAGCGGACTAAGTTTGGGTATATTTTGTCAAAAGTATGGTTTTGAAACTGTAATAATTGAAAAAAACAATATTGCAGGTGGAAACTTAACAGGCTGGCGAAGAAACGGTTGCTATATAGACAATTGCATACATTGGTTGAATGGTTCGAAATCAAAAACTCCAACAAACCAACTTTTCAAACAGATTGGTGCACTTGATGACGATACGCAATTCCATCAAAGTGAGTTTTTTTATGTAAGTGAACATGACGGCAAAAAGGTTGGTCTTGGCCTTGATTTGGAAAAAACCAAACAAAATATGATTGATTGTTGCCCGCAAGACAAAAAACAAATAGAAAAATTTGTCAAGGCAACAAAAATCTGTATAGAGCTTTCAAAAACAACAAATTGTTTTTCAAAAATTTTTCAATGTGCAAAATTGTTTTGCCTTTATGGGAAAAAGACACTTGAAGAAATTGCTCAAAAGTGCACTACTCCCCTTTTCAAAAATGTACTTACTGATTATATTTTGGGTGAATATTCGATTTATGTTTTGCTTTTGGCTTACAGTTCTTTTGCAAATGGTGACGGAAAGGTTTTGAAAAATGGCTCACTTGACATGGCGACAAAAATAGCAAAATATTATCAAAAACTTGGTGGAAAAATTTTGCTTGGTAAAACTGCTGAAAAAATACAGGAAGAAGGGAAAAAAACAAAAGTTGTTTGCGGTGACGAAAGTTTTGAAAGTGACGTTGTTGTTTTTGCTTGCGATGCAAAGGTCACGTTCGAAAAGATTTTGAATACAAAAATGCCAAAAAGATTGCAAAAAATGTATGACCACCGAACAAGTTATCCAATTATCAGCAGTTTTCACGTTGCATTTGACGTTGCTTTGCCAAAAGTAGATATCCCCGATTCATTTGTTTTTGATTGCCCAAAAACAAAAATTGCAAACACTGTTTATGATCGAATTATGATACGCAATTATGATTATGGCAACAATTACGCACCAGATGGCCATTGTGTTTTGCAAATGTTTTTGCTTACACGTGAATATGATTATGATTATTTTGCAAAACTTACAAAACAAGAATATATCAAACAAAAAGAAGAAATCAGCAAACAACTTTTGAAAATCGTCACGAAAAAGTTTGACTTTTTGCAAGACAAAATCACCATTTTGGACTGTTGGACACCACTGACTTATACAAGATATTTTGATGCTTACAAAGGAAGTTATATGAGTTTTGGAATAACAAAAAAGGTTTGTTTTTCAAGACAAACCTTCAAAATTGAACCATTCCAAAATGTTTTTTTTGCAACGCAATGGCAAACAATGTTTGGCGGACTTCCAAACGCTGCAAGACAAGGCAAAAAATGTGCCGACCTGCTTGACGAACTTTATGACTGAACTTTTTGATTATCTTGTGCGTTTGTTTTATGAACAAATATTTTGTCTTCAAAACAAAGCACCCAGATTGAAAAACCAAGCAAGAATTGTGCTGGATAATATGTTGCAAGACAAACTATGTCAGACCACAAACCGACATTGCCAAAAACATGAAGCAAAAGCATGAAATCGGAAACAAAAAACAACACGCTTCCAATTGCCAAAACAAGTGAAGTCAAAGTTTTTTGTTTGATTGCAAGGTATATCGCCTTGCCAACCATCAATGAAATTATTGCACCATAAAATACGCAAACAAGTTTCATCAAAATTGATTCAAAACCAAATATTGGGCACAATAACATAAACAAAACCGATGGTACAAAAATTGCTGCTGCAATCACAAAATCCCAAATATAAATTTTTTGCAAAAATATATATGCAACAAAGTAAAACACATGACCGATTGCAAACAAAGCTGCGCCACAAATAAAGTGAATATTGAGTATAATGTCCCCAAGCATAGCAAAAAACAAACCAACGCACAACAAAATAGCAAACATTTTTTTGTTTTTATCAAACCATTTTGATTTTAACGCAACTATCAAATTTATAACACCAACAAGCAAAAACAAAAAACTTGTTGTCCCCTTCAAAGCCAAGCCACCCAAAAGCATGTAACTCAAATCGCCTGCAATGATAAGTGCAAGCAAAACAACATTGAGTGCCATTGATACTTTCTTCATATTTATTCTCCTGTGATTATTTTAACCAAAAAACTTAAATTTTGTCAAATAATGTATAAATAAATGAAAAAAAACACCTTTTGATTTCAAAAAGTGTTTTTATTTTGTAAATTTTTCAAATTACATTTCTTTGTCTGGTTGCTTTTGTGCAGATTCAATCACTTTGTTTACGTTGGATTTTACAAAAGTATCAAGTGCTACCTTGCAGTCCAAAAGTTTGTTGAAATTTTCTTGCGAAGGATCTTGTTCGTATCTTTCAATCAATTTGTCAAGCATATTTAAAAGTGTTTTCTTTGTGTTGATAATATCCTTTTTTGTACTTTTGTTTACCTTGTAAACTCTACTTGAATCATTGAAAATATAATCAAATAATACTTCGGTGTATTCATTGGCTTGAGCTTCGTCAACTTTTTTGATAAATTCCCTCGTTATTCCCAATTCTTTCAAAACTTTTTTTCTGACACTATATTTTTCTTTTTCCATATTTATCTCCTTTTTTTGATTATATCACATAAAAAAAAGTTGTCAAGATTTATCAAAAAAAAATTCAATCAAAATAAAATTTTCAAACATTCTTAAAATTGACAAGATATCAAAGTTGTATAATATACAAATTTTTGCGAACACTAAAGTCAAGGAGGAAAAATGAAAGCAGTAAAAATTACAAATTTGGTAGCATTTATTCTGCTTGTTATAGGTGGACTTAACTGGCTTTTGATTGGAGTTTTTGACTTCAATCTTGTTACAGCAATTACAGGTGGAGTTGTTGCACTTTACAGAACAATTTACTCTTTGGTCGGCTTAAGTACTCTGTGGCTCATTATTTCAAGCATATGGACCAAACACATTGGCTTCCCAGTCAATGAAGAACCAATAGTAAGATAATGTTGAAAAAATGCACTCTTCATCGAGTGCATTTTTTAACATTCAAAATTTTTGTTTGATTTTATATTAAGTTTAGTCTTTGACTGGATGTTTTCATCATGAAAATCTTCTTCAGCCGCCATTTGATTTAGATAGTCAAGTTCAAGTAATGCTTGGTTTGCATCATCATAACAAGTGAATCCATAATATTGTTGCTCATCAAAGTATTCTTTTGTAAGGTCGCTGAAAATTACATCCTTCAACTGTTTCATATATTTGTTTTTTACATACAAGTCTTTTGGCAAATATTTTTGCAGTGAAATATCTTGCATTTCGACTACATTGATTTCACGTGTCAAAGGAACTATATTTCCATAATTTTTGAAACTGAGGCATTGTGCATAGAACACATATTCAAGCATTTCAGGGTCATTGGTGGAAGGAATATTGAGTCCAACACATTGAGCAAAAACATCTTTGACACTTTCAATTGTGTTTACAACTGTATCAAAATATACGTTCCAAAAATCATAAAAGTATCTTGCATTTGGAATTGTATAACCGAAAAATACATTGCTTGCATACATAGTAAATGAATTTAAAATTGCTTTTTTGACGTCCATTCCATTATGAAACAAGTCCATATTGTCCAAAAGATCAGTAATAACTTTGATTTGGAACATATTCAAGTGTTGCTTGTTTATGTTAAAAAAGTCATTTTGATACAAAGCGTTTCCCTTGCTTAAGATCGAATATTTGGTGTTGAATATTAAATCTATACCTTCCAAATATTTGCAGGCATTTGATCGCACCTGTGCATCCTTTTCAATTTTTGAAAGTTTTTGGTCGCAAGCATTCTCAAAAAGACTGTCAAATACTTTGTAGTCATTTTCAAAATATGCTTTGATGACTTTTGTTCCAACAATCATTCTTAATTGATTGAGTATTTTTTGTTCTTGAATATAAGCCGTTGGAACGACTGAGCCATAATATTCACTTATTGTACTCAAAGACAAGTATTCGGTGATTGCTTCTGTATAAACACTGTTATTGGTCAAGTATGCAAAATAGTTCTTTTGATCATCAATATTTTGAATAAGATAAGACAAGAAGCCCGTACTCATGGCACTTGATTCAAAATTTGATTTGTTTTTGAATGTTTCACGAGTTGATGAAAGACAGTGTGTAAGCTCGTGAACAATAGTTGAAAAGTATTTATGTTTGCTTAAGTTAACTTTTGCAATCTGAATTTCATTTATTTCGGAATAATAACATCCCAGCGCATTTTCCAACTCTTTTTGAAACCCAACATGTACCCTTTGCATGCTTTCATCAAGTCTTTGTTTGAGTTGCCACATATCAACGCCATACTTGGAAATACTTTTGAAATGAAACTTCAAAATTTCTTTCAATTCTTTCTTTTGCTTGGCATCAAAAATATCAAGTTTTGATACGAAACCATTGATTTCAGTATCAAAATTTGGCATAGTATTCAAGTGTGTTTTGTTGGAATATTTTTTCATTTTCTATCCTTTAAAACAATCAATCGCTCATTTTATTTTCAATCGTTTTTTATTTTAAAAATCATACCTTTTATCATTTCCAAGTCACTTTGATCTTTGATTGTTTTTGCCAAAACATTCAAAATCTGAAGTTGACTGTTTTGAGATTTGATTTTTTCATTTTGTTTGGCAAGTTCACTGATTGGCTGTCCACACAAATAACAATAATTTGAATTTGAAGGGATCGCCTTGTGGCAAGATGGGCAAACTATAAATTTTTTTTCCATAATTATTCCGTCCTCTCGTGTTCATTTGTTTTTGTACTGCTCAATGCTTTTTCGACAGACTCCAAGCACATATCAACAAGAATATATTTTTTCTGACGGTTTTCGTATAATTTTTTTTCCAAATCAATGTTATTTTCGAAAATATTTATTCCTCCGTCAACTACTGAAAACTCATAGTCATCTTCAAGGTTAACCCAAAATACATCGTAAAATCTTGTGTGCGTTTCGGGTTTTTGCATTCTTGGCGTGCGAAGATATGTTGATTGTGGTGAAACATTGTATACTTCGCCAGCCGAAATTTTCCCAACAACGTTGCTGTTTGTACGGAAAATTAAATTGGCGTTGAGTTCACCGTTATCTTTGAGTGCCGAACGATTTGCTCCTTGGATGGTTGTTGCTTTACCCGTTTGATTTGTTTGTATTCCCATAATGCCGTATTTTTTTCTTGGACCCTTTTTGATTACATTGAGTCCCAAACTTACACCTTCGTCAATGTAGTGTAAGTTTGGCAATCTGAGTTCATCAACAATTTCTTGAAGAATATCACGACCAAGCTCTTTCATAATTTTGTGTTCTTGTGCTCCACGCATCAAGTACAATTGAATATCTTTTATATTCATTGCTTTTGCTATACGAAAATATGCTTTTATATCACAAACCAGTCTTTCTTTGCGTTTGTTTATTCCGTAATAATAAATTTTTCCATCACGAATATCTGCATTGCGAAGATACTTCATTTCCCATTCATTTCCCAAAAGGTCACCAGCAAAAATAACATGAGTTTGACCAAGTTTGCTGACCTTTGAAAGTTGATGCTGGATTATGTTTCGGGTCAAATTGTCGACTCTTCCGACTTGTGGGTTTGATTTGTCATAATAATTTGTTCCGCTGTAAAATATCAAATTGAAGCCTGCTTCATTTGGTTTGATGACAATATCCTGTTTTGTTACAGTTGCTGTTTTTTTGCTTGCAACCTGTTTTGTATAATCAAGTGCCCCTGCCACAGATGCAAGTTCAATGGTTTCATTGTGAGCAAGGTTTACTTTGCTTACCAAGTATTGTTCAAAAAGTTCGTGATCTTTTTTTCGAAAGTTTTCTTCGTAAAAAATTTCAAGCAATCTTTGTTCTTTTTGTGCGTTGGTTTTTATGTGATTTTTCTCAAGTTCTGCCATAAGATCAGATCTCCCTTTCGATTTGATTGAGTGTTTCGACAATGTTGTTTATCGAATTCTTCATCTGTTCGCTTTCCATTTTGGATTGCAAACTTGCTCTTAATTCTTGATCAGATGCAACTTTGTAAGTGGACAAATATCTTTTTGCAAACGAAGTATACTCGTCCGAAAGTTTTTTAAGTATAGGAAATTTTGTTATTTTTACTATATATTCAAATTCGGTTTCGCTTGTTTTGTTTGAATAGTATGGATTTTTTTGACAAGTGATATCATAAGCGATTGCGTTTGTATAACCATCATTGAAACCTTTGCTTGCACTGTATTGGTTGTCGCCTTGGAATGATGGCAAAATTTCGATACGCACATTTTTGTTTTTGTAACCAGTTATTATGCCTTTTTTGTTTTTGACTGGCACTGAAATCGGTTTTATAAAAGTAAGTTCTGTATGTATGTGACCAGAAAAAATCATATCTGGAAATACATTGTTGTTTTTGCAAAGTTTTATGCACTTTTGTGCAAGTTCGTCAACGCCTTTTGCCATTGAGCCATGTGTTGCAAATGCTTTGAGCCCAAATTCTTCGTTGGTTGCAAATTTTATATCAATCAATGCGTTGTAAGGAACATATGGTGCAATTTTTTTTGCGGATTCCTTTGCAGGACTTATGTTTGCAGGCTTTACTCTGTCACCAAATTCGCCATCATGATTTCCGCCAAGTACAAACAATATTTTATGTTTTATAAACTCAAGCAATTTTTCAGAACCGTCGATTGCTTGTGTTATGTTTGTTTTCGCATTGTATGGGTTGGTTTTTGACAATATGTTTGCATTGTCATACCAATCACCGCCTATAAAACTGTAAGCATTTGGTAAATTTTCCAAATAGTCGGCAATCATTTGAAATCTTTTCAAATTGAAGCCTTCACCAAACATATGCAAATCATACAGAGGTATAAGACAAAGATGTGAAAACTTTGACGTGATACTAATTGGCACTACAGCTTCGGTATCCAATGCATCAGAGCCCGCCCTTCTAAGTATTTCTTTCATACGATTTTGCTGACCCGCCAAAAAATTTGGGTCAAATTCAACTTTGATGTCACTTCTTAGGGAAGACACTTTTACATTTTTCGCCATAATTTTTATCTCCAAAAATATTGTACCCGAAACAAACTGTTTTGTCAATATCGAAATTTCAAAATTTGTTTTTTTATTTGATAACAAACACGCCGTCATAAGCATTTTATTTGCAAAACAAAAAAAATGTCAAATCCTTTTTTTCGACAAAAAAACTTTTTTTATTTTTTGTCTTGAAACATATCAAATTATGTGTTATAATAAAAATATGAAGAAAAAAAATAAAGCGATGATGGAAGAACTTTCCCAAGATGAATTGGCACTTAGAAAAAAAGAAAAAAGAAATAATATAATCAGCGCAGTGATTAACTGGCTGATGATTGGCACTTTGGTGCTTGGTCCAACAGTTTTGACAAAAAGCCGTCCTGCGGCAAAAAAAGTTGACAAAAATCTTGATTTGATTGAAGAAATTGCACCTTCAAACAACATTAACATGGACTATTCAAACTTGATACGTCTTCACCCTGTGTGGAATTGTCTGTCAAATCACCTTTATGCAAACCATGTTATTCCATTTTGGGCAAAAAAGATTGATGTCAATGTTGCTCTTGACCTTTCAAGTGAACAAAAACGTGCACTTCAACATTCAGTTGACCTTTTGAATGAACTCAACGAAAAAACATACACAAACGTTCCAACCATTGTTTTAAACTATGGCGAAGATTCGTTGTCAAAGTTCAATGTTGTTGACATAAATATAACCGAAGAAACCGACCAAGACGTACCTTATGAAGCTGTGTGCAAATCAAGACTTTACCCAACATTAAATGGTGTTAACAACTTGTTCTCAAACATAAAAGTTGTGAGTAAAGTAATCAAAGATACTCAAAATCCCACTCACCTTTCAACAGTTTTGACGCATGAACTTTTGCACGCAATTTATGGGTTTGAAGACAATTACACACACTCAAATGATACTGAAACTATTATGAATACAGAAGACTACAAAGAACAAGACTTTCTGTCACCAAATGATTTGTATATCATAAACGCAATTTGTTGGAACAAGCAACTTTCAAGCGAACAAATCAAGAATGTGGAAAAATATTACAAATATTTTGAAGATAGATACGAAAAAACCGATCGTAAACCAGTAAAAAGCCTTATGGATGGGCAGTCAACTGACCTAACAATGTAAAACTGACGAAAAAAAAAGAGCAGTTTGCTTCTCTTTCGGGCAAGCAAAACTGTTCTTTTTTTTTGTATTATGCAGTGTAACCGTTTTTCAAGTCGGCTGTAAATCTTTCAAGTTCGTTATTTGCAGTCGTAATCATTTTTTGATAATTTTGTTCAAATTTATCTGTAAAATTTTTGAGTTCTTGCGTTGCATTTGTACTCATTTTGTCAAGATAATCAGAAACGTTCACTCCAGCATTTTGAATTGCCGAAAGTACATTGTTATAAGCAGTTGTAACCGCTTCTTTTGCATTGTCAAGTTGAGTGTTTGCAACAGTGTATTGGCTTTCAAGTTTTTGTTGAGCGTTGTCAAGTGCCGATTTGTAATTTGCCAATATTTGTGTCATTGCAGCAGTTACATCGCCTTCCGGAAGTGACGCAACATAATTGCGATAGTTAAGATAGTCTGCTTTTGCATCATTGACTGTTTTCAAAGCAACTTGATAAATACTTGTTTGGTCCAGAAGCAAAGTTTTTCTTGTTGATTCAATGGTTTCGATTGCTCCTTTGTAACCTGTTTCTGCCACTTCAATGGCTGCTTTTTGAATTGGTCCAACTTGAGATTTAAGATAATTAAATTTTGCAAGTTCAAAAGCATATTCTTTTGCGTTGTAATAAGCTTCTTTGAGTTGCTGTGAATAAAGTTCAGCTGTTTCTTTTCTTGAAAGCTGAATTTGATCAATCAATTCTTTGTTGCTCATAGCCTTGACTTTTGCTTCTTCAAGATAAGGAGCACATTCTGCAACCAATTTTTGCAAATATTCTTTTGAAAGAGCATCAGTTTTGTTCAACGTTGCTTGAATGTTGTTTTCTGTCAAGTAAGTATCAATTTTGTCTGTTATTTTTTTGAAAGTTTTGTCTGCTTCACGTTTGTTGCCCGAAAACGAAACTTGTATTTGGTTTTCATTTGCCTTCACGTTTCCTGTAACTAAGTATCCAGTTTCTTTTGAAACGCTGATAAAGATTTCAACCGCTTCATCGGCAGTTTTGCCAACAAATACTTGTCCGTTTATTATGACATTTCCTTCTTCGTTGAGTGCATTTACACTTAAAACCTTGTTATCTTTGTCCAAAATAAATTCCACTTTGGGATTAAGTGAAAGATTCATGACGGTGTTCGCATTGTCATTTCCACATCCGCAAAGCAGAATAGAGCAAGAAACAATCAAGCAAAATGCACAAATAAATGATATTATTTTTTTCATTTTTTACCCTCCAAGTTTATTTTACAACATACCTTTTATCTTTGACAACCATTTTGCAAAAATTTTGATGCACAATAACTTACAATTTTGAAGATTTTGTACATTTTTGTTATTTTTGCAAAAAGTGTAAAAAGCAAAGTCGTTTAATATCGATGTAATATTGAAGATTTTTATATAAAGTAAAAACAATATCTTTTACTAGTCAAAATAAGCATAAAAATAATGACACACTTAGATTTTTATACTAAATATTTTATTGGAAATTATGAATTTTCTAAAATCTTGATAACAGCAGTTGTTTTGCACGATAAACAATGCTCCACATCTTATCAAGTTTGGTATAATCGATTGCATTGTGCTTATTAGAATCATCTAATCTAATAACTTCTATATAATCATTTTTATAAGACATTATTCTACCGTCCCAATTTTTATTGGTTTCGGGAATATCATTGTGTTTATTTAATTAGCCTTTTTAATTCTTCTATATTCATTAGTAGCCTTTTTATATTTGAAAAAAATTGGTGTGAGTATGCAGATTTGAACTGCAGACCTTCCGCTTAGGAGAAAAAACTTAGTCCCGGAAAAGCCTTCAATAAATTTCAAACCATATTAAAATATGATGTTATTTGAAATATTTTCATCTCATTATATTAAGTTTTGTGCGATTTGTCAAATCATTCAAATATTTTGTGTTTTATTAGTATGGTTTTTTGTATGTCGTAATTGTCAAAAATCAATCTTTACTTCTAACTAAAAATAAAAAGCCCTTTTACTTGAATAAAAAGTAAAACATTAGGGCTTAGTTAGGAGTTAAAGTAAATGAAAAATATAATTAAACCAAATGACTTAGTTAAAGTAAAAGTCGTTAGAAATCAAATATCAATTAAAAATGTAAATACTTGCAATAAAAAGCCAACGATAAAAAGACTTGCTGGAAACAAACATTTAGTTTTGAGTACTGGCGAAATAGCCGAAAACAACAAGTGTTTAACTCGTGGTGAAAGTTATAGAAGCCTGCTTGAAAGCAATATTAGATTGCAAGACCTTATTAAAGAAAACACTGTTGACTGTAGCAAAATATTATTACTGACTTTAACATATTCTGAAAAAATACTTGACACGAAGAAATTAAGCGAAGATTTTAAGCAGTTTATCAAGTACATTAGAAAAACTATAACGCAATTTGGTAAAATTGAATATATAAACACTTTTGAAAAAGATAGTAAAAATCTAGGTTTTCACATACATGCAATATTGTTTTTTAATAATTCTACTAAAAGTGTATTTTTACCCATTGAAACCGTAAATGAAGCGTGGAGAAAAGGTTTTGCAAGTGTTGGCAAACCAAAGCAAAACAAAGAAGTATATTTCTATCTAACTCCACACCTCGCAAAAGAAATAAAAGAAAGAAATAGTCATATGCATAACAAAGCCTTAATGCAAATGACTTTGCCTGCGGGATTAAATCTGTACCACTATTCTAAAGGAATTAAAAAGCCAACGATTTATACAGATACTTATGAAAGTGTGCAAA
>CAJKWP010000011.1 GCA_905203645.1 uncultured Christensenella sp.
CCCCCCCATGTCAAGCAATTTTGCAATTTTTTTTGTGTTTTTCAAAAATTTTTGCAAAAAAAAACAATCTGACGCTGTTTGTCAGATTGTATACAAAATACATTGTCAAAAAAATATGCAAAATGCTTGGACAGAAAATGCCTACCAGGCATTTTGGTGACAGTGCGCATTGCATAAATATTCATATATTTTTGCTACTGTGTTAATTCAGTCAAGCAAATTTTGTTACATGCAGTTTATTCGGGTTTGGAATACTTGACTTATCAAAAAGTATTTTTCGGTGTTTATATCGCCATAAAAATTTATGCGTTTGGGACTGAGTCCAATCAAGGTTGAAAGCAAGTCTTCGTCTTTGTTGACTGCGATATCTTTGTCAAGTTCGTCACTTATCTTAAAGCCACCTTCGTCACAATAAACGTTGACTGTGTCGTGTGTAATTTCCAAATTGTCAACCAAAAATTTCAAAAGGTCAACAAAGTTTTCGGGTGAAATCAAAAAGTAACCATTGTCGTTTGCTATCGAAGAAAGTTCTTCCCACTTTTCACGCAATGAGCGAAGATTGAAATAATAAAAGCCATCCAAATTCAAAGAGTTTTCCAAATCAAGTGCTTTGCTTATTATGTATGTATCTGTTTCTTTGTCAAAATTCAAAAGTGCTTTTTTAAGTGCTTTTACATATATTCCATTTTTTACTGGCAACATAAGTTTGCTGTCCAAAAATTCACCTTTGTAAAATATGCAAATACAATCGGCAATAATCTGCGTCAAAAAAACTTTCATACGAGATTTGTCATATTCTTCGCACGCGATACATATTTGATAATTTTGATTTTCAAAATTTTTTGTAGCCAAGCAAATGCCGTCAAGTTGTTTTTTTATACTTGAAAAAATAAAGTCACAACAATTTTGATTTTTTACAGTCAAACAAATTTCCCACATAAAATTCTCCATTATCAGTTTATGCAAATTATTTTTTGCTTTTGCTTTTTATTTATGCAAAAAACGAAAATTAAAATCAAAAATTACAAAATCGCATACAAAACATGATTTTTTGAGATAATCAATATTTTTTTTACATTATTTTGCAATTTTTTTGTTTTTTTGTTGCAAATACGTTTGTATCAACAAATTACAGTGAGAAAAAGCAACTTTTTGTTACGACGGCATTTTAATTGACAAAAATATATTTTTTTGTTAAAAATATTTTGTAATTTTGAAGGCAAAATACAAATATAAAAGGAAAAAGAAATGAAAAGAAAAATATATGCTTTGGTTTTGACGTTTTTTTGTGTTTTTTGTATGTTTGCATTTTTTGGATGCAATGAAAATATAATTGACCACAGAATAATCGTCACTTCATCAAATATAAGATATGGCACAGCGCATGGCGATGGATATTACAAAACAAAACAACAAGTTGTGCTGACTGCAACCGAACTTGAAGGTCACAAATTTGTTTGTTGGGTAAAAGACGATGTGATAATTTCAACTGAGTCAGAATACAAATTTGTTGCAAACAAAAAAACCGAAGGCAAATATATGGCGGTGTTCGAAGGTGAGCAAATGCAAATCGAAAAACTTTCAAACATAACGCTTTTGTTGGGTGCGAAAGAAAACAGCGGAAATTATCAACTTGAAAATGTTACAATCTTGCATTCCGACAACAATCTTTACAATGGCGAACAAAGTGCAATTTTTGACTTTGATTCCCCTGCTCCTGTGCAACTTGACATCCAAACCGACAAAATCTTTTGCCTTGACAACCAATATTATTTTTCAATATCACTTGTCATAAAAAACAGCCTTGACCAACAAAAAACTTATTCGGCAAACTTTATTGTGACTGTAACAGAAAATGACCTGCTTGCAACAAGTGAAGACAAAATGTACTCTGTTCAAAAAGCATTCTTCACAACCGATGTCAATCTTGAAATCTCAGTTTCATTCAACTTTGCACCACTTGCAGCAACGGAATAATTATTCATGACTTTGCATAATTATACAATTTAATTGAATATCAAAACTTTCAAAAACTAAAACACAACAAAAAATCTTGGGAGTCAAAGTGCCAAATTAGCATAAAGCAAAGCCAAGATTTTTTTTAAATTTTTTTTTGCCGTGCAATCTTTTCAAGGATAATATTTTGACAGGTTGCATACAATAACAACATGAAAACGATTGTACTTACTGGCGGTGGAACCGCTGGGCATATTATGCCAAACATGGCACTTTTACCCGAACTGAAAAAATATTTTGACAAAATAGTTTATGTTGGAAGTGAGCAAATGGAAAAAAACATTGCTCATGATTATCACCTTCCGTTTTATCAAATAAGTGCCGTAAAACTTGTTCGCAAATTAACGCCAAAAAATCTTGCTATACCATTCAAACTTTTAAAGTCAATAAAGCAAGCAAAAATGGTTTTGAAGCAAATCAATCCTGACGTTATATTTTCAAAGGGCGGGTTTGTTTCTCTGCCCGTTGTTATTGCAGGACACAAACTTGGCATACCAGTTGTCAGTCACGAAAGTGATATGACTATGGGGCTTGCAAACAAGATTATTTACAAATATGCAAAAACTGTTTGCACAGGTTTTGAATCTACTGCCCTTCACCACAAAAAATGCGTTTATACAGGTTCACCTGTCCGCAATGAAATATTTTTGGGACAAAGACAAGTTGCAAAAAAAATATGCAATTTTGCAAAAGACCAAAAGACTCTTTTGTTCTTTGGTGGAAGTTTGGGCTCACAAAAAATCAACAATGCTCTTTATAAGACTATTGACAAACTTGACGATTTCAATATCATTCATATAACTGGCAAAAACAACAAAAGTCAAATACATCAAAGCAACTACTATTCTTGCGAATGGACAAATCAAATTCAACACTTTTTTGCACTGGCAGACATTGTAATTTGTCGCGCGGGTGCAAACACGCTTTGCGAACTTATGGCACTTGGAAAAAAGATGATTCTTATTCCATTGTCAAAAAAACAATCTCGTGGTGACCAAATTGACAACGCAAACTACTTTGCCAAAAAAGGTTATGCAAAGGTCATTTATGAAGAAGACCTTACACCAACAAGATTGTATAATGCTGTAACAAACTATCCAAAAGTCACAAAGCAATCCCAAGATTTTCGCATTGCAAATCAAAAGATAGTAAACTGCATTTTGGATGCACAAAATTCAAAACAAAATCAATAATAGTAAATGCACATTGCTATCGCATTGTCTTTTACATGCGAAACAGAAACGTCCAATTTTTCACTGTCAAACATTTGCGCCAATTTTCCGTGCAAAACAATTTTTGGTGCACCGTTTGTTTGGTGCGTAATTTCGATATCCAAAAAATATTGCCCCGCGGTTTTGAATGCCTTCATCACCGCTTCTTTGCAAGCAAACATACCCGCAAAATGCTGAGCATACTCTTTGTGCTTTTTGCAGTATTCAACTTCACTTGGCAAAAAAACTCTTGAAACAAATTTTGGATTTTCAAGTGATTTTTGCACACGTGCGACTTCAATAATATCCACTCCAACACTACTCATAATCAACTTCCTTGAAAACGGCGTTTGTTGCATAGTTTGCCAAGGAATAATCAAATCCCTTTGAAAGCAAATATCTGTACAAACTTTGTTTTGTTTTTAAGTTTTTTTCTTTGTTTTTTGTGTACTTTTTTGCAATTTCCACCGCTGCCTGGTTTTGGTCAAGGTCACGTGTTGCAAGTGCAATCACGTCTTTGGATATTCCTTTTTGAAAAAGAGCATACTCCAAAGCCTTTTTACCCTTTTGATTTTGATAACTCTTGACATAATTTTGACAATACTGCAAATCGTCGATATATTTGTAGCCTTTAAGTTTGTTAACGACGTACTGGCAAATTTGTGGCATATATCCCTTGTTTTTCAAATAATCAAAAACTTCTTTTTGACTTTTCAAGCCTTTTGCCAAATAACCGCTCGCCTTTTCAAAAGCTACAATTTTTTCACTTTCAAATTGCAAGTTTTCCAAAGTTTTTTTGTCAATTTCCATACCGCAAACGATTTTGTTTTTGACAAGTGTTTCCTTTGAAAGATTGCATACATAATTTCCGTCCAAAAAAACGCGGAAATTTTCGCTTTTGCCGATTTGTTTGAGCTCAGTAATTTCCATAATTTATCCTTGTGTTGCGATTGAAGCAGATTTTGAATATGCACGTGTCAAACCACCTGCACCAAGTTTGACACCACCAAAGTACCTTATGACAACAATCAACGTATTTTGCAATTTCTTTTTTTCCAAAACATTGAATATTGGTCTTCCTGCCGTGCCGGAAGGTTCGCCGTCATCACAAAATTTTGCAGTGTTTGGCAAAACGTAAGCATAGCAAATATGTGTTGCTTTTTTGTGCTCTTTTTGCAAATCTTCAAGGATTTTTTCAATTTCTTCCTTGCTTTGCACGCTGTATGCTTGACTGTAAAATTTTGATTTTTTGACTTCCAGCAGTTCCAATTTGTTTCCCTTTTGTTTTTTCAAGTATACAAAAATTTGTTTTTAGTTGTCAAAGCAATTTTGGCAACAAAAAAGATTGCCATGTCTGACAATCTTTGATTTTTCAATTTTTGTTAGTCACTGGAAACAATTTTTCCTTCGTATATTTCCTCGGCAGCCCAACTTACAGATTTGATGTCACTTTTTTCAAGTTCGGCAGGAATACGTTTTTCAAGTTCCTTTGCCCTTTTTGACATAACGCAACAAAGTTTGTATTTGTTGTTGTCCATCTTTTTTGCAAGTTCGTCAATAGGTGGTTGAATCATCATAACAGTTTTACCTCACTTTTTGCACAAAATTTTGTTCAAATCCAAAAATCGCACACAACAAAATTCTGTCCATAAAAAATTTATGCATTCGCATAATAGCACAAAAACACAATTTAGTCAATACAAATGACTTGTTTTTGTCAAAAACTTTTCAAAACAAAATTTTTATGCTAAAATGTTTTGGTATGGAAATAAGTTCACTGTCACTTTTCAATTTCCGCAACTGGCTTGACGGAAAAATTGAATTTGGCAAAAACGTAAATATTTTGGTCGGCGACAATGCGCAAGGCAAAACAAATGTCCTTGAAGCAATCTTTTTTTGCGCCATTGGCAAAAGCACCCGCTCACGTGACAAAGAACTTGTAAACTTTGAAAAGGAAAACTCAAAAATAACTGTGTTTGTTCAAAAGAAGTTTGGCAAAACAAAAATCGAAATTTATCTGTTCAAAAAACAAAAAAAGGCAATCAAAATCAACGGAATCCCAATAAGCAAAATCGGACAACTTATGGGCGAACTCAACTGCGTTTTCTTTTCACCTGACGAACTTAAACTTGTAAAAGAAACTCCCGAAGACCGCCGAAGATTTTTGGACATTCACCTTTCCCAAACCGACAAAACCTACTTTTATCTTTTGGGCACCTATGACAAAATTTTGAACAATCGCAACAAAATAATAAAAAATTGCAAAATTCAACCACAATACATGGAAACCTTGCCAATTTGGAACGAAAAACTTGCCGAAACTGCAAGCAAAATTATCGCAAAAAGATTGCAATTTATTCAAGACCTGAAGCCTTATGCAAAAAAGGTGCACCAAACACTCAGCAACAACAAAGAAGACCTTTGTCTTGAATACAGTTCAAATATCGACGTTTCAAAAGACACAAAACAGCACATTCTTGACACGCTTGATAAGAACTTGGAAAAAGATATTGCACTTGGCTATACTTCTTGCGGACCACATCGTGACGATTTGAAAATAACGCTTGACGGCAAGGACACAAAAAATTTTGCATCCCAAGGTCAACAACGCAGTTGCGCACTTTCGCTCAAACTTGCCGAATTGGAACTTATCACTCAATCAACTGGCGAAAAACCAATTTTGCTTTTGGACGACGTTTTCAGCGAACTTGACAAATCTCGCCGTGCCAAACTTTTACAGTTTGCTCAGAATTATCAAACCATAATCACCTGCACTGACATTGACAAAATCACCACTCCTTGCAAAATCATCAAAATCAAAAACGGAAACATTCAATAAAAAATCCACTTGCAAGCCTGCCCCTTTTGTTGAGCGCACTTTCACAAGCGGATTTTTTTTGTTTCAATCTTCCAAACCCAAAAGATAATCGCAAGATACTTTGAAAAATTTTGCCAAAATAACAATTTGTTCTGCTTTTATATCACTTTGATTATTTTCATAACGACACAAAGAAGATTTGCTTATATTGGTCAACTTGCTTAACTGTTCAATGGAATACTGATTTTTTATTCTTAATTCTTTTATTCTTTCACTTAACTTTTCCATAATTTGATTATATCCCATTTTTGAGAAAAAGTATTTGACATCCCAAAAGTGGGATGATATAATATTTTTATCCCAATTATGGGAAGGGAGAACAAAATGAAAGATAAAATAAAAACAGAATTGATTGATGAATTTTTGACAACAAACAAATTGTCAGTTGATGAATTTTGCAAAATTGCAAAGATTTCAAAAGTTGACTTACAAAAGATTTATGAACAAAATTTTGATTTCGATATTGAAGTGCTTTTTAAAATTACAAAAATAATGAAAATAAATATTTGTAACATCTTTGAAAACCCAAATTGATGTTTTCACTTGCACTTTTGAAAAAAAAACAAAATTTGCGAAATAAAAAAAATGCGACCAAAATGCGGTCGCACTTTTTTTTGCTTTAAAGTAATTCTGTATCATCGTCTTTGTTTTCTTCTTGTTTGGTTTCTTGCTCTGGTTTTTCTTCATCTGAAGTTTCGTCTTTTTTCTCAGTTTCTTCATCTTCTTTGAATGGTGCATTGACTACACCCAAAACTACCAAAACTCCACAGATTGCCATAATAATTTCACTTACTATTTCTTCTTTGAAATGAAAACCAAATGCTTTTGCAATACTTCCAATCAAGATGACAAGAGCTGCAGAAAGTCCTGTCCAAAAACTATACTGCTTTATCCTTTTCTTCATTTTTCTTCTCCTTTATTTTGAAACACACCAAATTTTTGACCTCTTGAATATCTTCTTTTATATCCAAAGCCTGGTCCAAATTTTTGTTGAGCTTTTCGATTGTATCTTGATATTTTGCCTCACGCTTTTTGCTGTCTTTGAGTGAGTAAAACAACAAGAATACAAACAACACTGCAAACAGACCATTGCTGACAGCCAGACCCATAATTTCTTCAAAAATCATCAGTCAGCTCGCCCGTAGGTGTAATTGTAAAGTTTTGTGTAATACGTTGGGAAATTGCTTTTGAACTTTGTGTTTGTTTCCAAAAAGTTCAATGCTTCTTGCTTTGGCAATGAATCCAAATATTCTTTTGCCAAACCAAATTTTTGTTCTTGTTTCAATTTTTCAACGTATTTTTCACCGTACTTTGTGTAATAATCCAACAACTTTTGGTTGTCGTCACGTATTGCTTCGTTTTTGTTGTCTGTCAGTTTTTGCTGATCTTGAAGATATTCTTGTTCCAACTTTTCCATCTTGTTGTTGTATTCGATTATTTCACTTTGTTTTTTGTCAAGTTCGGTGTTCAATGAAGAAATTTTTTCAGACAATTTTACTGCATAAGCGATGTCAAATCCGTCCAAAGCGTTTTGTCTTTGTACTTCAAGTTGACTTTTTTGATTGTTAAGTTTTACAACTTCGTCATTGTAACTTTTTTCTATCTTGCTGTATTCATCAAGCAAAGCGCTGTCATATTTGGCAAGTTTATTTACAATGATTGACGACCTTGCAAGTCCACGTTTTATAGCGTCGTTGGAAGCACTTTCCTTTACGTCTGCGTACGCTTTTTTAAGTGACTCTTGCTGTTTTTGTTTTGTGTCGCCTAATACAGACAAATTGTCATCAATTTTTTTGCTTCCAGTTTGAAAATCGTTTTCAATTTTTTTCAAACTTGAATCTTTAAAGTCAAAAAGGCTGTTTTCAGCACTTTCCTTAATCTGTTCGTCAGTTGGGCGTTCAAATTCCTTGCGCGCCAAACTCAATTTTCCGTCGCTGGTTTGTTCTTGTTTGAAATCAAATTTGCTGTCAATGTCATCAAATTTTTTAAACAAATCATCTATTTTTGCGGTCTTGTCGGAAATTTCATCAGATTGTTTGTCTGAAAATTTATATTCGTACATATTCTTTCTCCTAAAAAAGTTTTTTTGTTTTTCCAAAAATATTTGATATCTTAAAAATTTTTGTTGGTTCATACTACACATACCGTAAGTTGTGGAGATGAAACTTTGATTGGTCCATCAGTGTTGCTCGAAAAAGAAATTTGTACCAATTCGCCACGAACATTTGTCTTGATGCGCTGGGTAATTTTTTTGCCCGTTACATTATATGTTTTTTGTTCCCTGTCGGTTTTTATTTTTATGGTCAAATCTCCTTCTGTTTGCAAAACAATTTCTTTTATAATTTTCAATTTGTTTGCAAATCCCAAATTGCTGTATGGGGAAACCCAAGATTTTTGCAACATTTCATCAAAATATTTGCCACTGTGTGACAATTCGCCAAAGTAACACTTGTATTTGCCGTTGAAACAACAAACAAGTTTGTTATAGCAAAAATCGTCACCTACACACATATTTTTGATGTCTACACCACGCAAAATATTAAGTTCACCAGAAGCGAAGTCATATTCAATAAGTGCGTTGTTGACAAAACCTGTTTCGTTTTCACATCCAACCTTGTTTTCGTCGGCAAAATCCAGTCTGCAACTTAGGTAATACTTGTTCATGTAATAAATTCCACGGCAAAATTCATTATCTTGACCCAAAAACAATTTTTCGATGCCAAGATTAAGTTTTTTTGACGTATAACCATCAAAAACATACATTCCGTCTTCTGCCATGTACATGACAAGTTCACCACAAGCACAAATCGAGCCTGCAAAGATTTTTGACGAAGATACAGCCAAGTGACTGACACTGAACTGTTCTTGGTCACCATAGGCGGATATCTTTGTTATTCCAAATTCACGAAAGACATAAACATAATCGTTGAAAGACAACAATTTCAAAAGTTTTCCCCTTTCGTCATACATCTGTATAAATCCGCCTTGGTCGGTTTCGGCACTCCAATTTGTTGGGTCAAGGTTTGCACTGAACATCAATGTTTTTCGGTCACCTTCCAAAATTGCAAACAATCTTTCATAATGTTTGCAAATACTCAAAAGTTTTGGTGCATTTGAATAAACTTTGTTATTAAGTGTATTTCCACATACAACAAGTTTGCTTTCTTTTGGCACAGCAAATATCATAACATCTTCGTTTTCAAGGCGGTAATTCATACCATATATATCTCCCTCAAATTCATATTCTTCGGCTGGGAACATATAGGGAAATCCTGGATAAGGATCGACTGACATAAGCAAATAAAGTCCGCCTTGCTCACCGTGAAAAACAAAAAAGTGTCTTATTTTTTGTTCGGTTTCTGACCAGTACTGATGGTGCCAAATATTGACTATTCCTTCATTTTGGTCAAATGTAGGAATAGTCCAAAATTCGGGATTGCGATCAAATGTTTTTGGAAGTGTCAACCTTGATATCCCAAGTCCACATTCAAGTGCACCACTTTTTATTGCAAAATTGTACGTGCTTTTTGCGTACTTTAACGGCAAAATATTTTCGTCAATATTGTCATTCATTCCGTTTGCAAATGACGAAAACGTCAAGGTGTAATTTTTACCGCGTTTTGTAAGCAATTTTTTTTTGAACATCAAATCCACCTCCGCTTTGGCATTATGATGTTAGATTTTTTTCTGAGTGCATTTTCCAAACTGGAAATGTACCTGTTTTCCCAAACCGCTGCTTCGTCGGAAAGTGACGACAAAAAGAAGTATTCCATAGCCACCCCGTAAGCCAAAATTCGCTCGCTCAACTTTCCTGCAAAAGCATTTATTTCGTCAAACAAAACCAAATCTTCTGGCTCGTAGGTATATGTTATTTTGGCCTTGGTAACATCTGCTTGCACAAAGGTTGGAAAACACTTGAAACTATGTCCAAACCCATATATATCTTCGATTTTTATGATATCACGTATAACCAACGACAAATTTTTGTATTCAAATTTTCCGTCTGTGAAAGTTATTTCTTCCACCGTTTCAAGTGGAAGATAATCCCTTGTCAAATCTTGATAAACAAGATTCAAACATTTCAAAAGTTTGACTATTTTTGATATTACTTCTTCACTGTCAGTTGTGTCAGAATCAGCCGAGCCTGTGCCAGTATCGGTTCCAGTGTTGGTATTTGCATCAGTCGAACTGTCGGTTCCAGTTTCTGTACCGGTTTCGGTTTGATTTGTGTCATCTCCGATTATTGTGGGTTCTTTTTCATCTGGGGTTGGCAATACGGTTGGAGGTTTTATTATGCCATTCAATAATTTGCTGTTTTGCAATTCTTCTTCACCAACAAACAAGCCCGCAAGTTTCAATATTTCATTAACTTTCATAATTTCCCCCTTTCATTTTTTGATTATGGCGCTTTATTTCTTCAAAAAGTTTTTCTTTGTTTTGACGTCTGGTTTTCAAAGTTTTTTGTATACTTCTTTCATCCAAACTTTCAAACAAAGTCAAGCAAAAGGAATTTTCGTATTGATTTTTGCAGTGAAGTTCATAAAGATTACGCTTGGTGTCAAAAATTACAAAATAATCATTGTCGATTGCCTTTATGCGCTCCACAATATCAAAAACGTCGTTTTTTACTACAATTTTCATGTTTTTTTCCTTTTTTTTACAAAGAAAAGGCAAGGTACGCTTTCCTTGCCTTTCCAATGTAGAATATTTTTTAACCACCAGTTGATTCATTTGTTGGTATATTGTTTGTAACGTTTACTGTTGGAATAAATGGGTTTGTTACAGTTGACTTGATATTTTTTATCATTGCTTGTCCACATGGTCTGTCACAAATAAGGTCAGCATATTTGACAAGTGTTGCACTGTAAGTTGGGAATCCTGCGTTTTGTTTCAAAACTCTGCCGTCTTCACCTTCCAACCATTTCCAGTCGCAAAGTTGATGCAAAACAAAATCATTGGTGTTAAGCAAATACATTGTTCCGTCGGCAACAAATCTGTCAGCCACAACAGGGATACCGTTGTAAGTAATTGCTTTGTAACCGCCAGCAAGTTCCATAACGTCGATGTTACGTCTGTAAGCACCAAGATATTCTTGATATGCTCTTCTTACGTCGCTTGCGCAAGAAATAAAGTTGATATTGCTTCCGCTTGCTTCTTCCAAGTAATCAACCGCACCTTGAATAAGACTGTCAGAAATTTCCGTTTCGGTTGTGCTTGTATAAGGTTTAAGCCATGGATAATTTGCTTTTGTAAGTCCATAAAGAGTAGCAGCACTGTCGTCGAAAATAGCACCCAAACCAGTGATTTCAAAACCTTTTGAGTTTTGAACATAGATTTTGTGTCCTTGTGCAACTTTTGCTGCTTGTGTTGAAGAAAAGTCCAAAGTGATTTTTTTGTTTACGCGGTCAACATAAGTAATTCTGTAACCACTTGCATCAGCAACTTTTGTATTGCCGTTGTAAAAATCTACAATCATTCCTTCAATCATGTTTTTTACACTGTCGCAAGTAACGGTTGTCCCAGAAACGCCTGAAACAGTTGCCAAAAGACCACTGCCGTCACCATACAACATTCTGCCAAAATTGAAACTGCTTGCTTTGATAAGTCCTTCCATTTCATCGTTCAAAAGATTTACAAAAGCACCAGTGCTGTTTGCAGAAGATCTGATCGCCTTGTCAGAAATTTCGATTCTGCCATAAAGGTTTTTGAGTGCAGTTTTGAATTGCACATAGTTGTTTCCGCCAGCTTTTGGAAGTGCGTCTGTTTCGGCACCTGCTCCAATACCGCCGTTGATGCCATAAGGCGCAAGTTTTATAATTTCTTTGCCCCAAACATCTTGTGTTGTTTGTTTGATTTTACCCATAAGTGGATTTGCGTTTATATTAAGTTGGTTTGCAACCACGCCAAGGTAAACCGATTTAAGTGCATTGTCTGCACTTTGTAATGTAACCATAATTTTCTCCTTTCAAATCAATCAAAAAATCTTTTTGCCATTTCTTTTGCTTCTGAAAGGTCGTTTGGCACACGCTCTTTTACAAAGCCATAACTGCCACCGCTTGCCGAATTTATCACGTTTGGTGGCGAGTTTGTTGAAATTTGCTGTGTCAAACTTTTTACAAATGCTTGTTTGACCTTGTCAGATTTCAAAACGACATTGTTTACAAAATCATCATCTTCAAGTGCCATTTCGGGTGTTTTGAAGTTTTGAAGTGCGATTTTGCTCCATGCCACAGATAACGCATCTTGATTTTTTGCCAAGTTTTGATCAGCCAAAATCATTTGTGATATCTCTTTGGCATAAGGTTTTGCTTGTTGGTTTTCTTCCAAAAAGCGATAAACCTTTTCGTTCCAATCTTCATCCATATAAACAGGTGCGCTTTGCTTTTGTGCATTGTCTGTTTCTTCCTTTTGAAGTTTTGAAACCATTTGACACTTGCGAGTGAATTCTGCCTGCAAATTGTTATAGGCATCCAGCAAACTTTGAGTGTCCTTAAATTTTCCAAGGGAGCCTTCTTGAATCTTCTCTGCCCTGCTATCTTCTTGTGCCGACTGTTCGGCTGTGGCTGAATCTTCATTTGGTTGTTCCCAATTTTTGTTTTCTTCCATTTTTTGATTTCCTTTTATTTTTTTTATTTGGTTTCAGTTGCCATATTTTCAACTTGTTCTGACAACTTTTTCATTTGTTTGTGTTTGCGGATATGTTCCAAAAATTTCAGTACAAGTTCTTTGTTTTCAAATTTTTGAAAGTCGCCGCCAAGCATAAACGCCGTATGCTCTTGTATGTGCAGTTCGTGTTCGTCAATTTCCAATGGTTCACAAACCTTGCCTTTGAGCATTTCAAAGTTTTCTTTGGATGCTTTTTTGGTGTGTAATTCGTTTATGTCCTGAGCATTTTCCCATATTCCAAAGCCCAAAAGTTCCAACGCCTTTATACGCATCCTGTTTGAAAGTTTCCCATTTTCATCTTGCAAAAGTCCGGCTTTCAAAAGGTCAAAAACCATATTTCGTCTTTGCGCCAAAGTTTCGCTTAAATCGTTTTCGGTTTCAAAGACAACTTCGTCACTTGTAATGTCACCTGATGAAAAATAGAACACTTCGATATCACCATTGTCACCAACAATTTTTTCAAGTCTTGGCGTGATAGCAAACTGTTTGTAAAGTTTCAAGATGTGCCCAGCCATTCTGCGCATACATTCACGTATACTTTCGGCAGATGTTGTAAGTCTGCTTTCGTCTTGTTCAATCAAAAGTTGCAATGCAACACCTGACATATTGCTTGTGTAAGTAGTGCTGTCACGGAGCAAATCCGATACACCGCTGACAAGCATAAGTTCATTCAAAAGCCCATCTTCTTCGGCTTTGAAATCGGTTGGAACAGATGTGTTTGACATATAATGTGGTGGTGTTGAACCTTGTCTGTAAACAAGCACTTTGCCAGGACTCAGACCTTCTTCTTCCAAATTGTCGATATCCACCGAACCATCTTCAACCGTCAAAATTCCCATTGACAACCTGTTCAAAAACTCGTGCTTGCGGTTTTTTACTGTGTTGTATGCTCTTTGAATAGGAATAACTCGGTCTATGATGCTTGTTCCCCAAAAACATCCGATTTGTGAGATTGCCTCTTGTTTCAAAAATGGATATCCACGACCATTTTCGCAATTTTGATATGGCAATTCGTCAATATGCAAAAGTTTGTCGCCTGCAATGATTATAATTCTGCCGTTTGGATATTCGGTCGTTGGCAATTCGTATTTTTCAATTACGATTTGATAATTGCTTCTTGTTGTTTTGATAACTTTGTTCGAAAAAGCGTTGTAATCAAGTCCGCCGATGGTTTTGTTTGTCTGTTCAAGAGTAAACACGTCTACTTCTTGACCTTCAACTTCTACTCCCCAAATATTTTTTATTTCATCAACGTGATAAGCCTTTGCGTGAATAATACTGCGGTTATCTTCCAATCTTTCGCAACTTGAACTTTCGGGATAAATTTCAAATGGACTTACAACTGCAATATCTACATCACCCGTTGAAACTCTGTCCAATTTTACCCCGCCTGCATTGTTCCACGTAACCTTGTAAAAACTTGTCCCGCAAACTTCACTCCAACGTGTTGCTTGGTTGATAAGGTCACTTACACGTTTTTTGTTGTAAATCGCATTGATGATTTTTTTGGACATCTTTGCTGTTTTGATATCTTTGTCATCACCAGACGCGGGTGTAACCGTCATGGTTGGTCTTACCCTTTGCAACTTTGCAAGTCTGATTTCTATCATGGGTGCAATATGATTGTAAACTTGACGTTCTTGCCAAAAAAATTGTTTGTCATATTCTTCGACGTCACCGTTGAAACCGATACTGCAATATTGATTTCCCATCAAAAAATTCATATTGAGTTGCCATTGTGCTTCAAAACTTTTACGTTCTTCTTGTCGGCGTTTGAAATCTTGCATAACTTCGTCAACAATTTGCTTTTCAAAATCGCCATTGTCAATTTTGTTAAAAATGTGATTGTTTGATTTTACTTCCATAATTTTCTCCTTTTACTTTATCTTTTTTTGTTTGAATGGTGTTTTGGGCGATTTGGGTATCAAATTTTCGCCAATCGATTGATACAACTCTTGCATACAATCTTTGCAAAAGTGCATTTTGCTTCCCAACAACCTGCCAGTTTTGAAACTGTAAACTGCCATGTTGGGGCATCCATAAAAATCGCACTTTACTTGTTTTGAACACTTTTCAATCTCCATCTTTTTCCCCTTTTAATTTTTCAAGTTCCAAAAGCAATCTTTTCTTTTCTTGTTGCAATTCTTCTTCGCTCATCTCTGTCAAAGGTACTTGTTTGTCAAAAACTTCCAACAAAAGTTTCATTGCGGGGATATCCGGCGGAACAAATTTTTTTGTTACTTTTTTTTTGCAAAGTTTTTCACCATCTTCGCCACAAATGTATTCTTCGATAATTTCGTCATGAACAAACCCAACAGCCTTTTTCATAAGAGCCTTTTCCAATTTTTGTTTGTCTTCCACTTCGCCACCTTCCAACAAAAAAGAGCAATCTCCTTTTGCAAGGGCGCCCTTTTGCTTTTGTTGTGCCACGATTATAAATCACGATTTTTCCATTCGCAACCAAACTGTGCCAACTTTTTTTCATATTTTCAAAAAAAAGTGCTTTTTGCACGCAAATTTGCACAAAAAAAACAACCGCAAAAAGGTTTTGCGGTTGTTTTGTGTTTTTGTTTCAAGCAAAAATCTTAGTTTCTTGGATATTTCAGGTTTGCTTGTGCAGCGGCAAGGCGTGCGATTGGCACACGATATGGCGAGCAAGAAACGTAAGTAAGTCCTGCTTTGTGGCAGAATTCAATACTTGAAGGATCGCCACCGTGTTCACCACAGATACCGAGTTTGATATCTGGGCGAGTTTGTCTGCCCTTGTCAGCAGCCATTTTTACAAGTTGTCCAACGCCTGTTTGGTCAAGTCTTGCAAATGGATCAGATTCAAATATCTTTTTGCTGTAATATTCACCCAAGAATTTTCCAGCGTCATCACGAGAGAATCCATAGGTCATTTGTGTCAAGTCATTTGTTCCAAAACTGAAAAACTCTGCGGTTTTTGCGATTTCGTCAGCGGTCAAAGCGGCACGTGGAATTTCGATCATTGTTCCAACTTTGTATGTCAATTTTACGCCGTTTTCTTTGATAATACGGTCAGCAACAGACACAACAACGTCACGAACATAATTGAATTCTTTTGCTTCGCATGTAAGTGGAATCATTATTTCTGGAACAATGTTGTATCCACATTCTTTGTTTACTGCAATAGCGGCTTCGATAACTGCTTGAGTTTGCATTTCGGCAATTTCTGGATACGTTACTGCCAAACGAAGTCCACGGTGTCCCATCATTGGGTTGAATTCGTGCAATGATTCGACAGTTGCTTTCAAACGGTCAAAAGTAATATTCATTTCTTTTGCCAAAACTGCGATTTCTTCGTCTGTGTGTGGCAAAAATTCATGAAGAGGTGGATCCAAAAATCTGATTGTAACTGGATTGCCTTTCATTGCTTTGTAGATGCCAATAAAGTCGTTACGTTGCAATGGCAACAATTTTGCAAGTGCTGTTTTACGTTCTTCGACCGTGCTTGAAACAATCATTTCACGCATAGCCATGATACGGTCAGCATCAAAGAACATATGTTCTGTACGGCAAAGTCCAACACCTTCTGCACCAAAGTTGTATGCAGTTTGTGCATCACGTGGGTTGTCGGCATTTGTTCTTACTTTCAATGCACGATATTTGTCAGCCCATCCCATGATTGTTGCAAAGTCGCCCGAAACAGTTGCAGGTGCGGTTTGCACTTTTTCGCCATAGATATTTCCGGTTGAACCATCAATAGAAATATAATCGCCTTCATGGTATTTTTTGCCGTCAATTTCGATATATCCTTCTTCTTCATTGACTTTCAAATTTGAACAACCTGCTACGCAAGCGGTTCCCATTCCCCTTGCAACAACTGCTGCGTGGGATGTCATTCCGCCACGAGCGGTAAGGATACCTTCACTTGCTGCCATACCTTCGATGTCTTCAGGTGAAGTTTCCAATCTTACAAGCACGCACTTTTCTTTCTTTGCTTTGTATTCTTTTGCTTTCTCGGCACACAAAACAAGTTTTCCACTGCCTGCACCGGGAGAAGCAGGAAGTCCGGTAGCGATAACTTTTGCGTTTTTCAATGCTTCGGCATCAAATGTTGGGTGCAAAAGTGCGTCAAGTTGTTTTGGATCAAGCATCAAAAGTGCTTGTTTTTCGTCGATTCTGCCTTCTTTTACAAGGTCGCAAGCGATTTTGAGTGCAGCCTTTGCAGTTCTTTTTCCGTTACGTGTTTGAAGCATGTAAAGTTTGCCATTTTCGATGGTAAATTCCATGTCTTGCATATCATTGTAATGGTCTTCCAAAGTATTGCAGATATTTGTAAATTGCTCATACAATGCGGGGTTTTGTTCCTTGAGGTGTGAAATTGGGTTTGGTGTACGGATACCTGCAACAACGTCTTCACCTTGTGCATTCATCAAATATTCACCATAAAGTGCTTTTTCACCAGTAGATGGGTTACGTGTAAATGCAACACCTGTTCCACTTTCCATACCCATGTTTCCAAATACCATGCTTTGGATGTTTACCGCTGTTCCCCAACTTGCAGGGATATCGTTCATACGACGATAAACAATAGCACGTGGGTTGTCCCAACTGCGGAAAACTGCTTTTACGGCTTCCATAAGTTGAGTTTTTGGATCGGTTGGGAAATCACTTCCAAGTTCTGCCTTATAGAACGCTTTGTATTTTTCAACCAATTCTTTAAGGTCGTTTACGTCAAGTTCGGTGTCGAGTTTTACACCCTTTCTTTCCTTGATTTGGTCAATCAATTTTTCGTATTTTGATTTTTCCAAGCCCATAACAACGTCCGAGAACATTTGAATAAATCTGCGGTAACTGTCATAAGCAAATCTTGGGTTGTTTGTAAGATGGGCAAGCCCTTCAACGACTTCGTCATTCAAACCAAGATTCAAAATTGTGTCCATCATGCCAGGCATAGACGCTCTTGCCCCTGACCTTACAGAAACCAACAATGGGTTTTGTTTGTCACCAAATTTTTTTCCAGTGATTTTTTCAAGTTCGGACAAGTTTTTCATAATTTCTTCAACTATGTCATCACTGATAACTTTTCCGTCTGCATAGTATCTGTTGCACGCTTCGGTAGTAACAGTGAAGCCTTGTGGAACAGGAAGTCCAATTCTTGTCATTTCTGCCAAGTTTGCGCCTTTTCCGCCAAGGAGTTCACGCATTGAAGCACTGCCTTCGCTGAACAGATAAACAAATTTGTTTGTTGCCATCAATTTTCTCCTTTTTTCAACCTTAATATTATAAAGAGTCACAAAAAAATTGGCAAGCAATTACACCGCTTTGCCAACATTTTTTCCAAAATTTCAAAGGTATAAATTCACTTATTGTACATCTCTTTTCGGCTAAAATAACATCAAAATGCAAAATCTTCGGCTAAAATAACGCTTTATGCCAAATTTTTCGTCAAATCTGTCATACAAGTATATGTATAGTTCGAAAAATCCACGATTGTCAAACATATTTTTGTCGAACAAGAAACAAATTTGACAAAAGTTTAAAAATCACAAAACAATTCCATTTTTGTTATTTTGACACAAAACATTTGTTTTTCAAAGCAACCATCCCCTATATCCACAAAAAAAAAGAAACCCCAAAAGGGATTTCTTCTCCATGCTTAGCGCCATACATTTTTTTATTTTTATAAAAATTTTCCTAAATTCGATTAGGCTCTTGAAAGTTCAAATTTGAAGTTACGAGCAGCAGCTGCGAAAGCTGAAGCAACAGCTGGATCAACTGTGATTGTGTATGTAACTACCAAATTTTCTCCGCCAGCAAGTTCATAATTTCCTGAAGCAGCAGCGGTCTTGCTGTATTCAACATGTTCTGTGATACCATTTGCGTTAACTTCAGCTGGAGCTGTAACTTTTACAACTACTTTTGCAGCTGAATCAGCAGCAAAATCACTTGTAATTGTGAATTTGTAAGAAGCGGTAACTTTAACATCATCAAGTTTCAATTCGTCAAGAGCAATAGTAACTGCACCATCAACATCACTTGTTGTTGTTGTAAAGCTTCCTTTACCTTTTTCAACATATTCGCCAAGTGTAGCAGCAGCTTCAGCTTGTTCAGCTTTGTATGAAGCCAAAACGTTTGAAGCAGCGAAGCTTACAGAACCGTTAACTGTTACAGATGGAGCTGTAGCAGCATATACACCAAATGCCATCAATGCAACAGCAAGGCAAAGAGAAGCAACTGATGTAATCAATTTAAATTTTCTTTTCATAAAATTCTCCTTTTTGAATTTGGTCACGTTGGACCATGTAAAAATTTTTATGTCAGCACTTGGACTGTGATAAGCATGGCAACCACAAGCCAAGAGCCAACGTTGTACTTATGTTTAGGGGGAAAACCTATCAATAAGTAGCCAATACTTTTGTATTGACATTCATACTTTAACAAATATTGATTTTTAAGTCAAACAATTTTGCAAAATTGCTTGAAAATCTTCAAAATAATGTTTTTGTTGCAATTTTATCCTGTCAAAAGCATATATCGGGGCAAAAAAATGTGTCACAATATATACACAAACAAAAGAAAAGGACAAGGCAAAAATGGACGTCAATCAAATCATAACTCGAATAGGAATAATCAGAACAAAAGCCAATCTTTCAGCAAGGGCGCTGAGTTTGATGATTGGCAAAAACAGCACTTATATAACAAAAATGGAAGCGGGCGAATTTACGCCAAACCTGTCCACCCTGTTTGAGATTATATCTGCTTGCAACTGCACTGCCGAAGAATTTTTTGCCACCAACTTTGCCACCTTTCGCCAAGACCAACAACTTTGCACCCTTATTTGCAATATGCCCGACAAACGCAAACAAACTCTTTTGAACTTTTTGCAAACTATCTGATTGACATATCAAAGCAAAAAAACAAAGTTTTCGATTGACAAAATATGTACTTTTTGCACTTTTGTCAAAAATAAACAAATACCCTGGCATTGACAACAAAAAAAACGCCATTTGAGCAAATTTGCTCTTTTGACGTCTTTTTTATATAAATATATATCTTTACGTTAAAGCACATTGAAAATGTTGGTGCCCATGACGTGATGATATGTGTCGGTGAAAAAGCGGATAAGTGAAAGACTGGCATTGAAGTCTTCGACTTGATTTGTGGATATGTTTGATTTGAGTCTGGCAATTTCAAGTCCGATATCTTCCATATCCTTGTGGTTGACCAAAAGGCACAAAATGGCTTCGTGCGATTGCCAAGCGTCGTCCAAACTTTCGACCATAAAAAGTATTTCGTTTGTGTTTATGTTTTCTTTGTCACTGACAAAGGTTTGAATTTGCGAAACTTGCAAATCTATATCTTGCAAATATTTGTTGACCAAATATTCTTCCACAACGCAAGACGAAACCAAAACCGCAAGTATCAAAAAAAGATAGATGTATTTTTTCAGCATTATTTCACCTCGAAACTGACAAACTTTTTGCCGATTTCTTGTGCGTAGATTTGATTGTTTCCGTCAAGTGTCAGCACAATACATTTTTTGACCGACGAAATTTTTGCTTTTTTCAGCATTTTGTTGACAAATTCGGCATCAACGTTTGCAAGTGCAAGGTTTTCTTTCATCAAACTGCCTTCGCTTACCAAAGTTATCGGCAATCTTTCATCTTCGATTTTGATATCGATATCACCGTTTGTAACCGGTGAAAATTCACTTTTGGGCATAACATTTATTGTGCCATTGGTTTCCATTATTGCATACTGAATTTGTTCCAATTTGAAATAACCTTTTGCCCTGATTGCACCAAAGATATCGTCGACCGAAATATTAAGTTCACGCAGTGCTTCATAATCCAAACCATTTGGATTTACGACAATGATTGGTTTTCCACTTAACATACGACTGAACTTTGTGGATTTTTTGGATATAATTGTAAGCAAAAAATGCACAAGAACCAACGTGAAAAGCGGGATAATTCCGTGCAAAAGCGGCACTGACATTTCTGCCATAGGAATAGTTGCCAAGTCTGCAATAATCAATGTCAAAACAAGTTCGAAAGGCTGCATTTGACCAATTTGTCTTTTGCCCATCAGTCTGAATACAACCAAAACTATCAAATATACGATAATTGCACGTAAAATAATTGAAAACATACTTATATTTTGCAAAATTGCAAAAAAATTATTCAAATTTTCAGTGATTATATTTGATTTTTCTTATCAAGCGTTCTTTGTCACGCTGAATCAAATTTTTTGCCGGTTTGGCTTCCTTGTTTTCGGGCTTTGACATAATGTAATAGCGCAGTTCGTCGACTGCGTGGTCGTCTTTTTTGATTGGGTTGTCGCCGTCGCCCCAACGATAGGTTTTTATTTCGCGTATCATATTTGTGCAATTTTTGAATATAAACAATCTTGCTTTTCCGTTTGCGTTTTTGAAATAACTTTTGACACGTTGAATACCACTGAAAACGTCTTTGTTTACGTTTGTATTGACCAAAATTCCGTTGTCATAAAAAAGGTCGGCAACGCTTTTGGTCGACGCCAAAGTTCGCTGTGACGCCGCCGAGTCAATAAGTGCGTTTATGTAACCATTTCTGCGATGCCAATTAAGATTGTCGCAAATTTCTTTTATTTTTTGCGAATGAAAAATTATATCTTTTTGCGCCTGATAATGTTCGGCAATAACGTAAACGTTTCCGTCAAAGTCGACTGCATACCAATGTGCAGACAGCGGATTGTTGAGTCCCGGGTCAATCGAAATATTGTCGTACCATTCGTAAGGTACGGCAAACGGTTCGATAACGTGCAAATTTTCGTCGAACTCGTTGTACACTCCACCGCTATGCCCGACAAATTTGCCATAGCACCTGCTTTCCAGTTCGTCTTTGGACATGCAATCATACAGTTTTTGTATTTCTTCGCTTGCCAAAAAGGGGTTGTCTTGCCAAGTCATAAAAGTATGCCAAATATCCGGGTCGCTTTTTTCGTTGACATAAATTTCGTCATACACCCAAGTAAGACCTTTGAGTGGGGTCATTGTTCCAAAGATCTGACCACATCTGTCAATGACACGCATTTTGCATTCGATATAGATATCATATGGCGGTTCTTCGTCAAACCAAACAAAATCAAGTGATGTTCCTTGAAACTTTTCACGGCCTTGGTCGCAACTTTTAAACCCCAATTTGCTGACGCCACCAAAGACGTTTTTTATCAAAATATAATCTATTATTCCGCCCGAAAGGCTGTCTTTTCGACCTTCGCTCATAACAACGTCTTGTATCCATTCGGGTTTCAGGTAACTTAAAATTTTGCTTTGAGCAACGTCACGCTGGACTTGTCTTGAAAGTGAAACAACCCAACCGTCGCACGCTTTTTCCAACTTTTTGAAAGGGTGTTCGCCACGACAAAGCCAAATGCTTTCAACGGCGCCGCATTCGGTTTTTCCGGTTCGATTGCCACCGAAAACCCAGCGATTTTTTTTGTCACACTTGTGAAACTCGACTTGTTTTTGGTGCACAATTTCGCCCGTGTTGTAAAGGTCGATTTTTCCTTTTGCGCATCTTCGCACAAGTTCGGCTTCGATTTGTTTTATTCGTGATATCAAGTTTTCTTCCATTTTTTATCCTTTTATTTGAATTTCGACACAAAAACATAATTTTTACAAAACAAAAATTGTTACAATCAAAATGCAAAATTATGAAATTAAAAAAAATTTGTTATTTGTTATTTTGTATGTTTGTTTTGGTTGCACCGCTTTGCACCATTTTTTCGCCTGCAAAAGGCACTTTTTGCCAAACAAAGCAATATGCACGCATAACCAAAAGCAATATCGCCTTTTACAAAGAACCACTTGTATCAAATGACAATGTTTTGTTTTACCCCGAAATCACGTACTTTGTGGAGTTGCTTGCACCCGAAGAGAACAGTTTTTACAAAGCACGATACATGGACGTCGAAGGCTATGTTTTGGCAAGTGACCTTGTTTTTGTAAGTGGTCAGCCACAAATTCCCTATCCCGAAAATATTGGGTTGAAAATACTTTCAAGCAACGGACTTAATCTTCGCAGTTCACCCATTGCGTCACAAGGTCCGTTCAACATTTTGTGTGCACTTCCATTTTTGGAAAGCAACATCAAATATATTGCAAAAACGTTTGGTGAAGAGTACGCTCCCGCCATGGGTGACACGTGGTATTACTGCACGTATATAACAGGTCAAGAAAACATAAGCGGTTATTTGTATTCGGTATATTGTTATCCACTTGCACCAGTTTCACGCAATATGGAAGAGATGCAAATTGTTGACAAACCGTACTTTCCCGAAGAAAGCACTCCCACACAAACAAACAGTACGGACAGGCTTTCATCGCTACCTATGCCCGTTCAGATTTTGCTTGTTGCCGTTGTATGCTTGCCATGCATATTGATAGTTTATCTTTTGTTCAAACCCACCCGCCTTTCGGTTGACAACGGCAAAGGCAAAACAAAAAAAATAAAAAGACTGAAAAAGTCAGATTATTATGAGTTGGATGATTAAATACTTTAAAAAACAAAGGCAAAATCTCTTTTGAAATTCTGCCCTTTGTTTTTTTACATTTGCAATTTTGCATGTTTGAAATCAAATTTGTACGTGTTGTAAATTTTGTCAAAAGTGGTTCTGTCAAGTCTGAAAATTTTGTCTTCGTCAATTTTGGTTTTTGCTTGCACAATCAATGTTTCATCCCCATAACATTGTTGCAACTTTTTTTCAGTGTAACCAAACTGAGCCAAAGCATTTTCAAAACTTTTCAGTGCCAATGGCATTTTGCGAAAATAAGTGCGCAGTGACATATCAAGTGATTTTGCACTATCTTCCGCTCTACGCTTTTCAACAAATGCGACAATCAAAATCCTTGCATATTCTTCTGGCATTGTTTCCAATGCTTTTTCACAAAGCAGTTTCAAGTTTATAAGTCTTACTTTGCGTTCGGTCAAACTGAGAATGTGACTGCTGATTGTCATAATATCGTTGAACGCATTTTTGGAATAATACTTGCTTCCGTCTACTCTTGATTCGATAATTTTGTCAATCGCTTTTGTGATTTTTTCCAAATAAAAGTATACCGAAAGTATAGTTTTTGCCCATAGATTTTTTTTCATATTTTATCCCCTTTTTTCTTCGTCAAACCGATTATAAGGGGATGTTTGAAGTGTCGTCAAGGTCAGTGTGCCAACATTTTTTTTGAATTTATACAAAAATTTCAGATTTGAATGCGATTTTTAAAATTATTACGAAAAATATACAAAATAATCTGCTTTTTTCGACAGGAAATTACAAAAAAGGCGACAAAAGTTGTGCTGTTATCGACACAGAAGTATTGTAAATTTTTTCTTTTTTAAGTATATTTTTTGTAAGATAATGTGCATTTTTTGCATCTTTTGCCCAAATATCGCACAATTTTCTGATATTATTTTTGTCGTAAAAAATTCCATTTATTTCAAAATTCAGCGAAAAAGAACGGTTGTCAAAATTACTGCTTCCGCTGAAAGCAAATTTGTCATCAACAATCAAAAGTTTTGAATGTAAAAATCCGTTGTACATCAAAAACTTTACACCCATATCGCAAAGATGTGATGCATAATAAAGTCCAACTGTTTGCAACACCTTTCTGTCCTGTTTTTGTGGCAACATTATCGTCACTTCAACACCCGAAAGACTTGCCGTTTTGATTGCCCCCAAAAGATTGCTGTCAGGTATAAAATATGGCGTTTGAATACATATTTTTTTCTTTGCCATATAAATCATTTCGACAATTGCATCCTTGCTTTTTTCAAGTCTTTCTTCTGGCCCACTTGAAAAAATTTGTATTTCGCCATTGTATTTTTTTTGATTTTGTACACTTATACTTTTTGGACTTTGCTTGCTGAAAGTTTGATTTGGTTGGTTTTCTTTTACCAAAATTTTGCCACCCAAAAACAAAAAGTCCGCAACAAAAACTCTTTTCAAATATTCAACGCATTCACCTTGCAAACGATAATGTATATCCTTCCAAGGTCGCAACTTTTTTCCGTTTACACTGTCAAGACAAATATTCATTCCGCCAAAGTAGCCGATTTCATCATCAATAACGACTATCTTGCGATGATTGCGGAAATTGTATTGCGGGTTGAACAAGTCTATGCCAAAAATTGGCGGAAAAAACTCTTTGACCTGCCCGCCTGCTTTTGAAAGTTTTGCAAAGTATTTTTTTTGTGTTTTTTTGCTTCCTACGCTGTCATAAATCAAATTGACCTGAACACCTTGCCTTGCTTTTTTGCAAAGCAAAAACAAAATTTCTCTGCCAATCTTGTCGTTTTGAAAAATATAATATTCCATATTGATTGTTTTTTTGGCATTTTTTATATCTGTTTTCAAACTTTTTATTTTGTCTTTGCTGTGACAAAAAATTTGTGTTTTGCAATCACAGACTTCGCTTCCACCAATGTTTTTTATATATTGTTGCAATTTTTTTGTGTCATCATCTTTTTCGTTTGTTTTGTTTTGTGGTTGTGTCAATCGCTGTTTTTGATTGTTGATTTGTGATTTGTTCAAATCCAAATTTTGATTTTCAAAAAACTTTTGTGCTTGCAACTTTTTTGCCTTTAACATTTTTTTGATTTTTTTGTTCAAACTCAAACCATAAAACAAATAAAACAAAAAGCCCAAAATTGGCAAAATAACAATTATCAAAGTCCACAAAAGCATAAACTGCGGTTTTTTTCGTTGGTGCACAATCATAATCGAAAGCAAAATCAAATTGATTGTCAAGCATAATGCAAAAATCAAAAAATATATTTCCATAAATATAGTTTTTTGCAAAAAGATTTTATTATACAACAAAAAACTTTCCCATTTTTTGAGAAAGTTTTTTGTTGTTTTTTTTTGCAAATGTTAAGTTTTTAAATATTTATTTATTTT